>NZ_RBZY01000060.1 GCF_004022425.1 Microbacterium enclense | reverse complement strand
CCGCGTGAGGGGTCAATATCTGTCGCTTCGGACCTCCGTCAGGCGACGAATCCTGACCCCTCACGCGCGGGAACGACGGCCTAGGACTCGTCGGCGGGCTGCGCGCTGACCGGGGTGCCCGTCAGGGCGGCGGTCGTCACGCGACGGCGCGAACGGCCCTGACCCGGAGCCTTGGGCTCGGGCAGCGCCTCGAGCACCGACTCCAGCAGAGCGTCCTTCTCGGTGCGGGGGGCCTTCGGCTCGCGCTTCTTGCGCGGACGCTTCTCGCGCACGGGGGGCTCGACCTTGGCATCCATCACCGCTTCCACGGACGCGACCACGGCGGCCTCGACGACCGCGGGGTCGTCGACCGTCGGGTGGATCGTGGATGCCGCGATCTGCGCGAGCGCGGACTTGACGCCCTCCGTGATCACGTGCGTGCCACCGGTCGGGGCCGCGGGGCCGCCGTTAGCGTTTCCGTTTCCGTTTCCGCCGTTCGACCCGTTGCCCGCCGGCGAACCGTTGCCGCCCCGGCTCCCCCGGCGATTGCCGTTGCCGTTGCCGTTCGCCGCCGGAGCGGAGCGGTGCTTCACGACCGGGTCGTGGTGGACGATCACACCGCGGCCGGCGCAGACCTCGCACGCCTCGCTGAACGTCTCGAGCAGGCCCAGGCCCAACTTCTTTCGAGTCATCTGGACCAGACCCAGCGAGGTGACCTCGGCGACCTGGTGCTTCGTCCGGTCGCGGCTCAGGCACTCGATCAGGCGACGCAGGACGAGGTCGCGGTTGGACTCGAGCACCATGTCGATGAAGTCGACGACGATGATGCCGCCGATGTCGCGCAGCCGGAGCTGGCGGACGATCTCTTCCGCCGCCTCGAGGTTGTTCTTGGTGACGGTTTCTTCGAGGTTGCCGCCCGAGCCGACGAACTTGCCGGTGTTGACGTCGACCACGGTCATGGCCTCGGTGCGGTCGATCACAAGCGAGCCACCCGAGGGCAGCCAGACCTTGCGGTCGAGCGCCTTCTCGATCTGCTCGGTGATGCGGAACGCGTCGAACGGGTCCTGGTCGCCCTCGTACTTCTCGACGCGCTCGAGCAGGTCGGGGGCGACGCCCGCGAGGTAGTTCGAGATCGTGGAGAGCGCTTCATCGCCCTGGATCAGCATCCGGGTGAAGTCCTCATTGAAGACGTCGCGCACGATCTTCACCAGCAGGTCGGGCTCGGAATGCAGCAGCGCGGGCGCCTGGATCGTCGCCACCTGGGTGCTGATGTGCTCCCACTGCGCGGTGAGTCGCTGCACGTCGCGCGTCAGCTGGTCTTCGGTGGCGCCCTCGGCGGCTGTGCGGACGATGACGCCCGACGACTCGGGCAGCACCTCCTTGAGGATCTTCTTCAGGCGCGCGCGCTCGGTGTCGGGGAGCTTGCGCGAGATGCCGTTCATCGACCCGTTCGGCACGTACACGAGGTAGCGGCCCGGCAGGGAGATCTGGCTCGTCAGGCGGGCGCCCTTGTGGCCCACGGGATCCTTGGTGACCTGCACGAGGACGCGGTCGCCCGACTTCAGCGCCAGCTCGATGCGGCGGGGCTGGTTGCCGGTCTCGACACCGTCCCAGTCGACTTCGCCGGAGTACAGCACCGCGTTGCGGCCGCGACCGATGTCGACGAACGCGGCTTCCATGCTCGGCAGGACGTTCTGCACGCGACCGAGGTACACGTTGCCGATGAGCGAGGCATCCTGGTTGCGGGCGACGTAGTGCTCGACGAGCACGTTGTCTTCGAGCACGCCGATCTGGATGCGACCGCCCTTGGACCGCACGACCATGACGCGATCCACGGCCTCGCGGCGGGCGAGGAACTCCGCCTCGGTCACGACGGGGCGACGACGCCCGGCCTCGCGGCCGTCGCGCCGACGCTGCTTCTTGGCTTCGAGGCGCGTCGATCCCTTGATGCGCTGCGGTTCGGTGATGAGCTCGACCGCGCGCTGGCGAACCGGAGCGGCCGGAGCCTCGGTCGGCTCGTCGGAGCCGCCGGCGGTTCCCCCGCGGCGGCGGTTGCGACGGCGGGCGTTGGCGGAGGTCCGCTCGACCGGGGCGTCGTCGTCGCGGTCGTCGACATCGTCGACCGCGGGCAGTGGCGGCAGTTCGGGGGCGTAGAAGTGCAGCTGCGTCGACACGGCCGAGACGAAGACCTCGGGCAGGAGTCCGAGCGAGACGGCGGTGGGGATCGCGGGCTTCTCGGGCGCGGCGGGGGTTTCGGGCTCGGATGCCACGGCCTCGGGCTCAGCCGGGGCGTCGGGCTGACCGGCGGGTGCGGCCGGCGTCTCGGACTCTGCGGCGGCCTCGGGCTGCGCGTCCGTCGCCGCGGACGTCTCGGCCTCGACCGGAGGCGCTTCGACCTCGGGCTCGATGGCATCCGTCGCCGTCACGGCCTCCGCCTCGGCGGTGTCCGCCGTGTCGGTGACATCCGCCGCGAGAACCGCGGGCTCACCGGAATCGGCGGCTGCCGCGGTCTCGGCATCCTCGACGGCCGCTTCGTCGTCGGCATCCTGCTCCGAGGTCGCGACGGTGTCGGCGACCTCAGGGGTCTGGCCATCGAGCGCCTCGGCGGCGGGGGTGTCGACCACCGGGGTATCGGTGGGGGTCTGATCTTCGGTTGCGTCGGCCATATCGGACGTACTCCCTGGCGGGCGACACCGCGCGTCGCCCGGCGAAATCTCGTGCGGCGCCGCACCCGGCGGGGCCGCGAACTCACTCGGTCTGCAGCCGGCCGGTGGCTCGAGCTGCGAAGGGCGGTCATCGCCCGAAGTCTGCTGGTGATGCTCCTGCGGCGCGGCCGCGGCTCATCGAAGCTCCATTATCGCACGGTCGGCCGGATTCGTTCGCAGGCGCGAGGTGTCTTCCTCGGTGAGAAACGCGATCCGCGGCGAGAAACGTCGTGAGGCAGCGTTTCCGCCCGTCGATCGCGTTCATCGGCGGATGCACGCAGCGCGGGCTGCTCGACGACGAGGGATCGCACAGGCGGCACCGAACACGACGGTGGAAGAATCGCGAGCATGAGTGAAACCGTCGCCCCGCGTCCGCCCCGAGTGCTCGCGGTGTGGTTGATCGTCGCGGGAGCCGTGGGATGGTGGGCCGCGTTCTCGCTCACGATGGAACGGTTCCACCAGCTCATGGACGGCGGGGGTCCGGCATCCTGCGATTTCAACGTGCTCGTCCAGTGCACCGCGAATCTGACGTCGTGGCAGGGCAGTGTCTTCGGGTTCCCCAACCCGATCATTGGACTTGCCGCGTGGATCGCCCCGATCGTGGTGGGTGTCGCGCTGCTCGCGGGCGCCCGATTCGCGCGCTGGTTCTGGACCCTGTTCTGGCTCGGGATCGCCGGCGCGATGAGCTTCGTCATCTGGCTCATCTCGCAGAGCATCTTCGTGCTCGGCACCCTCTGCCCCTGGTGCATGGTGACGTGGTCGGTGACGATCCCTACATTCATCGCCGTGACCCTGCACCTTCTGCGCGAGGGCATCGTGCCGGTCGGACCGAAGGTCCGGGATGCCGCGGGCTCACTGATGGCGTGGGTGCCGCTGATGACGTTCGGCGCCTATGTCGTGGTCGCCGTGATCGCGCAGCTGCGGCTGGACGTGCTCGCCCAGCTCTGACACGAGTACGACGACGGCCGCCGCCCCGCGAGGGAGCGGCGGCCGTCGTGGCATCCGGGCTCAGTCGAACCAGATGGAGAGTTCGCGCGCGGCGGACTCGGGGCTGTCGCTGCCGTGGACGAGGTTCTGCTGGACCTTGAGGCCCCAGTCGCGGCCGAAGTCGCCGCGGATCGTGCCCGGGGCCGCCGTCGTGGGGTCGGTGGTGCCGGCGAGGGAACGGAAGCCCTCGATGACGCGGTTGCCCGCTAGGCGGATCGCCACCGACGGGCCGGAGAGCATGAACTCCAGGAGCGGCTCGTAGAACGGCTTTCCTTCGTGCTCGGCGTAGTGCTGCGCCAGCGTCTCGCGGTCGGGCTCGACGAGACGGATGTCGACGAGGGCGTAGCCCTTCGCTTCGATGCGGGCGAGGATCGCGCCCGTGAGGCCGCGGGCGACGCCATCGGGCTTGACCAGGACGAGGGTCTCTTCGGTGGCCATGGGTCATTCTCCGTTCGAGAGGTCGGGGTCGACGGCCCGTCGTGCATTGGCACGGTCGAGGGCCGCTCCCTTGATGGTCGCATACGCCCACATCCCGCCGAAAATGAGCGCGACCACCGCGAGGGCGGGAACCAGGATGCCACCGAGGGCGAGGATCACCTGGAGCACCCACCCGACCACGATCGCCCAGCGGTGGCGGAGCAGTCCCGAGGTCGCGACCATCGCGACGGCCATGACGACACCGCCCACGATCCCCCACCATGGCTCGATCCCCCATGGCAGCGCGCGGAGACCGTAGACCACGAGGCCGCCGAGGAACACGATGATGGATTCGAAGCCCAGGACGACCGCCCCGAGCGACTCGAGCGCCCCGCGGGCGCGGCGCGGGCGCCGCTTGCGCGGAGGGCGGGGCTCGCGGGGACTCACGCCTGCCACCCCGCCTTCCAGTCCTCGAGCTCCGACAGGCGCAGCGCCTCGCCCGCCAGGACGACGGAACCGGCGATCACGACGGCGCGGCGGTCGGATTCCGCGGCCCACGCGCGCGCCGCGTCCGCGGCATCCTCGAGCGTCGGGTGCACGGTGACCGGAACGTCCGCGGCTTCGGCGACATCGGCGATGCGGTCGGGGTCGGCGGCGCGATCGCTGTCGGGCGCCGTGGCGAAGACGCGCGCGACGGCGGGGGCGAGCGTCGAGACGATGCCGACGGTGTCCTTGCCGGCCAGGATGCCGATGACCGCTCCCCATTCGTCGATGTCGAACGCTTCGTCGAGGGCGGCGACGAGCGCCCGCGCACCGTGCGGGTTGTGCGCCGCGTCCACCAGAACGGTGGGCGCCGTACCGAGGAGCTGCAGGCGGCCCGGCGACGTCGCCGCACCGAGGCCGTCGCCCACGACGTCGGCGTTCAACGGCTGTTCGCCCCCGCCGATGAGCGATTCCACCGCGGCGATCGCCAGGGCGGCATTCGCACCCTGGTGCGCGCCGTAGAGGGGCAGGTACAACTCGGGGTAGGTTCCCGCGACGCCGCGCACCGTCAACAGCTGTCCGCCGACGGCGAGCGTCTGCGTTTCGAGCGCGAAGCCGTCGCCGGCGAAGGCGACCGTGGCGTGCATCTTCTCGGCACGCGCGAGAATGGCGCGGCGCGCCTCCTCGGGCTGCGCGGCCGAGACGACGGCGGCGCCCTGCTTGATGATCCCGGCTTTCACGGTCGCGATCTCCGCGATGGTGCTCCCCAGCCGGTCGGTGTGGTCGATGTCGATGGGAGTGAACACCGCCACATCGCCGTCGGCGGTGTTCGTCGAGTCCCACTCACCACCCATGCCCACCTCGAGCACGAGGACGTCGATGGGTGCGTCGGCGCACGCGACGAACGCGAGCACGGTCAGCAGCTCGAAGAACGTCAGCGCCGCGTCGCCCGCCGCCTCGAGCTCGGCATCCACCATCTGCACGAAGGGCTGGATCTCGTCCCACGCGTCGGCGATCGCGGCATCCGCCACCGGCTCGCCGTCGATGAGGATGCGCTCCGTGAAGCGCTCGAGGTGCGGGCTCGTGAAGAGGCCGGTGCGCAGGCCGAGCGATCGCAGCAGGCTCTCGATGATGCGGCTCGTCGAAGTCTTCCCGTTGGTCCCCGTCACGTGGATCACACGGTAGGTGCGCTGCGGGTCGTCGAGCAGCTCGAGCACACGGCGGGTGCGCTCGACGCGCGGCTGCACCCACTGCTCGCCCTGACGTTCGAGGAGTGCGGCGTAGACGGCGTCGGCGCGGGAACGGTCGCTCATGCGGGTGCTCCGATCCGGGCGACCGCCACCGTGACGGCGCCGGCGTTCGCGTAGGTCTTCGCCGCGAGGACGTTCTCGAACTCCGGCTCGCGTGCCTCGCCGCGTTCGATGAGACGCTCGGTACGGCTCGCGAGGACGACGCCTTCGGCGAGGGTCTCGGATGCCACGCCCGCGAGGTCGAACGCGTGGGCGACGGCGCGCGCGTCGGTGTCGTCGTCGAACGTGAGAGTCAGCGCGATGCGGTCGCTCACGTCGAAGCCCGCGGCCTTTCGCGTGTCCTGGATGCCGCGGATCATGTCGCGCGCCAGACCTTCGGCCTCGAGTTCGGGTGTGGTCGAGGTATCGAGGACGAGGAATCCGTCCTCCGCGACCAGCAGCGCGACCGCCTCTCCCTCCGCGAGACGTGAAGCGTCGGTCTCGAGGGTCCCCTCGCCGAGGCCCAGCACGACCTCGCCGTCCGGGGTCTGCACCACGATGCCGCGATCGGTCTCGGCCCAGGCGCCCGCCTTGGCCGCCTGGATGACCTGCTGCACGCGCTTGCCCAGGCGCGGTCCCGCCGCGCGAGCGTTCACGACGAGGCGCTGCGCGAGGCCGAACTCGTCGAACGACTGCGGAGTGAGATCGACGAGCCGGACGTCCTTGACGTTGAGCTCCTCACGCACGAGATCCTCGAACTGCGCGAGGCCCGCGGCATCCGGGGTCACCACCGTCAGGCGCGGCAGCGGCAGGCGCACGCGCTTGCCCTCGCGCTTGCGCAGGGCGTTGGCGACGCTCGAGACGTCGCGGACGGTGTCCATGGCGGTCCGGATGTCGGCCGCGGCCGGGAACGCTGCGGCATCCGGCCAGTCCTCGAGGTGGACGCTGCGGCCACCCGTGAGGCCCTGCCACACGCGCTCGGTCACGAGCGGCAGCAGCGGGGCGGCGACGCGGGTCAGCGTCTCCAGCACCGTGTAGAGCGTGTCGAATGCCTCGCGGCTGGACGGATCGTCGGTGACGCCCACCCAGAACCGGTCGCGCGAGCGGCGGATGTACCAGTTCGTCAGCACCTCGGCGAAGTCGCGCAGGCGCTCGGCCGCGGTCGTGGAGTCCAGGCCCTCGAGGTCGGTGGCGACATCGCGCACGAGGTCACCGGTGAGCGCGAGGATGTAGCGGTCGAGCACGTCGGTGGAGTCGGTGCGCCACTCGGCCGTGTACCCGTCGCCGGAGGCGTTCGCGTAGGTTGCGAAGAAGTACCACGCGTTCCACATCGGCAGCAGGAACTCGCGGACGCCCGAGCGGATGCCCTCCTCCGTCACCACGAGGTTTCCGCCGCGCAGCACCGAACTCGACATCAGGAACCAGCGCATGGCATCCGATCCGTCGCGATCGAAGACCTCACGGACGTCCGGGTAGTTGCGCAGCGACTTGGACATCTTCTGTCCGTCGTTTCCGAGGACGATGCCGTGGCACGACACCCCCGTGAACGCGGGCCGGTCGAACAGCGCGGTCGACAGGACGTGCATGACGTAGAACCAGCCGCGCGTCTGACCGATGTACTCGACGATGAAGTCGGCCGGCGAGTGCTCGTCGAACCACTCGTGATTCTCGAACGGGTAGTGCACCTGCGCGAACGGCATCGAACCGGAGTCGAACCACACGTCGAGCACGTCCTCGATGCGGCGCATCGTCGAACGGCCGGTCGGGTCGTCGGGGTTCGGACGCGTGAGGTCGTCGATGTACGGACGGTGCAGGTCCACCTCGCCATCGGCGTTGCGCGGCAGGCGGCCGAAATCCGTCTCCATCTCGGCGAGCGAGCCGTACACGTCGACGCGGGGGAAGTTCGGGTCGTCGCTCTTCCACACCGGGATCGGTGAGCCCCAGTAGCGGTTGCGGCTGATCGACCAGTCGCGCGCGCCCTCGAGCCACTTGCCGAACTGGCCCTCCTTGACGTTCTCGGGCACCCAGGTGATCTGCTGGTTGTTCTCGAGTAGACGGTCCTTGACGTCGGTCACGCGCACGAACCAGCTCGAGACGGCCTTGTAGATCAGGGGGTTCCGGCATCGCCAGCAGTGCGGGTACGAGTGCTCGTACGATGCCTCGCGCAGCAGCCGGCCGCCCTGCTTCAGCAGGCGGATGAGCGGGCGGTTCGCCTCCATCCACAGCTCGCCCGCGACGTCGGTCACGGCGGACAGGAACCGGCCGCCGTCGTCGAGGGAGATGATCGTCGGAAGACCTGCGGCGTCCGCGAGGCGCTTGTCGTCCTCACCGTATGCGGGCGCCTGATGCACGATGCCTGTGCCGTCGCTGACGGTGACGTAGTCGTCGACAAGGATCTTCCAGGCGTTGCCCGTGCCCCACGTCTCGGCGTCGGCGTAGTAGTCGAACAGGCGGTCGTACGACACGCCCTCGAGTTCCGCGCCCAGGATCGTCGTCTGCACGGCCTGGCGGGCGGCATCCGGAGTCTCGTAGCCCAGGTCCTTCGCGTAGTTCGGCAGCAGGTCCTCGGCGAGCAGGTAGCGGTGCGCGGTCGCCTCGATGGCCTCGTCCGGGGTGCCGTCCGGCGCGCGGTGCACGTCGGCGGCGCCGTGAGGCCCGCCCTCGATCACGGCGTACCGGATGCCAGGACCCACCGCCAGCGCGAGGTTGGTGGGCAGGGTCCACGGCGTCGTCGTCCACGCGAGCGCCCGCACGCCAATAAGGCCCAGGGCCTCGGCCTTCGCCCCGACGAGCGGGAAGGTGACGGTGACGGAGGGGTCCTGCCGCATCTTGTAGACGTCGTCGTCCATGCGCAGCTCGTGGCTCGACAGCGGCGTCTCGTCGCGCCAGCAGTACGGCAGCACGCGATAGCCCTCGTACGCGAGGCCCTTGTCGTGCAGCGTCTTGAACGCCCACAGGACGCTCTCCATGTACGACGTGTCGAGCGTCTTGTAGCCGCGCTCGAAGTCGACCCAGCGCGCCTGGCGGGTGACGTAGTCCTGCCAGTCGCGCGTGTACTCGAGGACCGACTCGCGGGCCTTGCCGTTGAAGACGGCGACACCCATGCGCTCGATCTCGTCCTTCTCGGTGATCCCGAGCTGCTTCATCGCCTCGAGCTCGGCGGGGAGGCCGTGCGTGTCCCACCCGAACACGCGGTCGACCTTCTTGCCGCGCATCGTCTGGAAACGGGGGAACACGTCCTTGGCGTAGCCGGTGAGGAGGTGCCCGTAGTGGGGCAGCCCGTTGGCGAAGGGCGGACCGTCGTAGAACACCCACTCCTCGGCGCCGTCGCGATTCGCGATCGAGGCGCGGAAGGTGTCGTCGGCATCCCAGAACGCGAGGGTGTCGCGCTCGATCTCGGGGAACCGGGGGCTGGGGACGACGGATGCCGCAGCGTCGGCCGCCGGTCCGAAGGATGAGGGGCGTGGGTAGGTCATGTCTCTCCGCAGGTCGCGATCCACCTGCAGGGACGATCCGTTCGGACCGCGGTACCACCCCGCATTGCACCCACCGGGGCGGGTGCCGCTCTCACTGCGGCTGTGACGGGCCTGGCCCGCTCGGTTCTACTGGGGGTCGTGGACCCTGTTCTTCCGAGAGCTCCCCGGTGATGGCCGGATCGGTGCTGATGGTCTCAGTCTACGCGGTCCCGCCGGGCGCGGAACCGGCGGCGTCGAGGAGTTCTCGCGTGAACGCATGCCGCGGCTCGGAGAAGATCCGCGTCACAGGCCCCGCCTCGACGACACGCCCGTCCCGCATGACGAGGACGTCGTCGGCGATGCCGCGCACCACGTCGAGATCGTGGGTGATGAACACCATCGCGAGGTCGCGTTCGCGCTGCAGGTCACGGAGCCGCGCGAGGATGCGCGCCCGGACCGTGGCATCCAAGGCGGAAACGGGCTCGTCGAGGACCAGCAGAGCGGGCGAGACAGCGAGCGCGCGGGCGATCGCGACGCGCTGACGCTGTCCGCCGGAGAGCTGCGACGGTCGGCGTTTGGCGAAGCCGGGCGACAGGCCGACCTCCCGCAGGAGGTCGGCGGTCGCGGCGCGTCGGTCGGCGCGCGCAACCCCGGCCGCGGCGACCGCCTCGGCGAGGGTGCGGCCGACGCTCCAGCGCGGATCGAGCGCACCCCACGGATTCTGCTGCACGAGTTGGACCCGACGGCGGGCCGAACCGCGGGCGACCCGCGGGGACCACGGCCGCCCCTCGAACCGAAGGGCCCCGGCGTCGGCCTCGGCGACGCCGACCATGAGGCGGGCGAGGGTCGTCTTGCCCGACCCCGACTCCCCCACGACCGCGAGCGTCCGGCCGCGGCGCACCTCGAAGGACACGTCGTCGACGGCGACCCGGTCACCGAACGTCCGGCGCAGCCCCGCGCCGCTCATCAAGGGCGCGTCGCTGCGGGGTGACCGGTTCAGCGGGTCGGCGGCGGTGGCCGACACGAGCGCGCGGGTGTGCGGATCGCGCGGTGCCGCGAGGACGTCCGCCGTGGGTCCTTCCTCGACGACGCGTCCCGCGTGCAGCACCACGACGCGATCGGCGATGCGACGGACGGCGGCGATGTCGTGCGTGATGAGCACAACGGCGACGCCCCCGTCGGCCACACCGCGCAACAGGTCGAGGACGCGGGCCTGCACCGTGGCATCCAGGGCCGTCGTGGGTTCGTCGGCGACGAGGACCGCCGGGTCGGTGACGAGAGCCGAGGCCAGGAGCGCGCGCTGCCGGAGGCCGCCCGACAGCTCGTGCGGGTACTGCCGCGCGCGCCGCTCGGGTTCGGGGAGCGACACGCGGGTCAGGGCGTCGCGTACACGCTCGCGCAGGCGCGTACCGCGCACGGACGGCGTGTGGATGCGCACGGGCTCGGCGACCTCCGCCCCGATACGGCGGAGCGGGTCGAGCGACACCAGGGCGTCCTGCGAGACGAGCGCCACCCGGGCGCCGCGGACACCGCGCCACTGTCGTTCCGTCGCGGCGCGCAGGTCGACGCCGTCGATGTCGAGCGCGTCGGCGGTGGCGGTGAGGCCGGTGGGCACGAGACCCACCAGTGCGCGCGCCGTGAGGGACTTCCCCGTCCCGGACTCACCCACGATCGCGACGCACTCCCCCGGAGCGACATCGAGGTCGACGCCGCGGACGATCTCGCCGCGCGGCCCTGTGACGCGGAGCTCCCGGACGCGGAGGCCGCTCATGCGGCGCCCCCCTCGGTGCGTGCCCGCAGCATCCGGCCCACCACGCTGACGGCGACCACCGTGACCGTGATGGCGAGACCCGGGAACACGGCGACCCACGGCGCCTGGACGAGAAGGTTCCTCCCGGACGAGAGCATGAGACCCCATTCGGGCGTCGGCTCGGTCGGACCGAGACCGAGAAAGCTCAGCCCGGCGGCGGCGAGGATGCTCGTGCCGATCCCGATGGTGGCGAGGACGCTGGCGGATGCCACGACCCCCGGCAGCACGTGGGTGACGTGCACCACGAACCGCGGAACGCCCACGATCCGTGCGGCTTCGGCGTACTCGGTGCCCGCCAGCGTGCGGGTGCGGGCACGGGCGAGACGGACGTACACCGGGAGCGCCGCGAGCGTGACGGCGACGGCGACGTTCGCCGGACCGGGGCCGAGCACCGCGACCACGAGGAGCGCAAGGAGGAACTCGGGGAACGCCAGCAGCACGTCGACGACACGCATCACCACGGCATCGATGACCCTCGGCGCCACCGCGGTGAGCGAACCGACCGCAACGCCGACGACCAGGGCGAGCCCGGTGGCGAGCAGACCGATGCCCACCGATCGGCCGGCGCCGAAGACGACGCGCGAGTAGACGTCGCGGCCGCTCTGATCGGTGCCGAACCAGTGCGCAGCGCTCGGCGGCTGCAGGGCCTGCCGCACGTCGGTGAGCAGCGGATCGTGTGTCGCGAGCAGACCCGGGGCGACGGCCGCGAGCGCCACCACGGCCAGCGCCGCACCGGCGATCCCCAGGGCGGTGCGGCGCGCGACGGCGGGGGCGGATCCGCGCCCGCGGGACGGAGTGCGGGTCGTGACGCTCATGCGGGCACCTCCGACCTCGGGCCGAGGGCGGGGGCGGCTCGCCGCAGACGCGGATCGAGCAGCGGCACGACGAGGTCGGCGATCGTGTTCACCACGACGAAGACGAGGGCGCTCAGCAGGATCACACCCGTGACGACGGGGAGATCGCGGTCGGTGATCGCGGTCAGGGTGACCCGCCCGATACCGGGACGGGCGAACACCGTCTCGACCAGGACGGCGCCGCCCAGGAGCGACCCCACGAGGTAGGCGGCGAGCGTCACCCCGCCGACGCTCGCGTGCCGGAGCGTGTGGTGCGTGCTCTCCCGCAGCGACGAGGCTCCGCGCGCCCGGACCGTGAGCAGGAACGGCTCGCGCTCCGCGGTCTCGACGCCGTCGCGGAGCACCTGCCCGAGCAGGGCCGCGACCGGGAGCGCGAGGGTGACGGCGGGCAGGATCAGGGCGGCCGCGTCGCGCGATCCCGACACCGGGAACCACCCGAGCTGGAACGAGAACACCGACAGCAGCACGAGGCCGATCCAGAACACCGGCGAGGACAGCACGACGAGCTCGATCCCACCGGCGATCGCGCGGGCGGTGCGGCCGCGCACGAGCAGAACCGACGCCAGTGCCACGACGACCGCGATGAGCAGGGCGAGCGAGGTCAGCTGCACCGTCGATCCGAGCTGGCGTCCGATGACCTCGGCGACTGGCAACCGGAGCTGGTACGACTCGCCGAGGTCGCCCCGCGCGAGTCGGCCGACGAATGCCAGGTACTGCTCGAGCGGCGGTCGGTCCAGCCCCAGCTCCTGCCGGATCCCGTCCTTCACCGCCTCGCTCACCTGTGCCTGGGGTCCGAGCAGTACGTCGACGGGGTCGCCCGGGATGATCCGGAACGCCAGGAAGGCCAGCGTCGCGGCCCCCCACAGCACGAGGACGATGGATGCCACGATCCCCCCGGCGCGCGTCATCAGGGCGCGGGCGCGACGGCGGGCGCGTGGCATCCGGACTCCGGGGTCAGCCGCGTGCGGCGGTGGCGAAGAGCGGACGGCCGTACAGGTCGAACGTCAAGTCTGTGACGTCGGGGCGGACGGCGGTGATGAGCGCCGGGCTGTAGAGGGGCACGATCGCGACGTTCTCCGCGTTCCACTGCTGCACCTCGGCGTAGATGGCGGCGCGCGCGGCGGGGTCGGTGGTGGCGGCGCCCTGTTCCAGCAGCGCGTCCAGCGCGGGGTCGCTCACCTGCGAGGCGTTCTGGAACCCGTCGGTGGCGAGGTGGCTGCGCAGCAGGTCGGGGTCGACGCCCGAGAAGCCCCAGTCGGTGAGGTCGAACGTCTTCGGGCCGTACTGCTCGTTGTAGGCGCCGGGCTCGAGCACCTCGCGCTGCAGATCGAAGCCCACCGCGCGCAGGTCGGACTGCAGTGCGTTGGCGAGTGCCGCACGGTCGTCGGGGACAGGGGTCCACGCGATCCACCGGGCGGTGAGGCGCTGCCCGTCCTTCGTGCGGATGCCGTCGGCATCCCGTCCGGTCCATCCGGCGGCGTCCAGGAGAGCGTCGGCGGCGGCGGGATCGAACGGCCACGAGCCCTCGAGGCTCGCGTCGTAGCCCGGGGTGGTCGCGCCGAGGATGCTCCACGCCCGCGGGAACTGACCGAAGAAGATCTCTTCCACGGCGGTGTCGACGTCGATGGCCCGCGAGAACGCCTGGCGCACGCGCTGGTCGGCGAAGACGCCGTAGGTCTCGTTGAGGTAAAGGGAGTACGGCAGGCCGGGGTACTCGATCGCGTTCACGGTGTCGTCGGCGGGAACCTGGGCCACGAGGTTCGGCGGCAGGTTGGTCACGACATCGGCTTCGCCGCTGGACAGTACGCCCAGGCGCACCGAGGCTTCGGGCAGGATCTCGACGCGCAGGGTCTTGATGCTCGGCGCACCCGCGCCGCCGGGCCCCCATGCGTAGTCCTCGTTCGCCGTGTAGACGATCTCCTGGTCGGGCGTGTACGAGCTCAGAGTGTAGGGGCCGGTGCCGACAGTGACGTCCGGACCGCCCGCTTTGAGCTGGTCGACGGAGTTCTCGAGCACGGCCGGCGAATAGAAGCCGAGGAGCGCGGTGCTCGCCGCCTGGAGGAAGGGCGCGTACGACTGCGAGAAGCGCACCGCCACCGTGCGGTCGTCGACGACATCGGTGCCGACGTAGAGGTCGCCGCCGAGCATCGCGGCCGCCTGCGCGGACGCGGTCTCGGGGTCGGCGATGCGGTCGAAGTTCGCCTTCACCGCGGCGGCGTCGAACGGTGCGCCGTCGTGGAACGTCACGCCCTCGCGCAGACGGAACACATAGGTCGCGCCGTCGTCCTCGACCTCCCACGACTCGGCCAGCCACGGCGAGAACGACCCGTCCGTCTCCTGGAACACGAGGGAGTCGAGCACGGCGCGCTGCACCATGGCCGAGACGTCGAGCTGGCTGGTCTGCGGGTCCATGTGCCCGGCCGAGAGGTTCGCTCCCTCGATCGCCCACACGATCTCGTCGTCGCTGGAGGACGCGGCATCCCCTCCCGAACAGGCCGAGAGCGCCAGGGCGGAGACGGCGGCGACGGCGGTCGCGGAGAGCAGGCGGCGGAGCAGCACGGACGGCATGGAACGACCTCGGAATCGCGTAGGGGTAAGACCCTAGTTTACCGACTTCCTGGACTCGGTCTCGAAATCGGCTCCGCCGGGGCGCAGGCCGTCCGCTTCCGGGAGTTCGCAACCTCAGCGATGTGCACAACCTCAGCGATCCGGGGGCGTTCTGGCTGACCCTGCGCACATCACTGAGGTTGTGACCGCCGTCACGCACGGTGGAGACCCTGCGCCACCGCGTGCATGATCCGCTCCTGCACCTCGTGCCATCGGTGCACGATCTGCTCGTAGCCGACCCGGATGACGTGATAGCCGCGGAGCAGGAGTTCGGCGTCGTGCGCGATATCGGCGGTGCGCTGCGCACCGACGTGGTGGCCTCCGTCGATCTGCACGACAAGCCGGTCGCCGATCAGGACGTCCACCCGATGATCGGCAATCCATACCTGCACGCGGATCGGAAGATGGAGCCACCGCAGTCGGACGACGAAGAACGTCTCGAGCCCGGAGTCGGCCCACGGACTCGCCTCGTCTGCCAGGCGGCGTGCGGCCCCGGTCCACGGCAGCCGACGGAGGGCGGCGAGATCGACGAGGCCTCTGTTGAGCGCGGAGTCCCATACCGCGCGCGCCGCTTCGTAGGGCTGGCAGGTCGCCACGGTGAGCAGGACGTTCTCGACACCGTCTTCCAGGGCGTCCGGATGCCGCGGAACGATCGGGCGCTGCCAATGCACCACCGCTGCCGAGCTCATCACGCGGCCCCACCCGGGATAGGCGGCGTGAGGCACCTCGGGCCGGTGGGCGACCCACAGACCGGCCCGTGCCGCGGCGGTGACGCACGAGAGCACCACCCCGTGCCGGGCCGCTGCGACGAGGTCGGCATCCGCGCCGGGCACGACCACCCACCCGCGCCGCACCCGGATGAGCAGGCCGAGCTCGAGGGCCCGAGCGATACGCCGCCGGCTGTGCCCCTCGTCGATCAGTCGGGTCGAGCGGACGATGCCGCCCAGGGCGGCCACGCGTGCAGCTACGGCGTGTGCGGATGCGTTCATGCGGGCGATGTTCCCGCCCCGGGCGGGGCCGCGAGTGTCCGCGCGGCGACCTGTGGATGGCATCCGGCCTGGGGAGGAGGCGTGAACTGAGCGCGCAACCTCAGCGATACGCACAACCTCAGCTCGCAGAGGCCGGAACGCACGGAGGAACCGCGCGTCGCTGAGTTTGCGCCCGCGCGACCCGGCCGCCCGCGGCGGACTCGGTATCCTGGACGGGACCACAGTCAGGCACGCACACACGGTGCCGCACATATTGCTCGAGGAGTACCCATGTCGCAGATTCCGGACAAGCCCGCCCTGGAGGGCCTCGAGCAGAAGTGGGATGCCGCGTGGACCGACCGCGGCACGTACGTGTTCGACCGGATCCGCGCCGCCGAGGTCGGCCGCGCCGGTGTCTTCTCCGTCGACACGCCTCCCCCCACGGCATCGGGAAGCCTGCACATCGGGCACGTCTTCAGCTACACGCACACCGACGTGAAGGTGCGCTTCGAGCGCATGCGCGGGAAGACCGTGTTCTACCCGATGGGCTGGGACGACAACGGCCTGCCCACCGAGCGCCGCGTGCAGAACTATTACGGCGTGCGCTGCGACCCCTCGCTCCCCTATGACGCCGACTTCACTCCCCCGTTCGCGGGCGGCGACAACAAGAGCAGCAAGGCCGCCGACCAGGTGCCCATCAGTCGCCGCAACTTCATCGAGCTGTGCGAGCAGCTCACCGTCGAGGACGAGAAGGCGTTCGAGGCGCTGTGGCGCGACCTGGGGCTCAGCGTCGACTGGGGCCAGACCTACCGCACCATCTCCGACGACGCGATGCGCACGAGCCAGCTGGCTTTCCTGCGGAACGTCGAGCGCGGCGAGGCGTACCAGGCACTGGCGCCGACGCTGTGGGACGTCGACTTCCGCTCCGCGATCGCGCAGGCCGAACTCGAGGACCGCGACCAGCCCGCGGCCTACCACCGCCTCGGTTTCCACAAGTCAGACGGCTCCGGCGACGTGTTCATCGAGACCACCCGCCCCGAACTCCTCGCCGCGTGCGTGGCCCTCGTCGCGAACCCCGACGACGAGCGCTACCAGCCCCTGTTCGGCACGACGGTGCGCACGCCCCTGTTCGACGTCGAGGTGCCGGTGCTCCCCCACCCCCTCGCGCAGCAGGACAAGGGCTCGGGCATCGCGATGATCTGTACCTTCGGCGACGTCACCGACATCATCTGGTGGCGCGAGCTGGACCTGCCCAACCGCACGATCATCGGCAAGGACGGGCGCATCGTCGCCGAGGCTCCGGATGTCATCGTGACGGATGCCGCGAAGGCGGCGTACGCGGAACTCGCGGGCAAGACGGTGTTCAGCGCCAAGAAGCGGATCGTCGAGCTGCTGCAGGAGTCCGGCGAGATGGAGGGCGCGCCGAAGCCCTTCACGCACCCGGTGAAGTTCTTCGAGAAGGGCGACCGCCCGCTCGAGATCGTGTCGACGCGCCAGTGGTACGTCCGCAATGGCGCGCGCGACGCCGAGCTGCGCGAGCGTCTCATCGCTCTCGGCCGCGAGATGTCGTGGCATCCGGACTTCATGCGCGTGCGCTTCGAGAACTGGACCAACGGCCTCACCGGCGACTGGCTCGTGTCGCGCCAGCGGTTCTTCGGCGTGCCGATCCCGGTCTGGTACGGCCTCGACGAGAACGGGGAGCGCGACTACGCACGCGTGCTGACCCCCGACCTCGCGACGCTCCCCGTCGACCCGACGACCGATGTCCCCCCGGGCTACACCGAGGATCAGCGCGGCGTTCCCGGTGGTTTCGACGCCGAGCGCGACATCCTCGACACCTGGGCGACGTCCTCGCTCACCCCGCAGCTCGCCGGAGGCTGGCAGCGCGACGAGGAACTGTGGGACCTCGTCGCCCCGTTCGACCTGCGCCCGCAGGGCCAGGACATCATCCGCACGTGGCTGTTCTCGACGATGCTGCGCAGCGCCCTGGAAGACGACCGGGTGCCGTGGACGGATGCCGCGATCTCGGGCTTCATCGTCGACCCCGACCGCAAGAAGATGTCGAAGTCGAAGGGCAACGTCGTCACGCCCGCCGACATCCTGCAGCAGCACGGGTCCGACGCGGTGCGCTACTGGGCGGCCTCGAGCCGTCTCGGCACGGACGCGGCGTTCGATCCGCAGAACCCGACGCAGATCAAGATCGGTCGGCGTCTCGCGATCAAGCTGCTGAACGCGGCCAAGTTCGTTCTGTCCTTCCCGGTGCCCGAGGGAGCCGAGGTGACGCACGCGCTGGATGCCTCGATGCTGACGACCCTCGACAAGGTCGTGGCGGACGCGACGTCGGCGCTGGAGTCGTACGACCACGCCCGCGCACTGGAGATCACCGAGTCGTTCTTCTGGACGTTCTGCGACGACTACCTCGAGCTCGTCAAGGAGCGCGCGTACGACCGCTCCGACGCCGGCCAGGCGTCGGCAGCCCTCGCGCTGCGCACGGCGCTGTCGACCCTGACGCGCCTGTTCGCCCCGGTGCTCTCCTTCGCCGCGGAAGAGGTGTGGTCCTGGTTCGAGGAGGGCTCGGTGCAC
>NZ_RBZY01000006.1 GCF_004022425.1 Microbacterium enclense | reverse complement strand
GCACGAAATTCGAACCGATGAACCCGGCACCGCCGGTCACGAGCAGACGCATGCCGCCAGACTAACTCGGCTCACCCGGGAGGCCCGGCGGGCCCCGGGTTGGCGGGGACCGGGCGGGTCGGGGAGAATCGAGCAATGCGCGGAATCATTCTGGCGGGCGGAACGGGGTCGCGACTGCACCCGATCACGCTCGGCGTCTCGAAGCAGCTCGTTCCGGTGTACGACAAGCCGATGATCTACTACCCGCTGTCGACGCTGATCCTGGCCGGTATCCGCGACATCCTCATCATCACGACCCCGCAAGACGCCGAACAGTTCCAGCGCCTGCTCGGCGACGGATCCCGTTTCGGTATCTACCTCACCTACAAGGTGCAACCCTCACCCGACGGACTCGCCCAGGCCTTCCTCCTCGGCGAAGACCACATCGGCTCCGACTCCGTCGCCCTCGTCCTCGGCGACAACATCTTCTACGGCCAGGGCATGGGCACCCGCCTACGCCAGTACACCAAACTCGACGGCGGGGTCGTCTTCGGCTACCAGGTCGCCGATCCCACCGCCTACGGCGTCGTCGAATTCGACGGCGACGGCCGCGTGATCTCCCTCGAAGAAAAACCCGCGCAACCCAAAAGCACCTACGCCGTCCCGGGCCTGTACTTCTACGACAACGACGTCATCGACATCGCCCGCCACCTGCACCCCTCCCCCCGCGGAGAGCTGGAGATCACCGACGTCAACCGCACCTACCTGGAACAAGGACGCCTCCGCGTCGAACTGCTCCCCCGCGGCACCGCCTGGCTGGACACCGGCACCTTCGACTCCCTCGCCGAAGCCACCGAATTCATCCGCACCGTCGAAAAACGCCAAGAACTCTCCATCGGCTGCCCCGAAGAAGTCGCCTGGCGCATGGGCTTCCTCACCGACGACGAACTCCGCCACCGCGCCGAACCCCTCCTCAAAAGCGGATACGGCAAATACCTGCTCAAGGCTCTCGCTCAGGCAAGTGCGGGCGGGCCGCTCTAAGCTCTCCCTGTTCTGTGTGCGGTCGGCGCCCCCTGCCGCATCCGAGGCTCCGTGGGATGCCGTCACGGGGGCTGATGTGGAGCGTGCGGTGGTTTTTCCTGAGGGTGGTCGTCGGCTTGTGGTGTATGTGGTGTACGACCGTCGTGGGGGTGTGGACGAGTATGTCGTGCACGCGTTGGCGGGGTTGCGGGAGCATGCGGCGCGGATCCTGGTCGTGGTCAACGGGAAGTTGACGCCGGAGGGTCGGGCGCGGTTGGAGCCGGTGTCGGATGAGGTGCTGGTGCGTGACAATGTCGGTTTCGACATCTGGGCGCACAAGGAGGCGTTGGAGCACGTCGGTGCGAGGTTGTCGGAGTTCGATGAGGTCGTTCTGACCAATGACACGTGGTTCGGTCCGGTGCGTCCGTTCGGTGCGGTGTTCGAGCGGATGGACGCCCTCGAGATCGACTTCTGGGGCATGACCGACCACTCCGCCGAGGACTGGCACATGTTCACCGGTTCGGCCGGTGTGCCGCATCACCTGCAGTCGTTCTGGATCGCGGTGCGTCGTTCGATGTTCACCTCGGAGCGCTGGGCGCGGTGCTGGCGGGACCTGCCCGAGATGCCGGGCTACCGCGACGCCGTGCTCAAGCACGAGACCGTCTTCACCTCCGTCTTCCGCGACGCCGGGTTCGTCGACGAGGTCGCGTTCCGGTCGGAGGACTACGGGTCGGCGAACGCGTCGCTGCTCGCGCCCGTCGCTCTCATGGGGGACGGGTGCCCGCTGCTGAAACGTCGCGTCTTCTTCCATTCCCCGCCGTTCCTCGATCGCCATGCGGTGATCGGCAGGTGGGCGCTCGAGGCTGCCGCGGCGGGCGGATACCCGACCGAATTGGCGCTGAGCAACCTCGCCCGCAACGTCGCTCCGAAGGTGCTCAACGCCGACGCCGGCCTCATGGACGTCCTCGGCCCTGACGACGCGCCGTACGACCCGGCCGAGCCGCTGCGCGTGGTCGTCGTCGCGCACATCTTCTACGACGAGATGACGCCGGAGATCCTCGAGCGAGCGGACACACTGCCGCTGCCCTACGACCTCGTCGTCACCACGCCCGACCCGACGCGGGCGGAGCGGATCCGCCAGCACATCGCCCGGCTGCCGGGCGAGCGCGGTGACGTGTCCGTGCGCGTGGTGGAGTCCAATGACGGGCGCGATCAGAGTGCCTTCCTCGTCGGATGCCGCGACGTGCTGTCGTCGGGGCGCTACGACGTGGTCGTGAAGCTGCACAGCAAGAAGACGCCGCAGGACGGCTACAACGTGGGGACGCATTTCCGCGAGCAGCAGTTCCTGAACCTTCTGCCGGATCGGGACCACTCGTCCCGTGTCCTCGGTCTGTTCCAGCGCGAGAAGGGGCTGGGGTTGGCTTTCCCGCCCATGATCCACATCGGGTATCCCACGCTCGGTCGCGCATGGTGGGCCAACAAGCCCGGTTTCGAGCGGCTCGCCGACGAGATGGGCATTCGAGTGCCGCTGGACGATGTCTCACCGCTCGCGCCGTACGGTTCGATGTTCTTCGCACGACCGGAAGCGTTGCGCCTTCTCGTCGACCGCGAGTGGCGGTACTCGGACTTCGGCGGGGCGGACGCGTATCAGGACGGAGGATTGGCGCATATCCTGGAGCGGATGCCTTCCTACGCGGCGGGTGAACTCGGATTCCATTCGCGAACGATCGTCGCACCCGATTATGCGGCGGTCAGCCACACGGCCCTTGATTTCAAGCTCGACGAGATGTCGGCGACGATTCCGGGCTACGCGCACGAGAAGATTGACCGACTGCGGACCGTGGGGTACGTCGGCACCGGCTCGGGCGCCGATTTCCTGCGGATGTACATGCGCCTGAACCATATGGGCGTCGTGCACCGCCTGCGCCGCGTGATGGATCCTCTCCGGCGACCCGGCAGGTGGATCCGAGCGATGGTGGACGTAGGACGGCGGAGCCGGCGATGACAGGACGACGAGGATGGCAGCGATGAGCGCAGAGACCGAGGCGAGATTCGCTCGGATCTCCACCGAGCCGTACGCGGTCGTCGACCCGCGCGGGCGGCGTACGACAGGGCGTTTCGGCAAGATCGGCGAGATCTACGCCCGTCGCGATCTGCTCAACCTTCTCGTCCGCCGCGATCTGCAGGCGCGGTACCGGGACAGTTTCCTCGGCTTCCTGTGGACGGTCATCCGCCCGCTGATCCAGTTCCTGATGTACTTCATCGTGCTCGGTCAATTCCTCCGCGCCGCGGAGGGGATCGACAATTTCGCGGTGTATCTGTTCTCGGGTCTGACCCTGTACGTCTTCTTCAACGACATGGTCTTCGGCGCCACGGGGTCGATCCTGCAGAATGGCGGACTCGTCAAGAAGATCTACCTCCCGCGGGAGATCTTCCCGCTGGCGAGCATCGGCGGCGCGGGGTTCATGTTCCTCGTGCAACTGGCCGTGCTGCTCGTGGCTGCGCTGATCTTCCGGGCGCTTCCCGAGCCGGTCGAGATGCTGTGGTTCTTCCCGTCGGTGATCCTCATCACGATCTATGGGCTGGCCATCGGTCTGCTCCTGTCCGCGTTAAACGTCTACCTGCGTGACATCCAATACCTCACGGAGGTCGTCCTGATGCTCGCTATGTGGGGTGCCCCGATCGTCTACTCCTGGCGGATGGTCCAGGACGTGATCACTCGGTTCGCCCTTCCGGAGTGGGTGCTGGAGGTGTACGCGGCCAATCCGCTGACGATCGCGGTGCTCGGTTTCCACCGTGCCTTCTGGGGCGCGGGAACGGCCGAGGACTACCCGGCCAATCTCGCCCTGCGCATGCTGATCGCCGGTGCCATCGGAATCGTGCTGCTCGTGATCTCGCACCGCGTCTTCACGCGGATGCAGGGCAACTTCGCTCAGGAGCTGTGATGACGGATATCTTCACTTCCGCCCCCCACATCGTTCGCTTGAACGCGGTGTCCAAGCATTTCCGCGTTCGGCAGGACAACAGCCTCAAGGACCGCATCGTGCACCTGGGCAGGCTCGGGAAGTCGTTTCGCCGTGATTTCGTCGCGGTTGACGACATCTCGCTGACGATCGAGGCGGGGACCACGGTCGGTCTGCTCGGCGCGAACGGCTCGGGCAAGAGCACGCTGCTCAAGCTGATCGGTGGAATCCTCTCGCCCTCATCCGGCACGGTAGAAACGCGCGGACGCATGGCAGCCCTGCTCGAGCTGGGCGCGGGCTTCCACCCCGACCTCAGCGGGCGGGAGAACGTGTACCTGAATGCCTCGATCCTCGGAATGACGAAGGAGGAGATCGACCGCGAGTTCGATGCGATCGTCGACTTCAGCGGAATCGGCGAGTTCATCGACACGGCAGTGAAGTTCTATTCGTCCGGTATGTACGTCCGCCTGGCCTTCGCCGTGGCCATCCACACCGATCCGGATGTGCTCCTCGTGGACGAAGTGCTGGCGGTCGGCGACGAAACGTTCCAGCGTAAATGCATGGACCGGATCGCAGAGTTCCGCGCGCAAGGGCGCACGATCATCCTCGTCAGCCATTCCGCTCAACAGGTTGCCGAACTCTGCGACCGGGGGATCGTGTTGAAGGACGGGGCGGTGGTGTTCGACGGCGAGACGCGCGATGCGATCGGAGCGTTGCGCGACGTCCTCGAGGGTCGTCGCGTGGGGGAGGCGCCGCCGGAGCAGACGGTCCATCCCATCCAGGTCAAGCGTGTGGAGCTGCTCGCCGACGACGGCACTCGCACCAAGACCGTCCGCGAGGGCGACCCGCTCACGATCCGTGTGCACGTGGACTCGATGAAGCCGATCGAACGGTGGGAGCTGGGCTTCAGCATCGATACCCCCTTGGGGCACATGGTGTTGGCCTCCAACACCGAGCTGCTCGAGCACCGGCTGGCTCCGATCAGCGGCCCGGTCAGTATCGACCTCCGCGTCGGGGAGGTCTATCTCGGCGCCGGTCAGTACTACGTGAATGCCAACGCCGCCGGAGTCAGCGAGCCCAGCAGCCACGGACTTGCGCAGGCCGCGCTCTTCACCGTGGAGTCGCGCACACAGGTCGCCGTCGGGACCGTCGCCGCCTCCGTCACCGTCGGTAAGCGCGACGTCACGGACTGACCCGGGTCGGTGTCCGCCCGACGCGGTCGATGATCAGGTCCGCGTGGCCGGCACCGTCGGGGCGTCGGCGTCGGTCCCGCTGGTGACCGCCTCCGCGCGAGCGCTGCGTCCTGACAGGCCGGAAAGCGCCAGAACACCGAGGCCGGTGGCGAAGGCGAGCGATCCCACCACGACGGTCAGAAGCGGGCTCGGGGCGACGGGCCACCACCACTCCGCGCCGGTGCCAGGGTCGAGCGCGGTTCCGTCCGTCCCCGTCGTGTAGCGACGCACATTCGTGTAGATCGCGAGCGCGAAGGCGATCGAGAGCGCCCCGGCGGCGATCAGGCGCCGGGCCCGGGTCCAACGGGCCTCGACGTCGACGGCGACGGAGGCGACGCCCAGCAGGATGATGAGCAGGGGCAGGATGTAGCGAGGCTGGACCTGCGTGCCCACGACGGCGCGTGATTGGGCGAGCAGAATGAACGGCACCGCCCACAGGGCGGCCAGGGCGAGCGCCGCCGCGATTCCCTCGCGCAGTGTCGGTCGAGCGATTCCGAGGAACAGGATGCCGCCGACGACGAGGCTCGTCGCCACGACGACCGTCGAGGGCATCGGGGTGTCGAGCCAGCCGAGTCCCCACCCGCCGAGCGCGCCCGTCCACAGCGTCGGGACATTCAGAGCGTTGTCGATGAGCTGCGCCCGCGTCAGCGGGGGATTGTCGCTGGGCAGGCCGGCGACGAGCGATCCGCTCTGGCCCGCACTCAGGTAGAACGCGACCCCGACCACCGCCACCGCCGCAGCGGTAACGATGGGAACCAGCGCGGATCGGGCGCGTCCGAGGCCGAGGAGCAGTCCGAGAACCGCTCCGAAGATGGCGAAGGCCCCCGCGTCGGCGCGGGCTCCCGCGCCCAGCACGGTGGCCACGACCGCAAGACCCGCCAGCACCCACCGGCGTCGGCCGGACGTCTGCGTCACGGCGTACACGCTGATCCACACCGTCGCGGCGGAGAGCAGCGCCCAGGACGAGGGGTTGGTGGAGGCGTAGACGAAAACGCCGAGGGGCACCGCCGAGCCGATCGTCGAGATCAGAAGTGCCGGTCGCAAGCGACGGGGGAGTGCCCAGAACACCGACGCGACCAGGCCGACCGCGATCGCGGAATTGGCCAGGCGCATCAGAAGAACGGAGGTGGGCACGTCCGGTCCGGCGAAGACGCTCATCGTGGCGTAGAAGACAGGCGGGTACAGCGGCCCGGTGTTCACTCGGGCGGCTTCGAACAGGCCGGAGGCCTCGGAATCCCAGCAGGCGGCACTGTCAGCGGGGAGGAAGGCGTAGCACGAGGCGTCCTTGAGAGGAGTGGGCACCAAGCGGGTCTCCGGATCACCGGAATCCTCGCACAGTCCTGGTCGGTCACCCAGGCCGCACCAGATGGACGGCAGGTGGAAGTCGTCGTCGGGGCTCGCCCCGACGGGCGAAGCGAAGCTCCACGCTCCGAGAGCGATGAACAACATCAGCGGCACCAGCCACGGGGCGAGCGTGCGGACGATGGAGGAGGATCGGCGGAGCACGCGTCGATCTTACGGGGGTCGTTCGGGATGCCCGGTTAGACTGACTTCTCGTGTCTCCCGCTACGAATCCGGACGCGACGTCGCGTCCGGCCCGCATCGATCCCTCCGCCGACGTCATCGGAGCCGAGGTCGGCGACGGCTCGTCCGTGTGGCATCTCGCGCAGGTCCGGGAGGGCGCGACGATTGGTCGCGACTGCGTGATCGGCCGCGGTGTCTATGTGGGCCCCGGCGTGGCGGTCGGCGACGGATCCAAGATCCAGAACTACGCGCTCGTCTACGAACCGGCCCGGCTGGAGGACGGGGTCTTCGTCGGCCCCGCAGTGGTCTTCACCAACGACACCTACCCGCGCGCGATCAACCCCGACGGAACTCCCAAATCCGCCTCCGACTGGACCCCGGTGGGAGTGACCGTGCGACGCGGCGCGTCGATCGGCGCGCGCGCGACCTGCGTCGCACCTGTCCAGATCGGACGCTGGGCGACGGTGGCGGCCGGCGCGGTCGTCACCAAGGACGTTCCCGACTTCGCCCTCGTCGCCGGGGTCCCCGCCCGACGCATCGGGTGGGTCGGGCCCGCCGGCGTGCCCCTGGAACGTGCCGGAGACGCCTGGGTGTGTCCGCGCACGGGCGACCGATTCATCGAGACCGACGGCGTACTCAAGGAGGACACCGATGCCTGATCTCATCCCCGCAGCCAAACCCCTCATTGGCGACGAGGAGCGCGCGGCCGTCGACCGCGTGCTTCGCAGCGGCATGATCGCCCAGGGGCCCGAGGTGGCGACGTTCGAACGCGAGTTCGCGGATCACTTCGTGGAAGGCCGCGAGACGGTCGCCGTCAATTCGGGCACCTCGGGTCTTCACCTCGGTCTGCTCGCCGCCGGCATCGGGCCCGGAGACGAGGTCATCGTGCCGTCGTTCACGTTCGCCGCGACGGGCAACTCGGTGGCGCTCACGGGCGCGACCCCGGTTTTCGCCGACATCGATCCGGCGACCTTCGCGCTGGATGCGACCAGTGTCGAGGCGGCGGTGACGCCGCGTACGCGGGCGATCATGCCCGTGCATCTCTACGGACACCCCGCGGACATGGTCGCCCTCCAGGCGGTCGCCGACCGCAACGGGCTGATGATCTTCGAGGATGCCGCGCAAGCGCATGGGGCGCGCCTCCACGGCCGTCCGGTCGGCACATTCGGTGCATTCGCGATGTTCTCGCTGTATCCGACGAAGAACATGACCAGCGGCGAAGGCGGCATGGTCACGGCGGGTACCCCGGACATCGCGCGGTCGATGCGTCTGCTGCGCAATCAGGGAATGGAACGTCAGTACGAGAACGAGGTCGTCGGCTTCAACGCCCGCATGACCGACCTGCACGCCGCGATCGGTCGCGTGCAGTTGACGAAGGTCGATGTCTGGACCGAGCAGCGTCGCGGCAACGCCTCGTTCCTGGATGCGAATCTCGTCGGCGTCGTCGCGCCACCCGTCTCCGCGGGCGCCCATCACGTCTACCACCAGTACACCGTCCGTGTGCCGGACGACCGCGACGGGTTCGTGCGCGCGCTGCGGGAAGAGCATCAGGTCGGCAGCGGGGTGTATTACCCGATCCCGAACCACCGCCTCGCGTCCCTCGCCCACTTCGCACCCGGCCTGGATCTCCCGGAGACCGAGCGTGCCGCACGGGAAGTCGTCTCCCTGCCCGTGCACCCGTCCCTGACTCGCGCCGATCTCGAGCGCATCGTGACGGCTGTCGCGGCGGTCGCGGGAGCGGGCGCGTGAGCGCCGTGCTGCGGGCGGGGCTCCTCGGGCTCGGGATGATGGGACGCCACCACGCGCGTCTGCTCCGCGAGATCGAGGGCATCGACCTGGTGGCCGTCGCCGACCCCGCGGGAGACCCGCACGGGGTCGCCCACGGTATGGACGTGTTGCAGGACGTCGACGCGCTTGCAGCAGCAGGAATCGACATCGCCGTCGTCGCGGTGCCCACGCGCTTCCACGCTGCGGCGGCGTCGACCTTGGCCGCCGCCGGAGTCCACGTGCTGGTCGAGAAGCCGATCGCCGACAGCTCGGTCGAGGGCGAGGCGCTCGCCGACCTGTTCGAGTCGCGGGGCCTTATCGGTGCCGTCGGCCACGTCGAGCGCTTCAACCCCGCTCTGCAGCAGCTGCGGGCGCGGCTGGCCGAAGGGGAGATCGGTGACGTCTACCAGATCGCGACGCGGCGGCAGAGCACGTTCCCCGCGCGCATCGGTGACGTCGGGGTGGCGAAGGACCTCGCCACCCACGACATCGACCTCACCGCCTGGGTCGCGCAGGAGTCCTACGAAGCAGTCTCTGCCCAGACGGCGTTCAAGAGCGGGCGCTCGCACGAGGACATGATCGCGATCGCGGGCCGCCTGTCGGGCGGGGCCGTCGTCAACCACCTGATCAACTGGTTGAGCCCGATGAAGGAGCGCGTCACGGTCGTCACGGGGGAGCGCGGCACCTTCATCGCCGACACCGCGACCGCCGATCTGACACTGCACCGCAACGGCACCGCCGCACTGGAGTGGGAGTCGGTCTCCACCTTCCGGGGCGTCTCGGAGGGGGACGTGACACGGTTCGCCTTCCCCAAGCGCGAGCCGTTGCGCGCCGAGCTCGAGGCGTTCCGCGACGCGGTCAACGGCCTGCCCACGAGCCTTTCGAGCATGCGCGAGGCCGTTCACGTGCTCCGCGTCGTCGAAGCTTCGCTGGAGTCCGCGGTCGACGGCGGACGACTCATCCGCACAGCCGTCCACGTCTGATCCGACGCACCGTGACGGCCTCGGGCGATCTCAGCCCTCGTGGAACGGGGCGAACTCCGGTGTCGATGGGGTCGACTGAATGTCGAGCTGGAGCGCGCTGATGAGGAGTTGCGTCCCCAGCATCAGTGGGAGTGCCGCCAACATGACAGTGGCGGCGGTGGCGATGGCCGAGCCGAGGATCTGGAAGAACAGCCAGATCGTCACGATCGCGCCGAAGCCGAGGAAGGCCAGGCCCAGGAACAGCAGCAGAGCGATCGGCGAGAACGACCACAGGACGTAGCGGTACCAGATGCGGTGCCAGAAGCCGACGGTGAGTCGGTGGGTGAGCTCGGGGACGACCTTGCTGAGACGGATGCTGGACACCTCGTCGCCGTACACCGCCGGGATCGGGACATCGACGGCGGAGATCTGCAGGATGTTCAGGTGGATCAGCAGATCGTTCTCGAAGCTGTAGCGCTTGGCCACGCGCTCGAGCGGCACTCGGCGGAGAGCTTCCGACCGGATCGCGGTGTACCCGTTCTGGGGATCGAAGAGGTTCCAGTACCCCGAGGACAGCTTCGTGATGAACGAGAGGACGATGTTGCCGAAGACCCGGTATCCCGGCATCCCGGTGAACGACTCGGGGGAGTAGAAGCGGTTCGCCTTGGCGAATCCGTAGCCGTCTTCGACGACGCGATCGAGCAGCACGGGCAGGTACTCCGGATCCATCTGCGCATCGCCGGCCATGATGACGTTCACGTCGCTGCCCAGCTCGAGAGCCGTCCGGTGTCCCGTGATGATCGCCCCGCCCACGCCCTGATTGACCTCGTGGCGGATCAGGGTCACGCGGGGGTCTGCCACCGCGCGCACCGCTGCGCTGGTGTCGTCGGGGCTGCAGTCGTCGACGATCACGATGTGGTCGACGAACGCGGGCATAGTTTCGATGACCCGCGCGATCATCTTCTCTTCCTTGTACGCCGGGACGACAGCCGCGATGGACGCGCCTTTATACATGCGAGGGGGCACCTTTCGGACGGGCGAAGACCCAATAGCGGTATGCGAAGTAGTTGCCGACGGTGGTGATCGCCACGGCGATGACCTTGCCGACCATCCACGACCAACCGGCTTCGTCGCTGAGCGCCACGATCCCGGTCGTCAGGAGCGTGTTGGCGATCACCAGAAGCGTGTACCTCACGACGCTGGGCGCGACCGCGTCACTCGCGCGGAAGGCGAACAACCTCTGGAGCGTGTACGTCACGACGAAACTGGCGAGAAAGGCCGTCGGCGTGGCGACCGCCAGGGGCACGCCCGCGAGATCGTGAAGAGCCCAGAGCAGGCCGAAGTCGAACGCGAAGCTCAGCCCTCCCATCACGAGATAGCGCACGAGGCTGGACGACCAGAGGACCCCGAGGCCGCGAGGATGCGACGTGGAGGGCTCGGAAGGCATGCGTTCTATGATGCCAGTCCCGTCGGAGACTTCCCGTCGTCGCCGCCGTCATCGCGGGCATGCAGCGCCGCGTCCAGCAGCGCCCGTGCGCGCGCGTCGAAGGAATGCTCAGCGCGAACGCGCTCCGCGATGCGGGCGAGGACGTCGCGCGTCGGGAAGATCTCGTCGAGATCGCCCGAGAGCATGTCGATCAGCTCCGGGATCGAGCCGTAGGTCCGGACAGCACCCTCGAACAGTGCGTCGATGCCCTCGACGCGGTCGCTGATGGCGCGACCGCCGGCGGCGACGACGTCAAAGAGGCGGTTGCCGATGAACCCCCGC
The DNA here is from genome assembly GCF_004022425.1 of Microbacterium enclense. GTDB lineage: Bacteria > Actinomycetota > Actinomycetes > Actinomycetales > Microbacteriaceae > Microbacterium > Microbacterium enclense_A. Next base: position 72,583 of record NZ_RBZY01000006.1, on the reverse strand, counting down.
TCCCGCATGGCCGGCCAGTGGTCGTTAAGGACGACGCCGGCCCGCTCGTAGAGGTCCGGCAGGGCGTCGTTGTCGACGCCGGTCGCGGCGATGCGGTCGGCGGGGATCCACCCGCGCCAATCCGGTCCGATCACGGTGACGGGGATCCCGGCGCGGATCGGTTCGACGACGGAGGGGCGGAGGATGCCACGGGCGGTGCCGACGAAGAGGATGTCTCGGCCGCGCGGAGCTCCCGAAGGGCGGAAGCGCGTGGCATCCGTGCATTGCAGCAGCGGGGTGATGGGGACGCCGAGCTCGGCTGCGGCCCGCCGGGCCCACGGAGCGGACGCGGAGAAGACCGCGTCGAATCCGGCCACGTCATCCGTACCGATCTGGTCCGGGTGGCTGATGATCCACAGCAGCGAGGTTCCGAAGGGGGAAGCCTCCAGCGGCTCGGGCCCGCGTAGCGCGACCGTAACATCGTCGAGGTGGCGCGTGGGGCGGTGCCGCGCGGGATAGGCGTCGATCACGACTTCCTGGCCCTGGCGTCGGAGCGCAGCCGCGAGCGCGCGGGCGAAATGCGTGTCTCCCCACCCTTCGGCACGCGGTCCGACGGGCGCTGCCGTGCGCAGCGCCCACCGCAGCACCGGCACAGTCGTGCCGTCGGCGAGGACCGTCGCGCGCACGGGGCGCTGAACGCGCGGAGAGGGTCCCGTCCGAGCACGCTCCCATCCGGCCCGCTCCAGCAAGGCGTCGGCGTTCGCGGCGAGGTGGGGCAGCTCGGCCGGAGGGATGGGAGATCTCGTCCGGGAGTACAGGTCGAGGGCCACATGGGCGGTGCCGCCGACAGACGCGGCTGCCGCGGCATCGGCCCCGCGGAGCTCGGCATCGATGTCGGCGCGGTGAGCGGCGAAGGTGGATCCGGCGAGGGCGGGAACCTCGAGGGAGGGGCCGTCGGCGTCGAGGAGCGGCGTGAGGTCTTCCACGGGGTGTCCGGCCAGGAAGCGCCCCTCTCCGGTGGCTCCGATGGCCGCGATCGTGCCGTCGCCGTCGAGCCAGACCGGTGCCAGGAACGTCCCCGCCCCGTGTTCGTGGACGCGATCCGCGAGCGTTCCGGCGTCGCCGGCGGTGAGCGTCTGGTTGGGGCCCCGCAGGACGATGATCTCCGCGATCGAGGTCCGACGGAGCTCGTCGAGGGCGGACGCGGCGTCGTCGTGGCGGCGACGGCTGACCCGGACACGGGCGGTGGACGCCGCCGCGATCTGCGCGAGCGTCCAGTCCTCGGCGCGAGGATCCAGGACGGCGATCGCGGAGCCCTGCCCGGCGACGGCGGCGAAGGCGATCGCCTCGGCGATCGACTCGTCGAAGTCCCACTCGTCGGGCCCGAGCGCGACCAGCATCTCGCGCTCGAGTGGGACGGTCCCCGGCGGAGCCGCGATCTCGCCGCCGACGCGCGCGCGGTGTGCTGCGTCCGCGATCACTTTCGACAGACGGCTCCACGGCGCGGGCGACGGCAGTGCGTCGGGACCGAAGGGGAGGGACTCCTCCTCCCGCCGGTGCCACGCGTGCGCGACGGGTCCGCCGGGGACCGACCAGGCCTCCGGATGCCGCTCGCCGTACGCCGTGGCATCCCAGAGCGGGCTCACCTGCAGACCACGCGGATCGGCGACGACATACGCGTAGAGCGCCGGAACGCGCCAGGCTTCGGGGAGGTGATCGCCCACGGCGGTGTCGACGAAGAGCGGGTTCAGCCGGAATCCATCGCGGTATCCGCCGGAGACGTAGCGCCGGATCGCGGCGTTCGCGCTGAGGGCGCGTCCCGTCTGGGCGCGCACGTAGTCGAGGTCGACGATGTCCGCGCGAGCGATCGCCCGGAACCACCAGAGCCTGTCCAGCCGCGCGACCAGAGGGCGGAACACCGGCCGGTCGCGTGCCGACCGCCACAGAGAGCGCGCGACCTGGAGCATCGACACCGCCGGCCGTTCTCCCCTCGTCACGTGCCGGCTCAAGCCGTGGCGAGCACGCCGCGGAAGTACTCGATCGTGCGCTCCAGCCCCGGGCGCAGGGCGACGGTCGGCTCCCACCCGAGCTCGCGGCGCGCGAGGTCGATGTTGGGCTGGCGCTGCTTGGGGTCGTCCTGCGGAAGCGGGCGGTACTCGATCTCGGACGTGCCGCCGGTGATCTCGAGCACGGCGTTGGCCAACTCGAGCATCGTGAATTCGCCAGGATTGCCGACGTTGATCGGGCCGGTGACCTCGTGGCCGGTGTTCATCAGGCGGATCATGCCGTCGACGAGGTCGTCGACGAAGCAGAACGAACGCGTCTGGGAACCGTCACCGTAGATCGTGATGGGCTCGCCGCGCAGAGCCTGCACGATGAAATTCGACACGACACGACCGTCGTTGGGGTGCATGCGCGGGCCGTAGGTGTTGAAGATGCGGATGACCTTGATCGACAGGTCGTGTTGGCGGCGGTAGTCGAAGAAGAGCGTCTCGGCGGCGCGTTTGCCCTCGTCGTAGCAGGAACGGGTTCCGATGGGGTTGACGTTGCCCCAGTAGTCCTCGGTCTGCGGGTGCACCGCCGGGTCGCCGTAGACCTCGGAGGTCGACGCCTGCAGGATCGGCACCCGGAGACGCTTCGCGAGACCGAGCATGTTGATGGCGCCCATGACGCTGGTCTTCGTGGTCTGCACGGGGTCGTGCTGGTAGTGCACCGGGGAGGCCGGGCAGGCGAGGTTGTAGATCTGATCGACCTCGACGTACAGCGGGAACGTCACGTCGTGCCGCATGAGCTCGAAGCGCGGGTTGCTGAACAGGTGCTCGACATTGCGCCGGGTGCCCGTGAAGAAGTTGTCGACGCAGATGACCTCGTGGCCCTCGGCGAGGAGACGCTCGGAAAGGTGGGACCCGATGAAGCCGGCGCCGCCGGTGATCAGAACTCTCGAAGACACTTCCGTAGCCTACCAGCGGCCTTCCTCGGCGCCCGGCGTCGGCCCCGACGCCGGGTCACCGGGTCGTCGAGACCATCCGCGCCTGGCCGAACGTGCGCCCGAGCGTCCCCTCCAGCCGCCCGAGGAACATCGGCCACCCGTCGGCCAGCGTGATCGGTTTCGGATTGCGGATGCCGTAGAGGAGCCCCGCCCCGGTGAAAGCGACTCGCCACCACAGCGGGTAGTCGTGCGCGGCGAAAGCGCGTCCGGTGCCGCGACCGTAGGCCCGGAGTTTGCGACGACGCTCGGCGCTGGAGAGTCCGAATCCCGTGGAGATGCCGTCGACGTGGACCTCGGCGGGGAGCCAGCGGAACTCCGACAGGAGACGTCGGTCGTGCGCCATTGCACGCAGGAGCAGGTCCGTCCCCTCGGCCACCTGCCAGGGGGTGACGGAGCCCGGCCCGAGGTCTTCGTCGAATCCGCCGACGGCGTCGAACAGCGAGCGGCGGATCAGGATGCCCATCTCGATCACGGACCACACGTTGTATTTGTCCAACGGGGTGCCCGGCTCCGGAAGCGTCGTCTTGGGGCCGCGCTCGTCCCACGAGGTGAACCCCCCGGCGAGGAAGCCCGCATCGTCGACGGCGGCGTGCAGCGCTCGGACGGTGCCCGGTGGATAGGTGGTGTTGTCGTTGGGGAACGTCACGACCGCGTCGCCCTCGGGGAGTGCGGCGACGCCGGTGTTGCGCCCGAGCGACGCGCCCCGACCCGAGGTGGTTGCTGTGACAGGCACGCCGTTCACGGCGAATTCGGCCGCGAGGGCCGCGACGTCCTCCTGCGCTCCCTGGGCGACCAGCACGACGTGGTCACCCGGAAGAAGCTGATCCGCGAGCGAGGTCAGGAGGGCGCGGAGGGGGGCGATGCGCCCCAGGGTCGTCACGACGAAGCCGATGTTCACCCCTCGATTCTGCCTCGCCCGTCGCGGGCGGGGGTATCAGGCGAGGAGTTCGTCGATCAGGTCGTTCCAGCGCTCGGCCGTCCGTCGCCACGTGAACGCCTCACCGTTGGCAAGACTTCGCCGAGAGAGCTCAGAGCGCAGACCCGGATCCCGCGCGACGTCGGTGAACAGGGCAGCGAGGGCCGCGGCATCCGTGGCCGGGAAGTAGCGGGCAGACTCGCCGAGGATCTCCCTGTTGATGGGGATGTCGGAAGCGAGCACCGGTGTTCCCAGCCTCTGGGCCTCCAGGGGCGGCAGGCCGAAGCCTTCGTGCAGGGAGGGCCACACGAAGGCGGCTGCGCGGGTGAACGCGTCGGCGAGCTCTTCGTCGCTGACGGGTCCGAGCCAACGGATGCGATCCGGATCGATTCCTCGGGCACGGGCATACGGCTCGAGTTCGGGATCGAGCTTGCCGACGAACTCCAAGTCGATCCGCTCGTCCGCGGGAAGCAGAGCGAGCGCATCGAGGGCCGCTCGCGCGTTCTTCGCCGCGCCGTGCCGACCGAAGGTCACGTATGTCGTCCGCTCTCCCTCGGAGGTCGGTCGATCCGCGGCCGGAAGGGTGTCCGCCCCGAGGTGGATCACCTCGATCGTGCCGGGATCGACGCGGAACTGCGCGGCGATCTCCTCTCGGGACGCTCGGCTGCTGGTCACCAGACGCTGACCCCGGCGCAGCATCCCCAGACGCACGACGAGGTGCCACTGGATCCGGAAGAGCAGGGTGAAATCATGGGGGCGCAGCGCCGGTGCGATGTCGTGCTGGATCGAGACCTGGCGGCGGTAGGTCATGGGCGCGATGTTCGCGGGGTTGAGCAGAAGCGGCGAGCCGTGCCGGCGCAGCCAGAGCGGGAGCTCGATCTGCTCCCAGATCGGGCCGCCCGAGCGTCCGATCACTTCGAAGGGAACACCCGGGGGCACCTGGTCGATCGCCGCGGGAGGGATCAGCAGGACGAGGTCGGAGCGCATCTGCGCGAGGTGTTGCGAGATCTCCACGGCGCATCGGCGCACCCCGCCGTAGGACGTCAGCAAGAAGCGTCCGTTGATGGCCAGCCTCATGCGGTGGTCCTTTCTCCTCGGCGCGCGCGGCACCGATCCGTGACGGTCATGCGGGTGCCTCCGCGGGGGCGTGCCGTAGGTCCCGCAGGACGCGGAAGCACCGGCGGCTCAGCAGAACGGTGGCGGCGCCCTCGGTGAACGCGTACCCGATCGCCGCACCGACGGGCCCCCAGGCCAGCGCGAGACCGATCATGAGCGGGATGCCGATCGCCGTGGCGATCAGCGTCGTGCGCATCACGGCGCCGGCCTGCCCCGCGGGAAACAGGATCAGGCGGGCGACGATGGTCCGTACCGAGAAGAAGAAGAACACCAGGCCCGTCGCCAGGAGGACGTCGAAGGGTGCGGCGGCATCGGCGCCGAAGTAGAACTCGGTGAACCAGGGCCCCACGAGCGCGAGACCCGCCCACCCCAGCGCGCCGATGCCCGTCGCCAGCACCAGGGCGATGCCCATGCGGCGCCCCCGGTGGGATCCGTGTGCTTCCCCGATCCAACTCTGGAGGGCGTTCGCCAGGGTCATCGGGATGAACTGGCCGAGCTTGAGCAGCTTGTCGGAGCTGGCATATCCCGCCGACGCTTCGGGCGAGGCGGTGACGTTGACCACCGGGGCGGGGACGCTCGAATATCCGCTCAGCCCGGCGTCGTTCAGTGCGACGGGAAGAGTGCTGCGGAAGAGTGCGGGCAGCTCGCGGGGACGTGGCCAGGGGCCGGGATGGCGTCGGAGCAAGCGCACCGTGAAGATCGCCGTGCTCACGACCGTGACGAGGATGCCGGCGAGGGGGTAGAACACGACGACCCCGGTGACCAGCACCAACCCGGCGGCGGCGAAGTTCGCGAGCAGCCGCGGAATGGCGTCGAGCACCACGATCGTCCGCGGGTCGCCGATTCCGGCGCTGAACCACGTGAACGACAGGGAGATGAGGGCGCCCTGGATGCCCATGAGGACCGTGAACAGCTCCGCACCGGGCGCCGCGATGAGCCAGCAGATCACGACGAGCGCGGGGAGCGCGACGATGGAGATCAGCAGACGGATCGTGAGCGACTCGCGGTAGAGCCGCGCCCGGTGGTCGTCGTCGGCGGCGAGGGAGATCAGTGCGGGACCGATCGTCGTCCAGCCCCAGCCGATGGCGATGGCGGTGAAGGTTCCGATGTTCTCGCCCGCGATCGCACTTCCCCAGCCCGCGCTGCCGGCGTTGCGGGTGATAACGGGCAGGGCGATGACCGGCGAGAGTGCTGCGATCACGGGCAGCAGCATGAAACCCAGCAGCCGCCGGTGCAACGACGGGGCGGCGCTCATCGGCGACCGATCGATGCCAGTACCCGGTCCAGTTCGTCGGCGGTGCCTTCCGCCGCGTCGTCCCAGGTGAAGCCGGAAGCCCACTTCTGGGCGTCCGCCCTGGTGATGGCATCCGGGGGGCTGGCGAGCGCGGCGGAGATGGCCCGTCCGAACTCACGGGGGTTCGTGGCGTCGGCGTAGCGCGCGGCGTCGCCGCCGACCTCGCGGAGGACGGGCACGTCGTTCGCGAGGACCGGTACCGCCCGTCGCAGCGCGTCGACGACCGGAAGCCCGAACCCCTCGACGAGCGACGGGCACACGTACAGCTTCGCCACCTGGAACAGCGCCTCGAGCTGCGCATCACTCACCCACCCGGGCAGCAGCACGTCCCGCTCGAGCCCGAGACGTGCGACGTCGTCGCCGAGCGGGTCGGGGAGGCTGATTCCCGCGATGACGGTCACGGGGCGGGTATCGGCGGGGAGTGTCGCCAGCGCCGCGAGCAGGCCGGGGAGGTTCTTGTGCGGCATCCGGTTCCCGACGCTCAGGACGACCGGCCGGTCCGACGGCAGGCCGAGGGATGCCACGACATCGGCCGGATCAGCGACGGGGTGCGGTGCGCTGCTGCCGTTGTGGACGACGGCGATGCGGTCCGCTTCCAGGCCCAGGTTCCGGCGGATGCTCTCGGCCGCCGCGTTCGACACCGTCACCACGCGATCCGCGGTGCGCGCCGATCGACGCATGAGCCACGACGTGAGGCCCCGCTGGGCGCGGTGCGCGAGACCACCCGGCACCTCGTCGTAGATCGCGTCGTGGACGGTGACGATTCGCGGGACTCCGCGAAAGACCGGACCGAAGTTCGCCGGCGCCCACACGAGGTCGGCTCGGTTCCGGCGGGCGACGGTATCGGTCGCCGCGACGGCGCCCAGGGCCCAGCTCGCCGGATCCGCGCCGACGGCGCGGAGGGTGTGGACGCGTCCGGGGAAGAACGCCTCCACCGGCGCGGTGCCGGCGCGGCCGGTGAGCGCGGCGAAGGACGTTCCCGGACGCAGCGCGGCGATGCGGGGGAGGAGCTCTCGGACGTAGGTCTCGGTGCCTCCGCGGGAACCGGTGAAACCGAGGAGGTCGACGAGGACGCGGGGGCCTGTCATCAGCTCTCGATGACGGCTTCGGGGCGCTGCTCGCGCCGGGGCGTGGTGAGAACGCCCGAGAAGAAGCTCATCATGACGGTCTGGAAGCCCAGGATGATCAGCAGGGCGCTGGGGACCGCGATGCGCACCGCCTGGGCGGCGTTCTGCGCGCCGAAGTCGGTGCTGCCCCAGATCGAGACCTGGACGATGCCGATGACGACGCCGAGGACGAACAGCCCGACTCCGATCAGCAGACCGCGTTCGGCCGACCACTTCGCCACGATGCGTCGGTATCTCTCGCTGGTGGGGAGGAAGCCCTCCTGCGTCGCGTAGAGCTTCGTCAACCAGAAGAAGAGGAGCGACTGGAACCCGATCACGCAGAGTGCGCTGGCGTACACCATCGTGGTGACGTCGAAGCCGACCCCGCCGATGTTGACGCCGCCGAAGGCGAGCACTCCGACCGTGATCGCCCCCAGGAAGAACGCCACCAGCCCGGGGTAGACGAAGAGCCAGCGGGGAGCGAAGAGCAGCAGGAAGCGCAGGTGACGCCAGCCGTCGTGCCAGCTGCGCAGGTGCGGCGGGCGCGAGCGGCCGTCCTTCTTGAGCGTCGTGGGCACCTCTTCGATGCGGTAGCGGGCGAGCGAGGCCCGCACCACCATCTCGGAGGCGAACTCCATTCCCGTGGTCTGCAGGTCGAGCTCCCGGATCCGGGCGCGGTTGAACCCGCGGAGCCCGCAGTGGAAATCACGGATGCCGGGGCGGAAGAACAGCTCTCCGATGAACGACAGCACCGGGTTGCCCAGATACTTGTGCAGCGGGGGCATCGCGCCGGGGGCGATCCCGCCCTTGAAACGGTTGCCCATGACCAGGTCGGCCCCCGCGCGCAGTCGCTCGACGAACGGCTCGAGGCTCTCGAAGTCGTAGCTGTCGTCGGCATCCGCCATGATGACGTACTCGCCCCGGGCCTGGTCGATGCCGTTGATCAGCGCGGCACCGTAGCCCCGGCGTGGGGCGTGCGAGACGCGGGCGCCCAGGCGCTCGGCGATCGCCTGCGAACCGTCGGTGCTGCCGTTGTCGGAGATCAGGACTTCCCCGCGGATACCGCTGCGCTGAAGGAACCCCTGTGCCTTTCGGATACACACCTCGAGGGTCTCCGCCTCGTTGAGGCAGGGCATGAGGATCGTCAGTTCGACGGCGTCGGTCGGGGAAGGAGAGGTCACGGCGTGTCTTCTTTCGTGATCCGCTGTGCGGCGGAGGTCGGCAGCCGGAGTGCCGACAGGATCCCCTCCACGGTGCGTCGGATGGTGCGGGTGCCCACGGCGGCGTCGTACCAGGCGCGCGCGGAGCGGCGCAGGTCGTCACCACCGTCGGCGACGGCCCGGATCGCCCGGGCGAGGTCGGTGGGAGAGGTGCTCGGCGCCACGATGCCGTTCACGCCGGGGTCGATCAGTTCGGTGGCGGCGTTGCCTTCGTCGGCGACGAGGACCACGGGCGTGCCGTGCGCATTCGCCTCGACGACGACGAGGCCGTAGCCCTCGCGGCGGGACGGGTTGATCAGGGCCAGCGCGCCGTGCAGGAGCGTGTCGAGCTCGGCATCCTCGACGAACCCGGGGAAGTCGGTCCACGCCGATCCACCGGCTCGGTCGACCTCCGCGCGGATCTCCGCGGTGCTCGGGCCGGACCCGAGGATCACCAGCCGCAGGTCGGGAACGGTGCGACGGGCCTCGGCGACCGCTGCCGGCAGGGAGTCGACGCGCTTGTCGGGGATATGGCGTCCCGCGTAGAGGACGTACGGAGGCCGGGATGCCGGTGCGGTCGGGGCGGCCTGCACGGCACCGTCGATGAGCCCGGGGCTCACCACCGGCTCGCTGCGCAGCCCTTCTCGGCGCAGACGTGTCGCGCTCAGCTGCGAATGGCACGTCGCCACCGGGGTGACGGCGATCGCGAGCCTCTGCAGGAGCCACGCGATCGTGCCGGTGACGCGGCCGGAGTACTCGACCCACTGGAGGCGATGCCACACCTCGAGATAGTCCACCGCGACCCGGGTCCGGGTGCCGAGGAGGGCGAGGCGCGCGGCGAACACGTTGAAGATCGGCAGGCCGCTCACGATGACCGCCTGGTAGCGGCCCCGGCTGCGGTGCAACGCCCGGAAGAGGCCCGCGGCGTAGGCGAGCGCCGCCGGGATGCGGCGCACGCCGTCGGCGGAGTAGAGCGACAGGCGGCCGCTCACGGGGACGATTCGGAAGCGCTCCTCGGGCGGCACCGCACCGTCCCACTGGACGGCCGTGAGGTAGTCGACGTCGATCCCTCGCGCCCCGATCTCGTCGGCGAAGGCGCGGTACTGCCGTTCGCCGCCGCCGGTGGAGTACGGGAACAGGCAGTCGTACGCGACCGCGACGGTCGCTCGGTTCGCCACCGTCAGCACCCCTCGATGCGGAACAGACGCGCGTCCGGTCCCTGCGAGTCGACCAGGATGAGGCGGTCCGACGGGGTCAGGTCGTAGAGCCCCTGGCGCTCCAGGCCGACTCCCGGGTTGTTCCAGACGTTCTGCGCGCCGAAATCGAGCACGTAGTCGACGCCGAGCCGGTCGACGACCTGGCACACCGCGGGGTCGGAGTCGATGTCCCGCAGGTGGTTGTTGAGATACTCCTCGTCCGGACCGATGCTGCCGAACACGTGCTTGCGGAGCACCTCGCGGTCGCCGATCGCGTAGGCGAGAGAGGCCCCGGTCCAGGCGCTGCCCGCGATGACGGCATCCTCCGGGGTCGTTTCGGGGAGCCGTTCGAGCAGGGCCTCCTCATCGCTGGTGAGGAGGGGCGATGTCGGCGTCAGTGCATAGGCCCCGCGGGCTTCGTCGGCCGCGCGGAGGATGTTCGGGCTGACTCCCACCGAGAAGATCGCGATCACGCCGAGTGCGGCGGCGGCGATACGCCAGCCGCGCCCGGCGTTCATTCGCCGCAGGCCCCGCATCGCCAGATCGACCACCGTCACGGCTCCGAGGACGGCCACCGGAATTCCCGCGGCGGGAAGGAGCGCAGCCAGGCGGTAGGAGTCGTTGTACCAGGGGTTGGTGAGCGCCTCGCGCACGACGTTGCCCCCGGCGGTGCCCGAAACCACGACGAACAGGAGTGAGGCCACCACCATGGGTGCGGCCACGACGAGGAGGTGCGGCCGTCGGACGATGCTGATGAGGCCGATGACGATGAGGATCGAGATCGTCACCGTCAGGGTGTAGCCGTGAGGGGAGAGCAGGAGCGCCTCGCCGACGGCCTGTGCCGTCGTCTGCCAGGGGGCCCATCGCGACATCCCTTCGCCCGTTCGCGAGAAACGCCAGAGTCCGATGATGACGAGGGCGAGGGCGGCGAGGATCGCGAGCACCAGGTACCAGTAGCGCCGCGACGCGCGCCGCCAGGCCGCCGAGACGAGTTCGACGACGACGATGCCGGTCCCCAGGGCCACCATGGCGAGGAACGCGTTCGGATGACCCAGCCCGACTCCGGCGGAGGCGGTCAGCAGCAGGAAGACTGCGCGGAGGCGTGAGCGCACACCCGTCGTGCGCAGAAGGTGCACGACGACGGCGATGCCACCGGGGAGCACGGCGTAGCCCATGGCGTTGGGGTAGAGGACGCCGAAGTACATCAGAAGGATCGGGAACGCTCCGAAGCCCGTCGACAGCGCGGCGGCGCTGACCAGGACCGCGGTCCGCTCCGACAGCAGAGCGGCGCTGAGCGCCACGACCGACAGCGGCCAGGCGACCGCACCGAGTGCGATGTTGGCCGCGTTGACGGCGACCGGCACCGAGGCGCCGGAGACCTCGGCAGCGAGAGCGGCAACGGTGTGCCACGCGTTCGGATAGAACCCGATGTCGGAGGTGGCGCCGATGTGGAACGCCGATACGTCCTGCATCTCCAGGGCGTAGGCGACGGTGTTCAAATGGACGATCGCGTCGAAGGTCTGCGAGACGTGGGAGGGGCCGCCGAAGACGGAGGCGAGCTGGAGTCCGATGATCACGGCCGCCAGGGCGACTGCCAGGCCACCCCACAGGGCGTTCGCCGGCGGCGTCCGGTCGTCGTGCTCGGAGCCGACCCATCGGCGCAGGCCGAACGCGGCAGCGCCGGCGACAGTCGTGACGATCGCGACCGGGAGCGGGGACCACCCCAGCCCGATCATCGGCGCGAGGGTCGCGGAAACGCCCAGCACGGCGATCGAGATCACCGGCGCGAGCGCCAGGAGGCGGACTCGGCCGACGCCCCACCCGGCCGCCATCACGACGAGTCCGGGGACGGTCAGCGCCAGGACCGAGACGATCAGTGGCATCACGATCACCGACCACGAACCGCTCATTTACCCCTACTTCTCGCTCGACGCCAGTCAGTCATGCTAACGGACGGCACCTGATCCGCTCCTGAGGGCGGCGGCGAGGTGCCCGTTTAGACTGGTGGGGCGCGGGCCACATCCGCGCGTCCGTCGACACGAAAGCCTCTTCTTCCCCATGGATCTTCTCATCGTCGGCTCGGGCTTCTTCGGTCTCACGATCGCGGAGCGCGCGGCTGCGTCGGGCCGGAACGTGACGGTCCTCGACCGTCGCCACCACATCGGCGGCAACGCGTACTCGGAGGCCGAGCCCGAGACGGGGATCGAGGTGCACCGGTACGGCGCACACCTCTTCCACACGTCGAACCCGGCGGTGTGGGAGTACGTGAACCGCTTCACCGACTTCACCTCGTACGTGCACCGGGTCTACACGACGCACAAGGGCGTGGTGTTCCCGCTGCCCATCAACCTCGGCACGATCAATCAGTTCTTCCAGTCCGCGTACACCCCCGACCAGGCGCGGGCGCTCGTGCTCGAACTGGCGGGGGAGTTCGATGCGAAGGATGCCGCGAACCTGGAGGAGCGCGCGATCGGTCTGATCGGCCGGCCGCTCTACGAGGCGTTCATCCGCGATTACACCGCGAAGCAGTGGCAGACCGACCCGAAGGACCTGCCGGCCGAGGTCATCTCGCGTCTGCCCGTCCGCTACACCTACGACAATCGGTACTTCAACGACACGTGGGAGGGCCTGCCCGTCGACGGGTACACGGCGTGGCTGGAGCGGATGGCGGATCACCCGAACATCGAGGTGAAGCTGTCGACGGACTATTTCGATGAGGCTCAGCCGCTGAACAAGAAGGCCACCGTCGGCCAGGTCCCTGTCGTGTACACCGGGCCCGTCGACCGGTACTTCGACTACGCCGAGGGCGAGCTGTCGTGGCGGACCCTCGACTTCGAGCAGGAAGTTCTTCCGATCGGGGATTTCCAGGGCACGAGCGTGATGAACTACGCCGATGCGGACGTCCCGTACACGCGCATCCACGAGTTCAAGCACTTCCACCCCGAACGGGCGGATCGCTACCCGACCGACAAGACCGTCGTCGTGCGCGAGTACTCCCGCTTCGCCACGCGCGCGGACGAGCCGTACTACCCCGTGAACACCGCCGACGACCGAGCGGGTCTGCTGGCGTACCGCGAGCTGGCGGCGGGTGAGAAGGACGTGTTCTTCGGCGGCCGCCTCGGCACCTACCAGTACCTCGACATGCACATGGCCATCGGTTCGGCCCTCTCCATGTGGAACAACCAGCTGGCGTGACGACGACAGTTCGCGCCTCGTCGCCCCCTCTGGCCTCCGCCGGCGGGTCGGATGAGGGGCGGTGGGCGTATCGGCCCGACATCGACGGGCTCCGGGCCGTCGCCGTTCTCCTCGTGGTCACGTACCACGTGTGGTTCGGGCGCGTGTCGGGCGGCGTCGACGTCTTCCTGATGCTGTCGGCGTTCTTCCTGACGCGCGGCTTCGTCCGCCGCATGGCCGGTCCGCGCCCGGTGCGTCCGCTGCGTCACCTGCTGGGGATCTTCCGGCGACTGCTGCCGGCTGCGGCGATCACGCTCGTGAGCGTGCTCGCGCTCGTGCGCACGGTCTACCCGCCGGCGATGTGGCACTCGGTCTGGGAGCAGACCTGGGCGTCGCTGCTGTATGTCCAGAACTGGGTGCTGGCCGCGGACGCCGTCGACTACTACGCGCGCTCCGAGGCGCCCAGTCCGCTTCAGCACTTCTGGTCGCTCTCCGTTCAGGGGCAGGCGTTCCTGCTGTGGGTGGCGATCCTGGCGGGCTGCCAGTTCGTGGTCCGTCGGAGCGGGTGGGCTCCGGACCGGGTCGTCGGTGCGGCGTTCGGTGCGGTGTTCCTCCTGTCCTTCACGTACTCGGTCATCCACACCGCCGCCCATCAGCAGGCCGCGTATTTCGACACCGGCGCGCGCCTGTGGGAGTTCGCCGCCGGATCCCTCCTCGTCGTCGTGCTCCCCTACGTCCGGGCGGGCGCGAGGCTGCGCGCCGTGCTGGGATGGGCGGGCTTCATCGGGCTCCTCTCCCTCGGGATGCTGGTCGACGTCCGCGGCGGCTTTCCCGGCTACCTCGCGCTGTGGCCGGTGATCTGCGCCTCGGCCGTGGTGCTCGCCGGGTCCGGGGCGCGACCGGTCGGGCCTGCCCGGGTGCTGGCATCCCGTCCGCTCGGGATGCTCGGCCGCGATGCCTATGCCCTCTATCTCGTGCACTGGCCGGTCCTGATCACCTTGCTGCTGGTGACGGGGGGTTCGGATGCAGGCCTCGTCGGCGGCGCTCTCGTCATCCTCGTCTCGCTCGTCCTGGCCCGCGGGCTGACGGCACTCGTGGACGCACCGCTGCGGGCATGGCGGAGGTCGGACCCGTCACCCCTGGTGCCGACGGCCGTCCTCGTCGTGGCCACCGCCGTCGTGGTGACCCCCCTCGCCGGATGGCAGGTGTCCAGCGCCATCCAGGACAGAGAACTCGCGGCGCGTGCGATGCTCGACAACCCGGGGGCGGCGGTGCTCCTCGACCCCACCCTGCCGGAACCGACCGCCGAAGCGGCCCTCCTGCCGGCGCCCACTCAGCTCGAGGACGAGTGGGTCTACCTCGACCACGATTGTTCGGGGGACCGGGCGGTTCCTCAGGGGATCCTCGAGGGCACCTGCTCCGAGACCCGGGCCACCTCGCGCGCGAGCGACACGATCGTCGTGATCGGCGACTCGCACGCCCAGCAGATGACGGGGGCCCTCCTCCCGGTCGCCGCGGAGAACGGCTGGGGCGTGGTGTTCCTCATCAAGGGGGGCTGTTCGATGGGGCTCGACGAGCCGGGGATGGATCCCTCCTGCCCCGAGTGGCGTGAGTCAGCGATCTCGCACGCCGAACGGCTCGCGCCCGCGGCGGTCATGACGGTGGTCACCCGCTCGGATGCCGGCGAGGACGACGAGGCACTTCGCCCCGGCATCCGGGGATTCCTCGATCGCATGGCGGACGCCGATATCGACGTGATCGCGGTGCGTGACAACCCGCGATTCGCGTTCGACATGTACGGATGCGTCGCGGAGTCCGAGAACGCCGTCGACTGCGCCGTTCCACGCGCGAGCTCCCTCGCCGACGCCAACCCGGCGACCGACCTCGCCGCCCCCGGCGTGCGCATGGTCGACCTCACCCCCTGGATCTGCCCCGACGACTTCTGCCCGGGGGTCATCGGGAATGTCGCCGTCTACCGCGACGACAACCACCTCTCCCGCACGTACGCGACCACGCTCGCCCCGTCCCTGGCCGAGCAGCTGCCCGCGAGTCTGGGCTGACGGGGTCTACGCCACCGGCCGGACCGTCTCCAGGGGCGGCATGGGCCGCCAGGACGCGTCGCGCGCGATCTTGCGACCCTCGCGCAGGCCTCGGAAGAGGTGGCTCGTGCCGCGCAGCTTCCGCTCGACCACGACGAGCCGGATGAGCTCTTTGACGAACGTCAACGCGGTGCCGGCGGTGAACGGCACGGGCCGGTAGACGCCGAGCTCCCGGTAGTACTTCGCCAGGTAGGCGCGGTTGCGCATGATGTAGAACCGGTAGGCGTCGCTCGAGGCGTTCATGTGGCGGATGCCCATGTCCCACTGCTTGATCTCGCGGGTGCGCCGCAGAACGAACTCGTTCACGATGACGGAGTCGGTCACGCGCGACGCGAGCCACCCGTACAGCTGGTCGTCCCAGTAGATGAAGAAGCGGGGGTCGGGCAGGCCGATCTTCGCGACGACGTCGCGATGGATGAACATGCCCTCGAAGCACCCGGAGTTCATCGGCTTGAAGCCCGAGGCGTCGAAGGACGCCGGGGCGAAGGGGATCGGGATCGCCATCGACTCGGCGACGCGGTACTGCCAGTAGAACTCGCTGCCGTCGTAGTCGTAGCGGCGGCCCTGGATGCTCCGGAACCGCGCGGTCCAGTGACCCATGCGCGCGAGCCCGTCCGAGACGACCTCCACGTCGTCGTCCATCAGCCACATCCACTCGGAACCGAGGTCGTACGCCACGCGCATCCCCTCGCTGAACCCGCCGGAGCCGCCGGTGTTCGTCTCGAGACGGCGGTAGACGAGCTCGGTGGGGAGTCGGTCGCGGAACGACTCGACGACCTCGGTGGTGTCATCCGTCGACGCGTTGTCGATGACGACCAGGTGCCCGGGGGCGGGCGACATCCGTTCGATGCTCTCGAGCAGTCGCGTGAGCAGGTGCGTGCGGTTGTACGTCACGACGACGATGGTCGCGGACGCCGGATCGAAGGATGCCACGCTCACGCACGCTCCTCGAAGGTCTCGCGCCACCGCGCCTGGGACGTCAGGTCGGGGAGGGCCGCGCGATATTGGCGGGACAGGCGGGGCCATTCGCGGCGGAGACGACGGTGCAGGCGCACGGTGTCGACGAGCATCCGGCGGAACTGCGCGCGGTCGCGCGTGTAGATGTTCTTGCCCGACCCGTGGGCGGCGCTCACCAGCGCGCTGTCGTACAGCGGCACGCGCCACCAGTGGGCATCGCCCTTGCCGAACTCCACCTCGGGCTGCGCGACGTTCTCGGGGCGCGGGGTGTGAAACCAGTGCGA
Organism: Microbacterium enclense; assembly: GCF_004022425.1. Classification (GTDB taxonomy): domain Bacteria; phylum Actinomycetota; class Actinomycetes; order Actinomycetales; family Microbacteriaceae; genus Microbacterium; species Microbacterium enclense_A. The sequence goes on along the minus strand of NZ_RBZY01000006.1, from coordinate 56,274 downwards.
CACCAGTGTGCGGATCGTGAAGGTGCGAAGGGCGAGGCCGGTCGGGCTGTCGAACTCGTTCTTCTTCAGGCGCCTGAAGACCTGCCGCCCCCGGCGGGACCGGAGGGGGACACCGGAATCCTTGTGGATGCGCGTCTCGGGATGCTTCTGTGCGATCAGCCGGGCCTCGGGCATGGCCCGCGCGAGCGTCTCGCGCATGTGGTCGGGGCCCGAGAGCACGTCGCGGAGAGCCCGGTGACGCAGCTCGACCGGGTAGTACTGCATCATCATGAGGTGCTTGAGGTCGACCCGTCGACTGTGGCGGATCAGGGTTCCGCCCAGGGGCGACCGCGAGTGCAGGAGCGCTGCGACGATGCGGTTGCGCGCGTGGAAGTAGGCCTGCCAGTCGATCGAGTCGTCCTTGCCGACCCAGGAGACGTGCCACAGTGCGACACCGGGCATCGAGACCGTCGGGTAGCCGGCATCCCGCGCTCGCACGCAGAATTCGGCGTCGTCCCACTTGATGAACGCCGGAAGCGACAGGCCGACCTCGCGCAGGATGCTGGTGGGGATGAGGCACATCCACCATCCGTTGTAGTCGGCGTCGAGGCGCATGTGGAGCATGGGCGTCTGCCGGAGGTTGGCGACGCTGAAGTCGTGGGGGAGGTGCTCCTGGAACAGGGCGCGCCACATGAACGGCGCGTCGTCGACGACCTCCGCCCAGGCGTGCAGCTTCGGCCGGTCCAGCAGGTCGAACATGTGGGCGCCGACGATCGTGGGCACCGACGCGTACCGGCCGAACACGACCGAGCGGCGGATGGACTCCGGCTCGATGCGCACGTCGTCGTCGAGGAGCTGGACGAAGTCGCTCTCGGGGCGTTCGAGCGTTTCCACCATCGCGCGCGCGAAGCCGCCCGACCCGCCCAGGTTCGGCTGGCGCACGATCTGCAGGGTCTCACCGAGGCGTTCGGCGACCTCGGGGTACGCGTCCTGGTCGGCTACGAGATCGGTGCCCTGATCGATCAGGAACACCCGATCCACGACGTCGAGGACATCGGGCGCATCGGCGAGGGCGGTGAGCGTCGCGACGCAGTAGTCGGGCTTGTTGTACGTCGTGATTCCGATACTCGCCTTGCCGGCACGGACGGGTTCCTGCTCGGTCGTCCACTCGGCGCCCTCGAACATCGCGTCCGTGCGGTCGGCGGCGACGTCGAACCAGATCCAGCCGCCGTCGCTGTACTGGTCGAGGACGAGGTCGAACGTCGTCGCCGTTTCGCCCCGAACCTCGCGGGTCTCGATGCGCTGCTTGGTGCCGCCCCCGTTCGAGCGGTACACGAGGATCGTGGCATCCCCCGACGTGCGCACCGTCAGTCGCACATCGCGTACCGCCGTCCAGTGCTGCCAGTAGGCGGCGGGGAAGGCGTTGAAGTAGGTGCCGAACGACACGCGGCGCCCGGCGACGATCCGGGCGCGGTGACGGTCGAGCACGTTGCTCAACTGCGCGACGTTGGTGACACGCACCGGCTCCTCATCGATCGTCGACCACGTCTCGGGGTCGACATACAGGGGGAGGAGGTCCGGATCGCGGTCGAGCGGGAGCACCGCGTTCTGCAGGGTGTACGTCACGAAGAGATCTTTCGTCGAAGGCGCAGGCCGTCGCGGCCAGCCCGCAGTCTACCCGGAGGGGTGGCGGCGGCCCTGAGCGGCAGCCGGTCGGATGGCGCCGCTCTCAGGACGCCGATCCCCGGAACTCGCCGCGCTCGATCGCGATGCTCTGCTCGGCGGGACCGACCCCGATCAGCGGGGACTGCTTGATCTTCGACGCGAACAGCACCACGAACAGCCAGCCCCACGAGACCAGCGGCGTCGAGTCGGTGAGGCCCTGGACCACGAGGAGACCGCCGACGAGGGTGGGCAGCAGCGTGAGGGGCGAGTAGGGGCGGTCGGCACGCAGGTCCCAGCGCGGGCGATCCACCGCGAAGAACCACGAGCGCCACACGTAGGCGAGCATCACGAGTACGAGGAGCGCGACGCCGACGCCGCCGAGCTGGAAGTAGGCGTCGAGCCACATGCTGTGCGCCTGCACCTCGGTCTGCCCCCGCTCCACGATCCACCCGTCGATGAGCGGTTCGGACGCGATCCAGGGCGTCGAGAAGCCCCACCCGAGGATGGGATGCTGATCGGCTCGGGCGAGGACGTCGGCCCAGACGCCCTCGCGACCGACGAGGTCGGCGCCGCGGCCCAGCGCACCGAACACGGTGTCGCGGCCGAACCACAGCGCGGCCCCGCCGCCGAGTCCGAGGAAGGCGTACAGCGCGTACCACCGGGTCCGTTCACCGGGCCGCCGTGCCGTGCGCATGACGAGCACGGTCGCGAGCACCAGGACGACGAACGCCGCCGCGATCACGCCGGTCACGGAGCCCGCCCGCACGAACAGGAACGCCGCGGCGGCGATCCAGGCCCAGAGCAGCCCGCGCCGGGGCGCCCGCGCGGCGTAGCGGACGGCGAACACGATGATCGCGACGAGCATGACCGTTGCGAGCAGGTCGGCGTTGCCGAAGATGCCCTGCAGGGGGCCACCGTCGAACAGGTCGCCGCGCGACCACGCGGACGCCGGATCGACGGAACCCTCGGGGACGGCGAACCCGGGCAGCAGCGGCCCCCGCACGAACACCGCCACGGCGAGCTCGAACAGCAGCGACGCCGCGACGACCCATTTCGCGGCCGAGGCCACCGCCCCGACCACGTCGCGCCAGGTGAGGACGGACCCGATGAACAGCCCCTGGACGCTCGTGGCGACCAGCAGAGCCCAAGTGAGGAGGGATGCCGCCGGCCACGCGCTCCACACGAGCGACAGCCCCGCCCACGCGATGTATCCGAAGGCGAGGAACGGCAGGCGGCGCACCGCGACCGGGGGACGCACGACCGCCCAGACGATGGCGGACACGATCGTGGATGCCAGGATCACGATTGCGGTGGCCACGGGGCCGATGGCATGGACGATCCCGACTCCGCCGAGGGCCAGGACGAGGACGAACACGCACCAGGCGCGGAGCAGAAGGTGTCCGGTGGTCTCGCGCGGCGGAGCGGCCGGCAGCGCCGAGACCGGGTGACTGGTGTTCATCGCCATGGTGCCCTCAGGCTACCGCCCGGCATCCGGGGAGCCGAGGGCGTGGGCGGATAGGCTGACGCCCGTGCTGATCGAGATCTCGAACACGCCCCGCGACTACGCCTGGGGCAGCCCGACGCTGATCGCCGACCTCGAGGGACGCACCCCGACGGGTGCTCCCGAGGCCGAGGTGTGGTTCGGCGACCACCCCGGCTCTCCCGCGCTCGTGCACGACGGGTCGGCTCGCAGCCTCGACGCGTGGCTCGCCTCCCGCGCCGACGTCCCCGCGCGTCTTCCCTACCTCCTGAAGCTGCTCGCGGCGGGAGCGCCGCTGTCCATCCAGGTGCATCCGTCCAAGGAACAGGCGGTCGAGGGGTTCGCGCGCGAGGAGGCCGCGGGCGTCCCGCGCGACGCCGGGCACCGCAACTACAAGGACGACAACCACAAGCCCGAGGTCATCGTCGCCCTCAGCGACACCTTCACGGCGCTGGCCGGGCTGCGAGACCTCGTCGCCACGCGCCGCCTGGTCTCCGCCCTCGGCGAGGGCGATGCCGTACAGGCCCTCCGGGAACGTCTGGATGCCGATGACTCCGCCGTCGCGCTCCGGGCGGCGATCGCCTGGGTCCTGGGGGAGGCCGACGCGGCCGCTGTCTCCCAGATCGTCGAGGCGGCGGCATCCACGGTGTCCGAGGAGTTCGCGGCCGAGCTGGCGCTGGTCCGCACACTGGCGGCGGCGTACCCCGCCGACCCGGGCATCGTCGTCGCGCTGTTGATGAACCTCGTCGAGCTGCGCCGCGGCGAGGCGATCTTCGTGCCGGCCGGCGTGCTCCACGCGTACGTGGCGGGCCTGGGCGTGGAGATCATGGCGGCGAGCGACAACGTCCTCCGGGGCGGGCTGACCCCCAAACACATCGACGTGGCCGAGCTGCTCGCGCTGGTGGACTTCCGCCCGGCGGACCCGCCCGTGCTCGCGCCCCGGGCTGACGGCGACGGCGCGGAGGTCTTCGCGCCCGGCATCCCGGACTTCGCCCTCGCCCATGTGCGCGCGGGTGCGACGGGCGAGGTGGCCCTGTCCGGTGCGTCGATCGCGCTGGCGGTGGCGGGCGAGGCCGTCGTCAGCGGCGCCTCCGGTGCCCGCATCGTCCTCACGCCGGGGCGGGCGGCCGTGATCACTCCCGACGAGTCTCCGGTGACCGTCACCGGCGGCGAGGTCTTCGTCGCGATGCCCGGGGAAGGCCGCGACACGCCGTGACGGCGACTGAAGGTTCATCTCGCCCTTGAGGGTTTACGATCCGCGACTTGACCAATCGGAATGACACGGGTGTAATTACTCGTACGCGCCAGCGTCAGGGGATCGAACGAGGGGGAGGGCGAGATGGCGACATCGCAGTACCGGTCCGGTGTCCCGGACAACTGGTTCGTCGATCCGGTCGACCTGGGTGTTCCCGGTGTCCGCCGTGACATCGACTCGACGGACGAGAACACACTCGCCTGGCAGACGGACGCCCTCTGCTCGCAGACGGACCCCGAAGCCTTCTTCCCGGAGAAGGGCGGCTCGACACGGGATGCCAAGCGCATCTGCACGTCGTGCGACGTCCGTTCGGAATGCCTCGAGTACGCGCTGCAGAACGACGAACGCTTCGGCATCTGGGGCGGTCTCAGCGAGCGCGAGCGGCGCAAGCTCAAGCGTCGCGCCTGACGTCCGGCATCCACGATCCGCTTCCTGAGCGATCCGCTGCGAACCGGCGCGGCGTCGGCGAACGTCTCTTGCTCCGCCTAGGCTGACCTCGCCATGCCCGCCCGTGTACACGCCGTTCTCGTGGTCCGCCCCGAAGGACGTATCCCCGCCGCTCCCCACCTCACGCGCACCCTCGAAGCGCTGGCCGCGCAGACGCGACCCGTCGATGCGCTGACGATCGTGCTGTGCGGTTCCGACGCGGCCCTCACCCGCATCGCGGCGGCCTCGGGGGCCGAGGGCGTGATCACGGCATCCGCGGGGACGACGTTCGCCGCGGCCACGGCGCTGGCGACCCCCCGGCTGACGGGGGATGCCGTGTGGCTCCTCGCGCAGGACACCGCCCCCGATCCCCACGCCCTCCGCCGCCTCGCGGGGGCGCTCGAGCTGTCGTCATCGCTCGCGGTGGCCGCGCCGAAACTCGTGGCGTGGGACGACCCGGCGGAGATCGTCTCCCTCGGCGTGAGCATGACCCGGTACGGCCGCACGGTCGAACTCGCCGCGGGCGAACTCGACCAGGGGCAGCGCGACGGCGACGCCGACGTGCTCGGCGCCGATGTCCGCGGCATGCTCGTGCGCCGCGAGTCCTGGCGTGCTCTCGGAGGGCTCGATCCCGCCCTCGGCGGCGCCGATGAGGGTCTCGACCTCGCCGTGCGCGCCCGGCTCGCCGCCGATCGCGTGTCGCTCGTTCCCGCGGCGCGTGTCGCCGTCGCCGGCGATGGCGTCGCCGCGATGGCGCGCGGACGCAAGCGCGCCCGGCGTCGCGCGTTCGCTGAACGCACCGCGCAGCTGCACCGGCGTCTCGCCTACGCCCCGGCTCCCGCGGTCGCGCTGCACTGGCTGTCGTTCCTGCCGCTCGCCCTGTGGCGCACGATCGCCCACCTCGTCGGCAAGGTGCCCCACCGCGTCCTCCCCGAGTGGGGTGCCACCCTCTTGGTGATGGTGCGTATGGCCGCGGTCGCCCGCGCCCGTCGACGGATCCGCACGGTGCGCGCGGTCGGCTGGTCGCGAATCGCGCCGCTGCGCGTCTCACGGTCGGAGATGCGGCTGCGGTGGGAGAGCGACGCGGCCGACGTCGACGCCCCGGTGCGCTCGGAGCTGCGCTTCTTCGTCGGGGGCGGCGCGTGGACCGTCCTCGGCACGCTCGCGGTCTCGACCCTCCTCTTCGCGCCGTTGCTGGCCTGGCCGGTCCTCGGCGGGGGCGGCCTGGAACCTCTGCGCGCGACGGTCGCCGGCCTCTGGCGTGACGCCGCGTGGGGAGCGCGTCCGCTCGGGCTCGACATCGTGGGGCCGGCGGATCCGTTCTCGGCGCTGATCGCCCTCATCGGCTCCCTGTCGCCGACCGAACCGTCGCGCGCCCTAGTGGTCGTGTGGATCCTCGCCCTGCCGCTCGCGGTCCTCGGTGGCTGGTTCGCCGCGACCCGCGTCACCGAGTCGTCGCTGCTGCGGATCACCGCGGCGCTCGCGTGGGCACTCGCCCCCACCTTCCTCGCGGCGATCGTCGAGGGGCGTCCGGCGGCGCTCCTGCTTCACCTGCTGTTGCCGTGGCTGTTCTTCGCCGCGAGTGTGGCCCATCGCTCGTGGGCGCCCGCGGGGGCGGCATCCATCCTCCTCGTCGCCGTTCTCGCGTGCGCCCCGTCGCTCGCCCCCGCCGTCGTCGTGCTGTGGTCGGCCGCGCTCGTTGTGGTCGCGCTCGCCGCGCCGCGGGGGATCGCGCGCGTGATCTGGTTGGTCGTCCCGTCTCTCGTGGTGTTCGCACCGCTCGTCTGGACGCAGGTGCGTCTCGGTAACCCCTGGGGACTCCTCGCCGACCCGGGCGTGCCCTTCGCCGGCGCCGAGGCCACGGCCGACCCGATCGGACGCGCCCTGCTCGCCGTCGGATTCCCCACCTCCGACCCCGGGGGATGGGCTGCACTGACCGGCGGTCCGGTGTGGCCGATCGCGCTGCTGGCCGCACCGCTCGCGGCGCTCGCCCTGCTCGCGGTCCTGACGCCGCGGTGGATCACGGCCACCGGACTGCTCGTGATCGCGGCCGCCGGCCTCGCGACGGCGTTCGCGGCCGTCGGGATCGCGGTGTCGTTCGATCACGCGACTCCCGTGGCCCTCTGGCCCGGCTCCGGCCTGAGCCTGGCCTGGCTCGGCGTCGTCGGCGCGGCGGTCACGGCCCTGGATGCCGGGATCGTGGACAGGGTCCGTGCTCTGCGGCCGTTCGGCGCGGTGCTGACCCTCGTGGCGCTCACGGTCGCGGTCGCGCCGTCGCTGACGGCGATGACCTCCGACGCTCCCCGTGCCGTGCTCACGAACGGTCCCGTGTCGACCCTGCCGGCCTTCGTCGCGGCCGAGGGCCGTGGTTCGACCTCGGTCGGGACGATCATCCTCGACCCCCGCGCGGACGGCCTGCGGGTCGATGTCGTCTGGGGCGGCAGTGCGACCCTCGGCGGGCAGAGCACGATCGACGCGACCCGCACCCAGGCGCGTCCGGCGGATGAGGAACTGGCCACGCTGGCCGCCGATCTCGTCACGCCCTCGTCGGAGGACGCGGTCGCGGGCCTCGCCGCCCGCGGCATCCGCTTCGTCCTGCTGGACCCCGGCCCCGGAGGCGAGGACGACGTGATCCGCGGGGCCCGCCTGACGGCCGCGACCTCGCTCGACCAGCGCGACAGCCTCGACGCCGTCGGCTCGACCACGCGCGGCGAGCTGTGGCGCGTCACGACCGACGTGCAGCCCCGCGCGGGCCTGGACGCCCACCAGACGCGTCTGCAGCAGCTGGTCGCGGCCGGATCCATCGGCGTGCTCGTGGTGGCACTGCTGCTCGCCGTCCCGACCGCGGCATCGCGTCGCGTCGCACGACGGACTCCGCGCACCGTCGGATTCGTCCGGGGAGGGACCCGATGAGCGATCGTCGCCTGGCTCGCTGGGCCAGCACCAGCGCTCGCGTCATCGCGGGGAGCGCCGTGGCCGCGGCGGTCGTCGTCGGCACGGTGGCCGGGATCGCCGCGCCGTGGCCGACCCGCGTCGCGGAACCGGTGCGCGTGCAGGTCACGCCGGCCCCCGCCGACACGGTCCTCGCGTGCGACGGTCCGGTCCTCGCGCTCGGGCGGAGCGCCGAATCGGCCGGTGCGCTCAGCGTTGCCGCCGCCCCCGATATCGTCGCCGGGCCCGACACCGCGGGAGCGGAGACGTCCGCGCTCAGCGGGGCGACCACGGACGGATCGGGGGATGCCACGGTCTTCCGGGCCGTGCCGCGCGACCGCACCGCCACGGCGTACGCGGCCGCTGGCTCGGCGACCGCCGCCTCGCCCGATCTCATCGGCTTCAGCGCCTCGGCCTGCCGTCCCCCGTTGGCGGAGTCGTGGCTCGTCGCCGGAGCGAGCACCACGGGCGCGAACGACCTCGTCGTCCTCGGCAACCCCGGCGATGTGGCGGCGACCGTGCAGCTGTCCGTCTACGGCGCACAGGGCGTCACGTCGCCGCCGTCCGGCGCGGGGATCGTCGTCCCCGCCGGCGGTCAGCGCGTGATCCCCCTCGCGGGTCTCGCGCTCGGCGAGGAGAGCCCGGTGGTGCGCGTCGTCGCCACCGGCGCGCCGGTGCGCGCGTCCCTGCAGGCGAGCCTCACGCGCGTGCTGCTGCCCGGCGGAAGCGATCAGGCAGCGCCGCTCGCGCAGGCGTCCACCTCTCTCGTGCTCCCCGGCGTCGCCGTGGTGACCACGTCCGGCGGGGATGCCGGAACCCTCCTGCGTCTGCTCTCGCCCGGTGCGGACTCATCGGCGACCGTGACCGTCACGGCGGCGGGGAGCTCCATCCCCGCGGAGGAGCCGCGCACGCTGACGCTCCCGGCGGGCACGCCGACGTCGCTCGACCTCTCGAACCTCGCGCCCGGCACCTACACGGTCGCGATCGATGCGACGCAGCCCATCGTCGGGGGCGCGTGGTCGACCACAGGATTCGGGGAGGGCGCGGACTTCGCCTGGTACGCACCCGCACCATCGTTCTCGACGCCCGGTCTCGTCGCCGTCGCCCCCGGTGCGGGCGCGGCCGTCGTGATCGCCTCCGGTGCCGCCGAGGGGCCCGCGCAGGTGACGTTGACGCCTCAGGCGGGTGGCGACCCCGTGACGGTCACGGTACCGGCGGGCGGGTCCGTCGCGGCATCCGTGGACGCCGGTGTCTACGAACTCGTCCCGGACCGCCCGGTCCACGCCGCCGTGTCCTACGCGGCGCCGGGCGCGCTCGCCGGGTACCCGCTCTGGCCGGCCGATGCCGCCGCCGGTGCCCTGACCGTCCTGCCGTGAGCAGGCGGAATCAGAGGAAACGGAAGCGTTCGGGGCCCAGATCCCACGGGTCGCGGTCGAGATACTCGGCGGCCGCACGGAAGACGGCCCCTTCGATCATCATGCGTCGGTGGAGATCGTCGTCGATGTGGGGGTGCCCGAGGCGCTCGATCGGCACGCGATAGAGGATGATGCGCTTCTGCTCCCGCAGGACCTGCCAGCGCGGGATCGCGCCCGTGGCGGACGGCGGCATGATGCCGATCTCGAACGAGACGTCGCGCAGCTCGGCCCAGGCGGAGCGCAGGAACTCGGCGGCGGTGCTCACGGCCACGTCGAACCGCTCGATACGGGTGTCCAGCGGCGGGAGCGGCGGCCGGACGACCGGGCTGCGGTTCTCTCGACCGTGTCGGCCGTGACGCGAGGGGCGTCCCACGGGGCGGGCCTCACGGGTTCGACGACGCATGCGCCCATCCTACGTTCGAGGTGGCCGTCCGGCTGTCGCGCGGTGGGCGACGATCCGGTCTTCCCGCGGTGACGGGGCGGCGGGCGGCCAGAGGCGGACCGGGGGCCGGCGGGCGGCCGGCGGTCGATGCCCTTACCAACGCCCGCCGACCCGCGGTTCATCGGGCGGCATCGGATGCCAGGACCACGACCTTGCCCGCGATGCGGCCCTCGCTCGCCTCGGCGTGCAGGGCGGGGAGGCCCTCGAGCCCGATCCGACGGTCGACATCGACGACGAGCTCGCCGGCATCGACGAGTCCGACGATCTGCGCGAGTCGCTCGCGGTTCGCTCGGACGAAGACGGTGGCCGCCTGCACGCCGCGCGTGGCGTCGGAGGGAGTGGTGATGAACGCGGTGGTGCTGACCACGGTGCCGCCGTCGCGGACGAGCGCCACCAGGCTCGCGAATTCCTCGGGGTCGAGCGGGGCGAGATTGAGCAGGACGTCGACGGGCTCGGTCACCGCGTCGAGCAGGGACTGGGCCGCGTGGTCAATGATGACGTCCGGCCCGGCGGCAGCGACCGCCGCGACGCTGCGCGGGCTCGCGGTCGCGATCACGTGTGCACCGGCGCGCCGCGCGAGGCGGATCGCGTGCCCGCCGACCGCGCCGCCGGCGCCCACGATGAGCAGACGCTGACCGGCCTGCAGTCGACCGTCGTCGAAGAGCGCCTGCCACGCGGTCAGGGCGACAGAAGGCAGGGCGGCGGCGTCGGCGAGGGGAACGCTGCGTGGTGCCGCGACGAGTGCGGCGGCGGGGGCGACGACGTACTCCGCGGCCCCGCCGTCGGCCTCCATCGGCAGGAACCCGATGACGCTCTGCCCGACCTCGGGGCCGTCGACGCCCGCGCCGAGCGCGTCGACGACACCGGAGACGTCGTACCCCGGGATGTGGGGGAGTGAGATCGGGATGGGGAGGAATCCGGCCCGCATGCCGTTGTCCGCGGCGTTGAATGCCGAGGCGGTCACGCGCACCCGCACCTGTCCCGCCGCGGGGGTCGGGATCTCGACGTCCTCGACGCGGAGCACATCGGGTACGCCGACGTTGTGGAACCGAACTGCCTTCATGGTGACGTCCTTTCGTTGGTGCTTCGAACTCGAAGCATATGAGGACGGTAGCACTGCTTCGAACTCGAAGCAAGGTAGGATTGACGCATGACCGATCTCCCCACCGCCCTGACTCCGCGGCAGCTCGACGCGTACTTCGCGTTCACCGAGGTGAGCAGCCTGGTGCGGCACGCCGTCGAGAAGCAGCTGCGAGAAGCGGGTGACCTCGGGTACGTGCAGTTCCAGCTGCTCGCCCGACTCGGCGACGCTCCCGGAGGCGCGCTCCGCATGACCGATCTCGCGGACGGCGTCGTCTACAGCCGCAGCGGCCTCACCTACCAGGCGCAGCTGCTCGAGCAACGGGGGCTCGTGACCCGCGCCCCGTCACCGGAGGACGAGCGCAGCGTCGTCGTGACACTCACCGACGCGGGCCGGGCGACGCTCGCGACGGTGTTCCCCGGCCACATCGAAGCCGTTCACCGTCTCCTGTTCGCAGCGCTCGACGATGCCGACGTCGAGGCGCTCGCGGACGTGTTGGGTCGCGCGGCGGCCCGCCTGCGCGCCGACCCACCCCGCTCGGCCGCGGCGCGGCGTCGTCGGCCCGGCGCGGCATCGGCCTAGGCTGGCCCGCGATGCGCGACAGACTCTGCTCGAAGGTGGGATGCGCCCGCGAGGCGATCAGCACCCTCACCTACGACTACGGCGACCAGATGGCCGCCCTGGGCCCGCTCGGTCGTGCGAGCGATCCGCACGCGCACGACCTCTGCGCGCAGCACGCCGAGCGTCTGTCGGTTCCGCGGGGCTGGGTCGTCGTGCGGCACGAAACCCTTCGCGCCTGACCCGGGGTCACCCGCGCGAGTCGCCAGCATTCGTCGCCTGACCGCGGCCCGAAGCGACGAATCGTGGCGACTCACGCACCAGAAGTGGGGGTGAGGGCGGCGGCGCGCTCGTTCTCCAGGATCAGCGCGCGATACTCGCGGTCGCGGCGCACGGCGGCGGCCGCTCGCACCAGAGTCTCGGGATCCGCGGCGGGAAGCGGCGCGACGTAGGGGCGGACCGCGTCGGCGAGGCCCGCGGCCACGCGAGCGCGGGCGGCCGGCTCGAGGGCGTCCGCGCCCCGGACGAACTGCGCCATCCGGGCGGCCAACCGGTCGGGCAGGCGCGACACATCGGCCACCGCGGCCCAGGCCTCCATGCCGGGCGGGATGCCGGGCGCCGCCGTGGGGAGGGGGCGGGTGCGCGTGCGTTCGCACGCCGTGCCCGCCAGCAGGTCGCCCAGGCGTTGGGCGCGCGGCGTGAACATCCCCACGATCGCGGCGAGACCGCCGAGAGTGAACCACAGCTCCAGAACGCCCGCGAGCGCGCGGATCAGGGCCTGTCGGAATCCGGGCGCGCCGCCGTCGACGCGCACGATGCGGCCGCCGACGGCCCAGCGGCCGAGGCTCCGCCCCCGCGACAGCGTCTCGACGGCCGTGGGAATCGCGACAGTCACGGCGACGAGCAGCACGATCACGCCGATGCGGAAGGCGCTGTCCGGGATCGTCCCGCTGGCAACGAGCACGGAGAGCAGGAGTGATCCCGCGATGAGCAGCAGGATCCCCGCGACCATGTCGATGAGGCATCCGGCCGCCCGCAGGAAGAACCCGAGCGGCTGGACGTCCAGGGCCACGGCCTCGCCGGTGAGGGTCTCGTCGGACGCCGCGTCCAGTCGCGCCGTCGCCGACACCGGGACCGGGGAGGATGCCGCGGGGGATGCCATGCGTACAGTTGACCACATGGACCTCGACGCCCTCACCGCCGCCCGCCGGCAGGAGTGGGCACGCCTCGACGAACTGGGGCGCCGGCGCCGGCTCACCGGTCCCGAGGTGGACGAACTGGTCACCCGCTACCGGGCGGCGTCGGCCGACCTCGCCGACATCAAGACGTCGGCCGGCCGGACGCCGCAGGGGGACTATGTCTCGATCCTCCTGGCGCGCACCCGCCTGCGGCTCACCGGTGTCCGCGAGAACGTGCTGCGTCAGGTGCCGAGGTTCTTCCTGTGGCAGCTCCCGGCCGCGCTGTACCGCGTGCGCTGGACGACGCTCGCGGTCACGGTCGCGTTCGTCGTCGTGGCGACGTTCATGGCGCTGTGGATCTCGTCCGACCCGGCCGCCGTCGCGGCGATGGGCGCGCGCAGCCAGCTGCAGAACTACGCCGACGAGCAGTTCGTGCAGTATTACCGCGAGAACCCGAACGCGATCTTCGCCGGCACCGTGTGGACGAACAACGCGTGGATCGCAGCGCAGTGCGTGATCTTCGGGGTGACGGGTTTCTGGCCCCTCATGGTCCTCATGCAGAACGCCGTCGGCGTGGGGTCGTCGGCCGCGATCATGATCGCGTTCGACCGCACCGACGTGTTCTTCCAGTTCATCCTCCCGCACGGCCTGCTGGAGCTCACGGCGATCTTCGTCGCGGGGGCGGCCGGACTGCACATCTTCTGGGCGTGGGTCGCTCCGGGGCGCCGCACCCGCGCCGCCGCGCTCGCCGCCGAGGGGCGCGCGCTCGCGACGGTCGCGGTGGGGCTGGTGTTCGCCCTGGGCCTGTCGGGCCTCGTGGAGGGATTCGTCACGCCGTCGATGCTGCCCTGGCAGCTCAAGATCGCGATCGGCGCGGCGGCGCTGGGGATCTTCCTGGCCTACATGCTCTGGGTGGGCCGCCGGGCCGTGCGCGCGGGCGAGACGGGCGACGTCACCGAGTACGAGGCCGGCACTCCCACGCTGACGGCGGGCTGAGGCGTCCCCGGTTCCGGTCGTTCCCCGGCGCGTCATTTTTGATTTAGTCAAAAATACGTAGGGTGGAACCATGCTCGACGATCGGACGGATGCCACGGACGACGCGCTTCTGCGTGGCGCGGGGCTGCGGGTCACCGCGACCCGTGTGGCGGTCCTGGGGGCCTTGCGCTCCCGCCCGCACGCCACCGCCGACGACGTCTTCGACGCCATCCGGGGCGCGCTCCCGGGCACCAGCATGCAGTCGGTGTACAACGCCCTCGGCGATTTCGCCGACGCGGGGTTGGCGCGCCGCATCGAGCCGGCCGGGCACCCCGGCATGTTCGAGCTGCGGGTCGGCGACAACCACCATCACGTCGTGTGCACCGGTTGCGGCCGAGTCGACGACGTGGACTGCGTCGTGGGTGCGGCCCCGTGCCTGCACGCGCCGGTGGGAAGCGGTTTCCTCATCGAGACCGCCGAAGTGACGTTCTGGGGGATCTGCCCCGAGTGTCGAGCATCGAACGAAGCCGATGAACCGAGAGGATCCCGATGAGCGACGCTCTGAACGGGTGCCCCGTCTTCCACGACGGTGCCGCCCCCGACGACAACCGACTGCCGGTGGGAGAAGCCCCCGCCGACAGCGAGCCGGCCGGCGCGCTGCCCCACCCGACCCGCGGGTCGGCAAACCGCGTCTGGTGGCCCGACAGCCTGAACGTGAAGATCCTCGCGAAGAACAACGCGCTGCGCGACCCGCTCGACGCCGACTTCGACTACCGCGCCGCCTTCGAGGCGCTCGACCTGGATGCCGTGAAGAAGGACATCCAGCAGGTCATGACGACCTCGCAGGACTGGTGGCCCGCCGACTTCGGGCACTACGGTCCCCTCCTGATCCGTATGGCCTGGCACAGCGCCGGCACCTACCGCGTGACCGACGGTCGTGGCGGCGCGGGCGCCGGCATGCAGCGGTTCGCGCCGCTGAACAGCTGGCCCGACAACGTCAACCTCGACAAGGCCCGCCGCCTGCTCTGGCCCATCAAGAAGAAGTACGGCCAGTCGATCTCCTGGGCCGACCTGATGATCCTCGCCGGGAACGTCGCACTGGAGGACATGGGCTTCCCCACCTTCGGCTTCGCCGGCGGGCGCGCCGACGTCTGGGAGCCCGACGACGACGTGTACTGGGGCCCCGAGACCACGTGGCTCGGCGACGAGCGGTACGCGGGCAACCGCGAACTCGAGAAGCCGCTCGCGGCCGTCCAGATGGGGCTCATCTACGTCAACCCCGAGGGACCCAACGGCAACCCCGATCCGCAACTTTCGGCACACGACATCCGCGAGACGTTCGGCCGCATGGCCATGAACGACGAGGAGACCGTCGCGCTCATCGCCGGTGGTCACACGTTCGGCAAGACCCACGGTGCCGCCAGCGACAGCAACGTCGGCCCCAACCCCGAGGCATCCGACATCGAAGACCAGGGCTTCGGGTGGAAGAACAGCCACGGCACCGGCAAGGGCGACGACACCATCACGAGCGGTCTCGAGGTCACCTGGACCTACCACCCGACCCGCTGGGACAACGAGTTCTTCCACATCCTCTTCGCGTACGAGTGGGAGCTCTTCCAGAGCCCCGCGGGTGCTCACCAGTGGCGTCCGAAGAACGGCGGCGGCGCCGACATGGTTCCTCTCGCCCACTCCGAAGGCCGCCGAGAGCCCCGCATGCTCACCAGCGACCTGGCGCTCCGCGTCGACCCGGCGTACGAGAAGATCTCGCGCCGGTTCGCGGAGGACCCGGCCGCCTTCCAGGATGCGTTCGCCCGCGCGTGGTTCAAGCTCACCCACCGCGACATGGGTCCGCGCGCCCGCTACCTCGGCTCCGAGGTCCCGGCCGAGGTCCTCGACTGGCAGGACCCCGTGCCCGCCGTCGACCACGCGCTCATCGACGCCGCCGACGCGGCGGCGCTGAAGCAGCAGATCCTCGACAGCGGTCTGTCCGTGCAGCAGCTTGTCACCACGACGTGGGCCGCCGCCTCGACCTTCCGCGGCAGCGACAAGCGCGGCGGCGTCAACGGCGCGCGCATCCGTCTCGAGCCGCAGAAGAACTGGACCGTCAACAACCCCGAGCAGCTGGCATCCGTGCTCTCGGTCCTCGAGAACGTCAAGGCCGAGTTCGACGCGCAGGCGGCGGGCGGCAAGAAGGTCTCGATCGCCGACCTGATCGTGCTGGCCGGCAACGCCGGTGTCGAGCAGGCCGCGCGTGCCGGAGGCGTCGACGTCGAGGTGCCCTTCACCCCGGGCCGCACCGACGCGACGCAGGAGCAGACCGACGTCGACTCGTTCCGCTGGCTCGAGCCCATCGCCGACGGCTTCCGCAACTACGCGTCGCGCGAGACGCGGCTCCCCGCCGAGTACCTGCTGCTGGACAAGGCCAACCTGCTGACGCTCACGGCTCCCGAGACGACCGTGCTCGTCGGGGGTCTGCGCGCGATCGGTGCGAACTGGGACGGCTCCGACTGGGGCGTGTTCACCGCGACTCCGGGCGCGCTGACCAACGACGTGTTCGTGAACCTCCTCGACCTCGGCACGACGTGGAAGCCGCTGGATGCGGGCAAGCACGCGTTCCAGGGCACGAAGGACGGCTCGGGCGAGACGGTGGGCATCGGCACGCGCGTCGACCTGGTGTTCGGCTCGAACTCGGAGCTTCGCGCGCTCGCCGAGGTCTACGCCTCGGACGACGCGAAGGCGAAGTTCGTGCACGACTTCGTCGCCGCATGGCGCAAGGTGACCGAGCTCGACCGGTTCGACCTGGTCTGAGTCCCGCATCCGGAAGGTCCGTCCCCGCTGCGGGCGGGCCTTCGGGATGCCGTCCGGACTGCCGATAAACGCCGTACCTCTCGAGACACGCGACGACACCGCGTGTCTCGAGAGGAATCGCGTTTATCGGCAGGGGCCGGGGGCGGCGGGGGACGGATGCCGAGAGCTAGGCGCGGGCGAGGCGGCGCAGTCCCTCGTCGATCGAGACGGCGGGCGTCCAGCGCAGGTCGCGGCGGATCTCGGTCTGGTCGAACCAGTGGGCGGTGGAGAGCTGCTCGGCGAGGAAGCGGGTCATGGGCGGTTCGTCGCTGCCCGGGCGCACGGCCCAGATCCGCTCGACGAGCCCGCCCGCGGCGCGCGCCAGCCCGGCGGGGACGCTGAACCGCGGCGGCCGGACACCCGCCGCCCGGCAGATCCCGGCGAGCAGGTCGCCCACGGGTCGCGGCTCACCGTTGGTGAGGACGTAGGCCCGCCCGCTGACCTTGTCGACGTGCGCGAGCGCCGCGACGATGCCGGACGCGGCGTTGTCGACGTACGTCGAGTCGATGAGGGCCGTCCCGCCGTTGAGCAGCGGCAGGCGGCCGCGCCGGGCGCGGTCGACGACGCGCGCGATGAGCTGCGTGTCGCCGGGGCCCCACACGAGGTGCGGTCGGATCGCGACGAGGGATGCGGTGTCCCCCGCGCGCGAGAGGGCGAGGAGCTCGGCCTCGGCCTTCGTGCGGGCGTACTCGCCGCGGGCCCCGACGGGATCGGCGGGCTCGGCGCCCACCCCCGCCAGAGCGTGCCCGGCGTGGGCGACCGACGGCGACGAGACGTGCACGATGCGCGAGACACCGGCCGCCGCAGCGGCGTCCAGGAGTGTGCGCGTTCCCTCGACGTTGACCGCGCGGAACTCGGCCGGGTCGCCCGCGAGCGACACCTTCGCGGCCAGATGCACGACGGCGTCGACTCCGGCGACCGCGGCGGACGTGGCATCCGGGTCGGTCACCGAGCCCCGGCGATCGTCGGCGCCGACGACACCCGAGGGGCGGCGCTGGAGCGTGCGCACGTCGTGCCCGGCGTCCTGGAGTGCGCGCACGACCGCGCGTCCGAGGAACCCGGACGCGCCGGTGGCCAGGACCTTCACGGCGTCGTCGGCCGTTCGCCGGCCAGGATCCGCTCGGCCCACGCGGAGAGCCGTGAGCGATCGATCTTGGAGTTGTGGCGGATGTCGGTGGGAAGCGACGGCACGACCAGCACCGCCGCCACCGGCTGCGACGTCGCCGCCCGGACGACTTCGCCGAGCCCCGCGGATGCCACGCCCGCGCGCCGCACGCCGGGCTCGCGTTCGAGTACGACGACGACCACCTGACGGCCCACCGGGCCGACGCCGACGGCGGCGGCGCGGACCACGCCGGACACCGCCTCGACGTCCTGTTCGATGCCGACGGGGGTGACCGGCCCCTGGGGTGTCGTGATGACGTGGGGGAGTCGCCCCTCGATCCACAGTCGTCCGTCGGCATGGAGGTGACCGACGTCGCCCGTGCGGTGCCAGCGACCCCGGAGGTCGCCGAGGTCGCGGGTCGCCTCCCGGTCGGTGAGATGCAGCCGGAAGTAGCCGCGCTTCAGGTGCGGGGCGCTGATGACGACCTCGCCGGTGACACCGGCGTCCGTCGTCGGGGTGCCGGTGGCGCGCCCGTCGGCGTCCAGAGCGGCGATGCGCACGCGACCGCGGCCGATCGGCCGCCCCACGCACACGCCGCGATCGCCGGATGCCGCGGCATCCTCGATCTCGGGGAGCGTGACGTCGGCCACGAGCAGGCACTCGGTCATGCCGTACGGCGTGTGCGCCGTCGCGTTCGGCATGAGCTGCTGAGCCTGGCGCAGCAGGGGCGTGCCCACCGGCGCCCCGGTCGACAGGAACGTCTCCACGCGCGCGAGGGCGGCGCGCTCCTCGGGGCCGAGCGCCGAAGCGGTGGCGACTACGTTGCGCACCGCTGCGGGGGAGAGGAACACGATGCGCGCGTCCGAGGCGCGGACCGCCGCGGCTACGGCGGCGGCCGTCAGGGTCCGCGGCGCGGAGACGTCCATGTCGGGGGTCGCCGAGCGTGTGCCGAGCGCCGGCCCGAGGAGGGCGAAGGGAGCGAAGCCGGTCACGAGCCCGGTGTCGGGTCCGACGTCGAAATGCTCTGCCAGGGCGTCGCGCAGCGACGACAGTTGGCGATGCGTGTAGACGACGCCCTTCGCCGGTCCCGTCGACCCTGAGGTGAAGAGCACGGCGGCATCAGCGTCCGCGGTCGGCGGTGCCGGGAGGGGCTGACCGCGCCCCGCGCGGGCGACGTCGGCCAGGCTCGCTTCGACACCCAGCGCCCGCATCGTCGCGGCGGGGAGGGCCACTGCCGACAGTCGGCGTCCCGGCCAGCCGAGGGCCCGCGCGGCCGACAGCCCCGCGAGCTCGCCGATCACCACGTCGGGAACCGCCCCGCGGACCGCGCGGGACAGGCCCCGGATGCCGAGCCCCCGGTCGGCCACGACGACGACGGCCCCGATGCGCAGGCACGCGTACAGCACGGCGGTGAGCGTGGGTCCGGGCGGGACGAGGAGCGAGACGCGGTCGCCGGCGCGGACGCCCAGCACGTCCAGACCCGCGGCCAGCTCGTCGACGCGGGCAGCGAGCCGCCGCCAGCTGACCCGGAGCCCCGCGCCACCGAAGCCCGTGGACATGTCGATGACCGCGACATCGTCGTCGTCGCGCCGAGCCGTGAGCGCCTCCCACAGGGGCGCGGGGGCGGGCTCGTCGGCGTCCGCGCCGTCTGCCGTCGCGAGCGCCGGTGCCGGGGAGCCGGCATCCACAAAGCCCTTCTCGGCGAGCCAGTCGAGCACCGCCTCGGCGTACGGGCGTTCTTCGGCCATCAGGTGCCCGGCGCCCTCGTAGCGGTGCACGTCGGCGTGGGGCAGCCGGTCGAGGAGGTCATCGAGGTGGGACTCGAGGAACACGGGGTCCTTCGGTCCGCGCAGCAGGAGGGCGGGGACGTCGAGGTCGCGCAGCCCGGCGGACAGGGCCCTCAACGCCGGCGTGCTCTCGTCAGCGGCCGTCGCCGGGATGTCCGCGACGAACCCGCCGATCCCGCGACGCCGGGCGGCGGTGGCGTACGGAGCGCGGAAGGCCGCGCGCACCGCAGGATCGAGGTCGGCGAGGGCCAGGGTCGTGTCCAGGAACGCGGTCGTGCCCGTCGTCCCGGCGGCGAGCACACCGCGTGCGGTGGCGACGCGCAGCGGGAACGGCAGGGGAGCGTCGTCGGGGTGGTGCACCGCCGTGTTCAGCGCGATCACCGCGGCGAGCCGCTCTCGGTGGCGGACCGCCCACCCCAGCGACACCGGCCCGCCCCAGTCGTGCCCGATGGTCACGATCGGATCGTGGATGCCGAGGGCGTCGACGAGGCCGGCCAGATCGGTGATGCGCTGATCGAGCGTGCGCCGGAGGTCGGTGCGGTCGGAGAAGCCCATCTCGAGCTGGTCCACGGCGACGACGCGCCAGGCGGGATCGCCCGCGTCGGCGCGCGCGAGCGACGCGGTCACCAGCGCCCGCCACAGATACGACCAGGTCGGGTTGCCGTGCACGGCGACGATCGTGCCCACCGGAGTGATCCCGCGGCGCTCGAGCGCTGCGCCGGTGTCGAGGACGTGCCACGTGCGCCGGCTCCCGGCGTCGGCGCCCGCTCCGTCGACCTCGACGAGCCGGGACGACGCCGGGTCGAGACCGGGCAGGCCGGCCGGGGGACGCATCGCGGACGGGCCGGTGATGATCACCAGGCCAGCTCCAGCATCCCGGTGTTCAGCCCGGAGCCCACTCCCATCAGCAGCACGCGATCGCCGCGGCGCAGGGTGTTCTGCTCGGCGGCCAGGGTGATCGGGATCGAGGCGGGGCCGACGTTGCCGAGGTGCGGGTAGGTCACGGGCACCCGGCCGCGGTCGAGCTTCGCCGCCCGGACGATCGCGGACGTGTGCACCGACGACACCTGGTGGGTGACGTAGCGGTCCATCCCCGTCCACGAGAACTCGCCCTTCGCCTCCTTCCACGCCGACACGACGAGGTCGAGGCCGCCCTTGAGGAGCGCCTTGGCGTCGGTGAACATGCCGTCGACGCTGCCGACGCACAGGTCGTAGAATTCCGTCGCCGCGCGCGTGACGCCGCCGACGATCCGGTGCCCCTCGGGGTGGTCGCTGGCGCGCCCGAGCACCGCGGCCGCGGCACCCGAACCGAGCGTCAGCGACGCGAACTCCTGCATGAAGGCGTCGCGGTCGAGGTCTTCGCGCACCAGCCGATTGATCGTGTTGACCTGGATCTCGTCGGCATCCTCGCCGTTGACGATGAGGGCGTACTTGACCTGTCCGGACTGGATCATGCCGGCCGCGAGGCTCATGCCGTTGATGAACCCCAGGCAGGCGTTGGCGACGTCGAAGTTGATCGCCGAACTCGGCAGCCCGAGGCCGTGGTGCAGGCGCACCGCGACCGAGGGCTCGAGGTGTTTGCGCGTCACGGAGGTGTTGATGATGAGGCCGACCTCGCTCGGGTCGACCCCCGCTTCGGCGAGGGCCTGCTTGCCCGCGGCGATCGTCGCCTCGTCGGAGGACTCGCCCTCGGCCCAGTTGCGCCGCTCGACGACCCCGGCGACGCGGCGCAGGAGCCCCGGCTTGAGCTTCAGCCGCGACAGCGCGGGCGCCAGCCTCTCCTCGATGTCGTCGGACGTGGTCACGCGGCTGGGCAGCACACTGGCGACCGAGACGAGGGCCACGTCGTCGAAGCGGGTGGTGGCGTTTCCTGGCAAGAGAGCTCCCGCATCCTGTGCGTCGACGGCCGAGCCGCGCGCGGAGGGACACGTCGGCGGCCGAAAGGGTACCCCCCAGGATAGGCCGCGACGTATGCGACCGGGTGCATGGGGGGTGGTGTGCTACGCGCCGGTGATCGTCAGAGGCGCCCCGCCGCCTTGAGGGCCAGGTAGCGGTCGGCCACGAGCGGGGGGAGATCCTCTGCCGACGCTGCGACGGCGTCGCCGCCGGCTCGCTCCACCGCCGCGCGGACACGATCCGCGTCGGACCGCGCCCGCTCGACGGCGGCCGCGGCATAGACGGCCTGGACGTCGAGACGTTCGGGGGTCTCACCCGGGCCGTCGGTGGCCGTGGCCACCAGGAGACGCGAGCGTCGTGCGACCGCGGGGAGGGAGGCGAGGAACGCTCGCGCGGCCTCGGCATCGTCGGCGGCGGTCAGCAGCACGACCAGCGCGGGGCGCTGCGTGAAACCGCGCACCTGGGCGAAAGCGGCATCCCAATCGGTGTCGATGAGCTGCGGCTCGACGGGCGCCATCGCGTCGACGAGGGCGGGCAGGAGCTGCGCGCCGTCGACACGGGTCACGCGCGCCCGGGTCAGGCGGTCGAACATCAGCAGGTGCACGTGGTCGCCCGCCCGCGCCGCGAGAGCCGACAGGAGCAGCGCGGCCTCCATCGCCGCGTCCAGGCGTGTGCCGTCCCCCACCCGGGCCGCCGCCGTCCGCCCGGTGTCGATGACGATCACGACGTGCCGGTCGCGTTCGGGACGCCAGGTGCGCAGCATCGTCGTCCCCGCGCGCGCGGTGGCTCGCCAATCGATCGAGCGCACGTCGTCGCCGCGGACGTACTCGCGCAGGCTGTCGAACTCGGTGCCCGCCCCGCGCACCTGCAGGGTCGTGTTGCCGTCGAGTTCGCGCAGACGAGCGAGCCGCGAGGGCAGATGCCGTCGTGAGGTGAACGGCGGCAGGACGCGCACTCGCGTCGGCGCGGCGACCGTGGCCTGCCGCCCCGCCAGGCGCAGCGGGCCCTCCGACCGCACGACGACGAAGTCGCTGCGCAGTTCTCCCCGTCGCCGCGGCAGGAGGGACAACCGCGCGCCCCGGCGTTCGCCGGGCGGCACGAGGTACTCCAGCCGTTCGGGCGGCGCGCCGGCGGTCGGCTGCCACGCGTCGCGGACGCGGGCGCGCAGCAGGCGCCGACCGAGATTGCGTACCCGCACCTCGCCGTCGACGGGCTGATCGCGCAGCGCCCGCTCGGGGAGGGTCCGGGTGATCTCCAGCGTGCGCGGGTTCGCCGCCAGGAGGACATCGGATGCCACGAGCGCCACGCACAGCAGGAGCCATCCGCCGACCACGGCCCACGGCGAGGCCCCCGCGGTCGACAGCAGGATCACCGGAACGGCCCCGAGCGCGATGAACAGGGCCAGGCGACCGGTGACGTACATCAGAGCGGGACGCGCGTCTGCTGCAGCACCGAGGTGAGCACCGCATCCACCGAGACGCCCTCGATCTCGGCCTCGGGCCGCAGCCGGATACGGTGCCGCCACACGGGAACGAGCATCGTCTGCACGTGGTCGGGGGTGATGGCGGGGTAGCCGCCGAGCCACGCCCACGCCTTCGCTGCGGCGAGCAGCCCGGTCGAGGCCCGCGGGCTCACGCCCAGCAGAACGGACGGACTCTGCCGCGTGGCGCGAGCGAGATCGACCACGTAGCCGAGCACGTCGTCGGCGACGGCGACGGACGCCGCCGCGCGCTGCGCCGCCAGGATCTCGGGCGCGGTCACGACGGCATCCATCCCCGCATCGTCGAGGCGGCGCGGGTCGAAACCGCCCGCGTGGCGCCGCAGCACGTCGACCTCGGCGTCGCGGCCCGGGAGGTCGACGACGAGCTTGAGCAGGAAGCGGTCGAGCTGGGCCTCGGGCAGCGTATAGGTGCCCTCGTGCTCGACCGGGTTCTGCGTCGCCGCGACCAGGAACGGGTCGGGGAGTCGGCGACTGACTCCGTCGGACGAGACCTGACGTTCCTCCATCGCCTCCAGGAGCGCGGCCTGCGTTTTCGGCGGCGTGCGGTTGATCTCGTCGGCGAGCAGCACGTGCGTGAACACCGGGCCCGCGCGGAACTCGAACTCGCCGGAGCGGGCGTCGTAGACCAGCGAGCCCGTGACGTCGCCGGGCATGAGGTCGGGCGTGAACTGCACGCGCCGCGTGTCGAGACCGAGCGCGCGACTGAACGAGCGGACGAGCAACGTCTTCGCCACGCCCGGCACGCCCTCCAGCAGCACGTGTCCGCGGGCGAGAAGGGCGATGAGCAGACCCGTGATGGTGCCGTCCTGGCCGACCACGGCCTTGCCGACCTCGGTGCGCACGCGGTGCATCGCCTGCCGGAGCTCGGCGTCCGGGGCGTCTCCCGGGGCGGATGCCGTGGCGGCGGTGTCGTCGGGAGAGCCGAGAGGACTGTCGGTCATCGGGGGGTCCTTTCCGTTCGGAGGGTCGCGTCGACGCTCGTCTCGAGATCGCGCAGGCGGTCGCTGGCGGCGACGAGGTCGCGGTCGGTGTGGGGGAGATCGTCGATGAGGATGCCGTGCACGACCGCCCGGTCGGCCCCGAGCCGTTCGGCGACGGCGTCGGCGAGCTGCCCCGCCGGCGTGCGCGCCGACATGCCCAGTCGGCGCACGAGGCGGCGGCGGGTGGCTCGGCGGAGTTCGTCCAGCGCGTGGGCGGCGTCGCCCGAGGCGGCGTACAGACGCGCGCGGCCCTCGGTGGTCTCGTTCGCACGGACGGTGACCGGGAGGCGCTCGGTGACGAGGGGGCCGAACCGACGCCCGCGCCAGAGGGCGGCAGCAACCCCGGCGACGAGCAGCAGCACCATCACGGGGGTCACCCACGGGGGAGTGAGGTCGCCGATCGTGGGGACCTCGGCTCCGGTGTCGGCGTCGGCGGGGGACGGGACGTACCAGACCACGGTGGGCGAGCCCCCGAGCAGTCCGAGCGCCAGGGCGGCGTTGCCGTCGAGGGGCAGGACGCGATTCGTGAGCACGGAGAAGCCGTCGACCGCCGTCACGGTGCCCGCGCCGTTCTCTCGGACCAGGACGCCGAATCCGCCGTCGGTCGGGTAGCAGCCGGTCACGCCGTCACCGGGCAGATACAGCTCGCCGGTGCGGGCCGGTCCCGCGGTGCGGGCCGCGGGGGTCTCGCACGACGGCTCGACGGTGCGGTCGTCGACGACATCGGCGAGCGAGGATCCCGCGAGGAGGACATCGAGGCTGCGCGAGCGGGGCTCGATCAGGACGACGTCGCTCGCGCTCTCCGCCAGGCGCTCGAGGGTGGCGTCCGACAGCGTGGGCGCATCGCGCATGACCAGTGTCGCCGGGGCGGCGGCGAGCTCGCGCTCGGCCGCGGCGAGGTCGCGCGCGACGACGACGCGCACTCCCTGCTGCTCGAGCAGGCGGGTCACGGCGCGGGTTCCGTCGGGAGCGGGTGCGGCCGGGTCGAGCGCATCGCGCGGCGTCCACCCCCCGAACACCAGCAGCGTCCCGAGCAGTCCGACGATGCCCAGCGCGGCGATCAGGGCGATCCACCCCGCGCCGACGCGGCGGCGGGTGGGTGGGGCGAGGACGGCCGTCACGACCCTGCCACCGCGGCCTCGGTGGGTGCGGGCCGGGAGCGCACGGCGTCGTCGTCGAGGCGTCGGACCCGCTCGTACGCCTCGCCGGTGCCCGGACGGCCGAGGTAGCGGACGTCGTCGAAGACGGCGGCGCCCTCGGCCGCCGGACCGCCGAGCGCGGGCAGTCTCTCGCCTGCGGATCGCGCGAAGGCCCGGGCGGTGGCACCGGGCGGGGGGTCGACGATACCGCGTTCGGTGAGTCCGCGCGCGAACGCACGGAACCGCAGCACGATCGCTTCGTCCCAGTCGCCGCGGTCGGCCGCCGCAACGGCTCCGGCGCGGAGTTCGTCGGCGGAGCGTCCGTCGTCGTCGTCGAAGAGGGCGCGGGCGGCGGGACGGGCCGCCACGCTCCGGCGGGGGCGTCCCCAGATCAGCAGACCCACGACGACCGCCGCGATGGCGAGGACCGCCAGCACGACGAAGGCCCACGGGCCCCACTCGCCCGACACGGGAGCGGAGAACAACCCCTCGAGGAACTCGCGTACCGCACGGGCCGCGCGGTCGAAGGCGGTCGGCTCGGCTGCCTGGTACACCGGATCGGCGAGTTCGCGCTCGGCCCACTCCCGCGCCTCGTCGGCGTCGGGGAGCAGCGGCGCGGCGCTCGACAGAAGCGGGAGAGCACCCATCACGAGCCCGGGGGCGTGCCGGGCGCCGCCCACGCGGTCGGGTCGGTCGGCGGTGACGCGGATGCCGGCGGAGCGGCGGCCGGCGGCGCGCCGGGGGCCTGCGGCGCGGGGGCCTGCGGCGGTGCGGCGGCCTGCGGCGCGCCGGGGGCGGGCGGTGCGGGCCACCCCGAGGCGGTGGCCGCGGGCGACCCGGGCGCGGGCCACGCCGGCGCGGGGGTGAACGTGCGTCCGACGCCCACGCGGAACGGATCGCGCAGCCCGGAGGCGCCGGCGTCGCGGGCTTCAACGTACGCCGCCAGGTCGTGGTCGAGGCCCTCGACCCGCATCCGCGCGTCGACGTAGACCAGGACGGCCGAGGTCGACTGGACGACGACGGCGATGCACTGGACGAGCAGGATGCCGATCTGCCCGGCGAGCTGGATGACGACGAAGGCGACCAGTGAACTGGGGTCGTCGGCGCCGGTCGGCGCGACGATCGTCGAGATCCCGCCCGACAGCAGGCCGAGCGGGAACGAGATGACCTGCGCGACGAAGCCGAACGCGAGCGAGATGATGACGATGACGCCGAACGTCGACCAGAACCGTCGCCGGGTCAGCACCCAGGAACGAGCAATGGCGCGACGGATGCCGACGCCCTCGAGGATCATCGCCGACGGGACGAGGAACAGCTTCGTCGCCAGCCACAGGTACAGCGGGATGAGTCCGAGGGCGAACAGCACGCCGAGGACGATCCCGAGGGGAAGGAGCGCCAGGCCCGCGAGGACGGCGATCCCGCCCAGGACCGCGAGCACGACCGTCGCGGCCAGCAGGGTGAGGAGCGCATAGCCGAGCAGCGGGAGGAACACGGGCCGTACGTGACGCCACGCGTCGCGCAACGTGGGCTTCTGCGCGACCACGGCGGCGGCGACGTCCGCGACCACCACGGCTTGCACCAGCACGCTCAGGGTTCCCGCGAGCGCACCCAGAACGAGCGCCGCGACCCCGGTGAGAGCGACCGACCCGGTCAGTACCGCGTCGAACTCGTCGCTGCCCGGCACGAGCGTGTCGAGCCGGGCGAAGCTGGCGACGGCCACCGCGGCTAGCGCAGCGGTGACGATCAGGTAGGCGACGGTCTGGACGACCAGCGCGAAACCCAGGAGCACCCGCGGGTTGTGGCGCAGGGCGACGAAGGAGCGGCCGAGAATCGTCCCGAAGCCGTACGGATGCAGGGGGACGATGCCGGCGCGCGAGGCCGGCGTCCAGGCGGGGTACGCGGTCACGGTGGCGCCTCCTCGGCGGTGGGCTTCGACCTTCATCGTGTCACACACGCCCGACACGCTCGGCTCCCTTCCCGACGCGTCGACTACGCTCGGGGTGATGCGCCCCACCCGCGGCGCGTTGCCCGTTCTCGAACGGGTCCGAGACGGAAGACGTACACCCGATGACTTCACGGATCCTGGTTGTCGACGACGACACCGCGCTCGCCGAGATGATCGGCATCGTGCTGCGCACCGAAGGATTCGACACCGTGTTCTGCGCCGACGGTGCGCAAGCGGTCGACGCGTGGCGCGCCGAGCGCCCCGATCTCATCCTTCTGGACCTCATGCTGCCCGGCGTGGACGGTATCGAGATCTGCACGCGCGTGCGCGCGGAATCCGGCATCCCGATCATCATGCTGACGGCCCGAACCGATACCGCCGACGTCGTGAAGGGTCTCGAGTCGGGAGCCGACGACTACATCGTCAAGCCTTTCAATCCCAAGGAACTGGTCGCCCGCATCCGCACGCGCCTCCGGCCCGCGCAGGCCCCGGTCGATGAGACGCTGCGCATCGGCGACCTCGTCGTCGACGTCGCCGCGCACGAGGTCCGTCGCGGCGACACCCCGATCGCCCTCACACCGTTGGAGTTCGAGCTCCTCGTCGCGCTGGCCGAGAAGCCGCAGCAGGTCTTCTCGCGCGAGATGCTGCTCGAACAGGTGTGGGGCTACCACTACAAGGCCGACACCCGCCTCGTGAACGTCCACGTGCAGCGCTTGCGGGCCAAGATCGAGGCCGATCCCGACAACCCGCGCATCGTCACCACCGTGCGCGGGGTGGGGTATCGCGCCGGCGCGGTGGCTTGAGGCGCTCATGACGGGCGCGGTGCGCACGCTCCCGATGCCACGGATGAGGCAGCCGGTGGACTGGCGCGGCATCCGCGACCGTCTCGCCACGCTGTGGCGACGGTCGTTGCGATTCCGCACCATCGTGATCACGGTCGCCCTGACGGCCGCGACGATCCTCGTCACGTGCGTGGCCATGGCCCTCGTGATCCAAAACGAGCTGTTCACTGCGCGGAAGGACCAGGTGCTCCTGGAAGCCCAGCGCGCGACCGCCGCCGCACAGGCGACGCTCGACGCGGCCGTGGACTCCACCGACCCCGCCGCGGCGCAGACGCTGATGAACGGGATCGCCACGCGCCTGTCGCAGCAGTCCTCGAGCGACCTCATCGCCCTCTACCGCATCGGCCCGCCGTCGCCGTTGGCACCGCAGCCGTTCATCTCGCCCGCGTTCGAGTCCGCGATCGTCACGGACGCCCTGCGCACTCAGGTGCAGTCCAACCCCGACCTGCAGTGGTGGCAGTCCGTCGCGCTCCCGGCCGAGGCGGGCCGCGAGGTTCCCGGCATCCTGGTCGGTCATCAGCTGCGCTTCCCCGCCGACGACGGGGTCGACTACTACGAGTTGTACATGGGCTACGACCTCACGAGCGCCTCGCAGACGCTCGCGTTCGTGCAGGTGCTGCTGTGGGTCGTCGGCCTCGTGCTCGTCGTGCTCATCGGAGCCATCGCCTGGGTGGTGCTGCGGTCGGTGACGACTCCCATCGCGGATGCCGCGGAAACGAGCGCGAAGCTCGCTGCGGGCGACCTCGGGGTGCGGCTGCCCGTGCGCGGCGAGGACGAGCTGGCGACGCTGAACCGATCGTTCAACGCCATGGCCGACAGCATCGAGTCGCAGATCAAAGAACTCGCCGACCTCTCGCTCGTGCAGCAGCGGTTCGTGTCCGACGTCTCCCACGAACTGCGCACCCCGCTCACCACTATCCGGCTGGCCGCCGACATGATCAACGACCAGCGCGGCGAGTTCGAGCCGGCCACCGCGCGCGCGGCCGAGCTCCTGCACGCGCAGGTGCAGCGGTTCGAGCTCCTCCTGGCCGACCTGCTCGAGATCAGTCGCTACGACGCCGGGTCGGTGCAGCTCGAGCTCGAGCCCACGAGCCTCGCGCATCTCGCCGAGGACGTCATCGCGTCGATGGAGCAGCTCGCCCACCAGCACGGCAGCGACGTGCGCCTCGT
Organism: Microbacterium enclense; assembly: GCF_004022425.1. Lineage (GTDB taxonomy): Bacteria > Actinomycetota > Actinomycetes > Actinomycetales > Microbacteriaceae > Microbacterium > Microbacterium enclense_A. The sequence goes on along the minus strand of NZ_RBZY01000006.1, from coordinate 27,677 downwards.
CGCACCCGGGGGATACACCCCGATCGACATGGACGGGCGTCGCGTCCGCCGCATCGTGCGGAATCTCCTCGGCAACGCCATCGAGCACGGGGAGGGGCGTCCGATCGTCGTCTCCGTCGACAGCGACCGGGATGCCGTCGCCCTCAGCGTCCGCGATTTCGGTCTGGGCATGCGGGCCGACGACATGGAGCGCGTCTTCGACCGGTTCTGGCGGGCCGATCCGTCGCGCGTGCGCACGATCGGGGGAACGGGACTCGGCCTCTCGATCGCGCTCGGGGATGCGCGGCTGCACGGCGGAACGCTCGCGGTGTGGTCGGAGCTCGGACACGGCTCGAACTTCGTGCTGACGCTCCCGCGCGACGGTCGCCCGCTCGGCGGATCGCCCCTGCCTCTCGTCCCGGACGACGAGCAGGGCGGCGTGCTCGAGGCCCTGGGGCTGACCCAGCCCATCTCGCTCGGACGGACCGGAAGGGCCACCTCGTGAAGCGCGCTCTCGCGGGGCTCGGCCTCCTCCTGGTGCTGGTCCTGTCCGCCTGTACCGGCCTGCCCACCACCGGGTACGTCAATCCCGGTCGCGGCCCGGAGGGCGATGAGACGCAGCAGTTCGCGTTCGTGCCGGACGGCCCGCAGGACGACGCCTCGCCCGCCGAGATCGTCGAGGGCTTCCTCCGCGCGGGATCGGGCCCGGCCGACGACTGGGCCACCGCCAAGCTCTTCCTCGCCCCGGGCACCCAGTGGGACCCGCGCGCCCGCGTCACGATCGATCGTCTCGTCGACCGCCGCGCGACCGCCGTCCCCGACGGATCGTCGGTGAGCGTGCAGCTGTCCACGGTCGCCGGAGTGGATGCCGACGGGGCCTACTCTCCGGCGGTCACCGGGGCGATCGAGAGCCTGTCGTTCGCGCTGTCCCGCGTCGACGATCAATGGCGCATCACATCGGCGCCCGACGGCGTCGTGCTCTACGAAGAGGTCTTCCCGACCGTCTACCAGGCGGCATCCGTGGCCTACTTCGATCCGACGTTCAGCTTCATCGTCCCCGACGTGCGCTGGTTCCCCCGGCCGTTGGTGGCCAGCCGGGTCACGACCGCACTCGTCGACGGCCAGCCGAGCTCGTGGCTCGCCGGTGCCGTCCGGAACGCCTTCCCCGACGAACTGTCCCTGGTCGGGCGCTCCGTGACGCTGTCGTCGACCGGAGTCGCGCAGGTGCAGCTGCCGCAGGCGGCGCTGAGCCTCGACCGGACGACGCTGGACCGCATGCAGACGCAGCTGACCCGGAGCCTCGTCACCGCGGGCATCAGCGAGGTGCAGATGACCGTCGACGGCACGCCGATCACCGCGACCGAGCTCCCGGTCAAGGTCACGCGCGTCGACCCCTCGCCCGCGGTCCTGACGATGGACGGCACCTTTGGGGTTCTCAGCGGCGAGAACGTGGACGCGATCCCGACGCTCTCGGACGCGGTGGAGACGCTCGACCCCACGAGCATCGAACTGGAGGCCGACCGCAGTCTCGCGGCCGTGCTCACGCAGCAGGGCACCGTGGCGAGCGCGCTCGCGGACGGGAGGACCTTCCTCCTGGATGACCGGCCCGGGCTGGTCGCCCCCTCCATCGATTCCGACGGCGCGATCTGGAGCGTTCCGCGCACCGCACCGTCGCAGGTGCGCGCGTACACGCCCGAGGGTGTTCCGCGCGACATCGGCAACGCGTGGCCGGATGCCTCCGAGGTGGCGGCGTTCCAGATCTCGCGCGACGGTACGCGCATCGCCGCGGTGGTCACCGTCGCGGGCGTTCGCGAGGTGTGGCTCGCGGGGATCGTGCGAGAGGGCGCCGCGATCAGCCTGGGTCCGCCGCACGTGCTGTCGTTCTCGGAGCCCGGCGCGTTCGACCTGTCCTGGCTCGACGACACCACCGTGGGGGTGCTGACGTCCGTCGACGGCGTGGCGCGCCTCGATGAACTGAACGTCGGCGGTCGCGGCACGGTGGGGCCGGTCCCCGAGAACGCGAAGGCGATCGCCGGCGGCAGCGCCAGCGTGCGCGTCCTCGACGATACGGGGCGTCTGTTCAGTCGTCGCGGAAGCTCGTGGACCCTGGTCGCCACCGACATCCGCGTGCTCGCGGGGCAGCAGGGCACGACCTCCTGACCCCTCCTCCCGGGGTGTCGGATCCGCGGACTCGTCCCCGGATCGCCGGGGTGGGCCCGCGCGCGCACGGCACCGCGCGGCAATGTTCCCGTATGGCTTCATCCGACCCGGTGTCGTGGGCACGCGACGCACGCGCGGCCCTGGCGGGTGCGGTGGCGTTCTGGTTCCCGGTCGCCTGTGCGGGGTGCGGCGCGCTGGACGTCGACCTGTGCGACGGATGCCGCGCGGCGCTGGCACCTCGACTACGCCGACGGGTCCTGCTGCCCGGCGTCGAGGTCGTCAGCGCCCTCGAATTCGACGGTGTCGCCGCCCGCGTCATCCGCGCTCTCAAGGCGGAGGGGCGCACAGGTCTGGCCACCGCGCTCGCCCCCGCGCTGGCCGCCGCGCTCGCGGCCGCGTCGCCCGAGGGGGCGACCATCACGACCGTTCCCTCCTCGCGCGCGGCCGTCCGTCGGCGCGGCTACCGCCCCGTCGACCTCCTCGCGCGTCGAGCGGGCGCCCGTCCCCGGCCGCTGCTGCGGGTCGGCCGCGCCGCCGCCGATCAGCGCGGGCTCGACCGCGCCGCCCGTCGCGCGAACGTCGCGGGAGCTTTCGTGGCGCGCTCGCCGACAGCCGGTCGTGTCATCGTCATCGACGACGTGCTCACCACGGGAGCCACGCTCGTCGAGGCGGTCGGGGTGCTGCGTGCCGCCGGTGCCCACGAGGTGATCGCCGTCACGCTCGCGTACACGCCGGGGCGTGGCGGATCCTCACGTGAATCGGAGGTGATTGCCACGTGACAGGTCGGTGTCCATCCGACTACCGTGGGAGGGACTGAAGGCGACGGCTGTTCCGCCCTTAGACCGGGCGGAACCCGGAACAAGGAGGTCACGGATGGACACCAGCATCGTCGGCGTGGGAGTCGGTATCACCGATCGATTCCGCTCGGTGGTCGAAGAGAAGGTCAGCCGCATCGAGCACCTCGCGCCCCGCGCGAACGCGCTCGAGGTCAAGGTGACGCACCGCTCCTATCGCAACGGTCGGATGGAGGACGACACCGTCGAGCTCACTCTCGACGGCAAGGGCCCCGTGGTTCGCGCGGAGGCGACCGACACCGACAAATTCGCCGCGCTGGATCTGGCCGTCGACAAGATCTCCGAGCAGGTCCGGCGCGCCAAGCAGAAGCGCGTCGATGCCCGCAACCACCCCCGCGGTGCCAAGTTCGAGAAGGGCACGGGCGAAATCGCCGGCATCGACGTCGAGCCCGCGTCGGTCGATGTCCTGCGCGCGGTCGCGACCGGGTCGGTGCCCGTGCAGGCCGAGGCCGCCGAGGAAGAGGAGTACTGCCCCGTCGTCATCCGCCAGAAGCAGTTCGATGCCGAGTGGATGACCGTCGAAGAGGCCGTCGACCGGATGGAACTCGTCGGCCACGACTTCTTCCTCTTCATCGACGCGCGCTCCGATCACCCGAGCGTCGTGTACCGCCGCAAGGGGTGGGACTACGGCGTCATCGCCCTGGGCACGCAGGCCTCGCCCGAGGTCGCGGCCGCATCCTGATGGACGACGTGAGCGGGGCCCCTCCTCCGGGAGGGGCCCCGCTCACGTCCGGGGCGCGTCAGCCGTCGAAGATGTCGCCGAGGAGCGAGCCGATCACGAGGCCACCGAGCATGCCGCCCACCATGTTGCCGCCGCCCATGCCGCCCCCGCGTCCGTAGCCGCCGCGTCCGTACCCGTTGCCGCCCCAATCGTCGGGCCGGGACTGCTCGATGTCGCGCTGGGCCAGCTGCAGGGACTCGGATGCCAGGGCCCCGGCGCGGCGCGCGGTGGCCAGGGCCGTCTCGCGCTGGTCGTCGGCGATCGGACCGAGGGGAAGTCCGGCGCGCAACCGCTCGGCCTCGACGAAGCGCGTGCGGGCGTCGGCCCCGATCCACCCGCGGTGACCGGTGATGAGGCCGCGCGCGACCGCGAGCTGGCGGTCGACGTCGTCGATCGCGTGTTCCACCTGTTCCTGCGACGGCACCGGTCGCGCGGCGCGCTCGCGGGCGAGGTCGAGGTCGGCGTTCGCCTGACGGAGCGAGGAGAGGGCGGCGAACGGGTCGGTGCGCGATCCGGCCGCCGGCAGCGCCCCGAGTTCGCGTTCGAGAGTGGCCATGGCCTGGAGCACCGTCGGCGTCGCCGGGCTGCGGCGGGCGTCGACCAGGTCGCTGCGCGAGTCGTCGATCACCGCCGCGAGGGTCGATTCGGCGCGGAGGGCTTCGATCTCGAAGGTGTCGACGGCATCCAGGAGGGATTCGGCGCGACGCACCGCTTCGGTCGCCGCTTCGAGAGCCACCGATGCCTGCTCGCGCTGACCCGCTTCGCGCCGACGCTCCGAGACACCGGCGGTGTGCACGGCGAAGTCGAGCAGCTGCTGGATCTCCTCGGGGTTGCCGGCCACCTGTTGGAGCGCCGACGGGCTGTACCGCTGCGCGAGGCGCTCGACGATCTCGCGCGCGTGGGGGACGCGTTCGGCGAGGCGGTCGCGATCGGCGCGGACGCGAGCGAGCGTCTCGGGCGCTCGGCGTACGGCGTCGATCTTCGGCTGCAGCACCAGCGTGCGCTCCTCGAGCAGATCCTCCGCCCATTGGGAGAGCTGGATGATCCGGGCATTGCGGGTGCGCAGCTCGTCCTTCGTGTCGGGGATCTCGTCGTGGTTCAACTGGTGGAGTTGGAACGCCTCGGCGAGATGGACCTTGACCGACTGCAGCGCCGCGGCGAGGTCCTCCGTCGCCTTGTCGCCCAGCTCGGCCCGGGCGAAGTCGAGCTCGTCCGAGGTCAGGCGCACGCGCTCGTCGGCCGCGACGATGGCGAGTTCGGCGCGGCGTGCCAGATCGGCATCCGCGGCATCCTGCTCTTCGCGCTTCCTCTTACCCCAGAAACCGGCCATGGCTCGATCCTAAGCCGGGCACGTGCGCGCGAGCCGGGTGTTCGCTTGAGGCGCGAGAGCGCGGGCGAAAGCCAGGGGGCTCGCAGGTCACGAAGCGGTAACACGGATAACATGAGCGTGTATGCCTGTGCGCAGGCCGGTGTCCACGGGGGCGCCGCACCCGACAGATGGAGATGCTTCGTGGCCAATCCGCTCGAGAAACTGCTGCGCGCCGGAGAGGGGCGCATCCTCCGCAGACTGCAGGGCGTCGTGAAGGCGACCGGTGCCCTCGAAGAGGACTACGAGCAGCTCACCGACGAAGAGCTGCGCAACGAGACCGTGGAGCTGCGCGCCCGGTACGAAGCCGGCGAGACCCTCGACCAGCTCATGCCCGAGGCGTTCGCCGCGGTGCGCGAGGCTGCCAAGCGCACGCTCGGCCAGCGGCCGTACGACGTGCAGGTCATGGGTGGTGCCGCGCTTCACCTCGGCAACATCGCCGAGATGAAGACCGGTGAGGGCAAGACCCTGACCGCCGCCCTCCCGGCGTATCTGAACGCGATCGCGGGCAAGGGCGTTCACGTCATCACGGTCAACGACTTCCTCGCGACCTACCAGTCCGAGCTCATGGGGCGCGTGTACCGCGCCCTCGGCATGACCACGGGCACGGTGGTGTCGGGTCAGACGCCCGACGTGCGCCGCGAGCAGTACGAGGCCGACATCAGCTACGGCACGAACAACGAGTTCGGCTTCGACTACCTCCGCGACAACATGGCGTGGCGCAAGGAGGACCTCGTGCAGCGGGGTCACTTCTTCGCGATCGTCGACGAGGTCGACTCGATCCTCATCGACGAGGCCCGCACGCCGTTGATCATCTCGGGTCCGGCATCGGGCGAAGCCAACCGCTGGTTCACCGAGTTCGCCAAGCTCGCCCGCACCCTCGAGGCCGGCGTCGACTACGAAGTCGACGAGAAGAAGCGCACCATCGGCGTGCTCGAGCCCGGTATCGAGAAGGTCGAGGACTACCTCGGCATCGACAACCTGTACGAGTCGGCGAACACGCCCCTCATCTCGTTCCTCAACAACTCGATCAAGGCGATCGCGCTGTTCAAGCGCGACACCGACTACGTCGTCATGAACGACGAGGTCATGATCGTCGACGAGCACACCGGACGCATCCTCGTCGGGCGCCGCTACAACGAGGGCATCCACCAGGCGATCGAGGCGAAGGAGGGTGTGCCGGTCAAGGCCGAGAACCAGACCCTCGCCACCGTCACCCTGCAGAACTACTTCCGTCTCTACGACAAGCTCTCGGGCATGACGGGTACGGCCGAGACCGAGGCGGCCGAGTTCATGTCGACCTACAAGCTCGGCGTGGTTCCCATCCCGACGAACAAGCCCATGATCCGCAAGGACCAGCCCGATCTCGTGTACAAGAACGAGACGGCGAAGTTCGCGCAGGTCGTGGAGGACATCGCCGAGCGCCACGAGAAGGGCCAGCCCGTCCTCGTCGGCACGACCAGCGTCGAGAAGAGCGAGTACCTGTCGCGGCTGCTGTCGAAGAAGGGCGTCCGTCACGAGGTCCTCAACGCGAAGAACCACGCTCGCGAGGCCGAGATCGTCGCCCGCGCGGGTCGCCTCGGTGCCGTCACGGTCGCCACCAACATGGCCGGTCGCGGTACCGACATCATGCTGGGTGGTAACGCCGAGTTCCTCGCCGTGCAGGAGATGAAGGCGAAGGGCCTCGACCCGGTCGAGACCCCCGATGCCTACGAGGCCGAGTGGGACTCGGTCTACACGGCCATGCGCGACACGGTCGCCGGGGAGGCCGCCAAGGTCACCGAAGCCGGGGGGCTGTACGTCCTCGGGACCGAGCGCCACGAGTCGCGACGCATCGACAATCAGCTGCGCGGTCGCTCGGGACGTCAGGGCGACCCCGGCGAGAGCCGCTTCTACCTGTCGCTGACCGACGATCTGATGCGCCTCTTCCAGTCGGGTGCGGCCGAAGCCATCCTCGCGCGGACGAACTTCCCCGACGACGTCGCGATCGAGTCCGGCCTGGTCTCGCGGGCGATCAAGAGCGCGCAGTCGCAGGTCGAGGCCCGCAACGCCGAGATGCGCAAGAACGTCCTCAAGTACGACGACGTCCTCAACCGTCAGCGCGAGGCGATCTACGCCGATCGTCGGCACATGCTCCAGGGCGATGACATCGCCGATCGCGTCCAGCACTTCATCGAGGATGCCATCACGGCCATCATCGACGACCACACCGGCAGCGGTCACACCGAGTCGTGGGATTTTGACGCCCTGTGGACCGAGCTGAAGACCCTGTACCCGGTGAGCGTCACGATCGACGAGGTCGTCGCGGAGGCCGGCGGCACCAAGGGCCGCATCACGCCCGAGGGACTCAAGCGCGAGATCATCTCGGACGCCCGTATCGCCTACGAGAACCGCGAGCAGACGCTCGGCGCTCCGGCGCTGCGCGAGCTCGAGCGCCGCGTGGTGCTCCAGGTCCTCGACCGCCGCTGGCGCGAGCACCTCTACGAGATGGACTACCTCAAGGACGGCATCGGCCTGCGCGCCATGGCGCAGCGCGACCCGCTCATCGAGTACCAGCGCGAGGGCTACCAGATGTTCCAGTCGATGATGGGGCAGATCAAGGAGGAGTCGGCCGGCTTCCTCTACAACCTCGAAGTCGAAGTCCGAAAGGGCGAGGGCGACGAGGGTGCTCAGGTCGAAGCGAAGGGTCTCGCGCCCGCGGCCGTCGAAGCGCAGCGCCTCGAGTACTCCGCCGCGAACGACGCGGGCGAGGTCGAGGTGCGCAACGAACGCGGTCAGGTGCAGCAGGCGGCGACCAACCGTCTGCGCCAGGCGGGTCAGGCTGCCGCCCCCGCAGCCGAGGCCGCCCCCGCGGGCCCGCGCGGTTCCTTCGGTCAGCGCACCGTCGCTGCCGAGCCGGCCGCCAACAACCGTGCCGACCGCCGCGCCGCGGGCAAGAAGAAGTAGTTCTCGACACTCGGATGCCGTGTCCTCGCTGCCGCGCGGGGGCACGGCATCCGTGGTTCCGGGCAGTCCACGCGTGGTCGATTGGCCGGTTCGTGCCGGGGATATCCTGAGGCGATGAGCCCGCTGCGCCCCCTCGATCAGTCCTCGAAGTTGAAGGACGTCCTCTACGAGATCCGGGGGGAGGCTCTCGTCGAGGCCGATCGACTCGAGGCCGAGGGGCACTCGATCCTCAAGCTCAACACGGGCAACCCGGCGATCTTCGGGTTCGAGGCGCCGCACCAGATCGTGCGCGACATGATCGCCTCGGTGCCCCACGCGCACGGGTACAGCGACAGCCGCGGCATCCTGTCGGCGCGGCGCGCGGTCGTGTCCCGCTACGAGCAGGAGCCCGGTTTCCCCCACGTCGACCCCGATCACGTCTATCTCGGCAACGGGGTGTCCGAGCTGATCACTATGACGATGCAGGCGCTCCTCGACGAGGGCGACGAGGTGTTGATCCCCGCGCCGGACTATCCGCTGTGGACGGCGATGACGAGCCTCGGCGGTGGAACTCCGGTGCACTACCTGTCCGACGAGTCGCGGGAGTGGCAGCCCGATCTCGAGGACATCCGGTCGAAGATCACGCCGCGGACGAAGGCCATCGTCGTGATCAACCCGAACAATCCCACCGGTGCGGTGTATTCACGGGAGGTGCTCGAGGGCATCGCCGCGATCGCCCGCGAGCATTCCCTGCTGGTGCTGGCGGATGAGATCTACGACCGCATCGTGTTCGACGACGCGGTGCACATTCCGATGGCGACGGTCGCGCCGGACCTGTTGGTGCTGACGTTCAACGGCCTGTCCAAGACCTACCGGGTCGCGGGGTATCGGTCGGGGTGGCTCGTCATCACGGGCCCGAAGGACCACGCGGGGGGGTTCCTGCAGGGCATCAACCTGCTGGCATCCACGCGGTTGTGCCCGAACGTGCCGGCGCAGTTCGCGGTGCAGGCGGCGCTGTCGGGTGTGCAGTCGATCGACGCGCTGATCGCGCCGACCGGGCGGCTGCACGAGCAACGGGACGCCGCGTGGCAGGGGCTCGAAGCCATCCCGGGCGTCTCGTGCGTGCTGCCGCGGGGTGCGCTGTACGCGTTCCCCCGGTTCGACCCGGAGATGTACGAGATCCCGGATGACGCGCAGTTCGTGCGCGACTTCCTCGTCGCCGAGCACGTGCTGATCGTGCAGGGATCGGGTTTCAACTGGCCCACGACCGACCACGTGCGCATCGTGACGCTCCCCGAGGCCCGGGTGATCTCGGATGCCATCGAACGGCTGGGCAACTTCCTGGCGTCCTGGCGGCCCTGACGGGCGTCACAGCAGCGCGAGGGCGGTGACGCGCCAGCGGCCGTCGAGACCCTCGATCCGGAGGGCGATCGCCCGCGTGCGCGTGCGAGCCGCCGCGATCACGGTCGCCTCGACGACGCCATCCGCGGGTGAGGACAGGTGCACCGAGCCGATCTCGTGCACGTCGCGGCGTGCCGGCATGCGGCGGGCGCTGCGGGCGCGAGCGGCGAGCCCGGCGCGCACGACCACGGCGCGATAGACGTCTTCGGTCGTCCATCGCGCCAGTTGCTCCGCTTCGCGAACGCCGGCGAACACCTCGAGGACGCCCCGTACGACATTGCGGACGAAGGTCTCCGCCGACGGGAGCTCCTCGGAGGAGGTGCGCTGCGGGGCGAAGAACGCGTCCGATCGCACGACGGCGGAGCCGCGTTCCGAACTGCGGGGGAGGGGAGCGGACATGGGGGACTTCCGTGGATCTCGTGAGTGCCGGGGGGACTGTGGCACGACCGTAGAACGGGCCGCGCCGGTGAAACCACCGCGGTGCGATCGATCGGCGTCGACGACGCGCGGGTGAGGCGCGGGCGAATCTCAGTCGGGGTGACGGACGTCGCCGTGGCCCCAGAGCTCGGGGAAACTGGCGGCCTGCGACTGCTGCCACAGCGCCGCGCGGCGCGTGATTTCGGCCTGATCGTCGAGGTAGTGCTCCACGCCGGCGAGGTCGATGCGCCAGAGCCCGGCATCCCCGACGCGGATGCCACGGATGCGGCCTTCCGTCACGAGTGCGAGGACGCAGGCGACGTCGATCCCCAGCATCCGTGCGACGGATGCCGGGGGAGCGAACCGGTCTGGGGGTGACGACGGCGCGGTCACGCGATCATTATGTCCCCCGAGTTGCCGGGACGACCGCTTCACCCGGAATTCTCACCCGTAGACCCGCGCCCGTGGTCCGATGCGACGCGGCGCGCGCTTCCGGCGACACCGAGGCGAGCGCCACTGTTTGCCCGTCGTCAACCTCGCGATCCGCGCCCCGTGGGGGTGGATCCGTACCGTCACGGCTGATTCCCCACGCCTACCAAGGAGATTCGTATGTCCGCGCGCCCCCTGTCCATGTCGGCGCTGTCCAGCGCCCTCGCCGCCGTCATCGTCGGCGCGCTCATCCCCCTGGCGGCCGTCGCCCCAGCCCAAGCCGACACCCTGGGCACCGGGGTCGTCATCAACGAGGCCTACCTCAAGGGCGGAAGCGCCAACGCCGCCTACTCGAAGAAGTTCGTCGAGCTCTACAACGCGGGCGGAACCGACGTCGACCTGTCGAGCTGGTCGCTGCAGTACCGCTCGGCCAGCGGCACGGGCGCCTCCAGCGGGACGGCCGCCCTCAGCGGCACCATCAAGGCACGCTCGTACTTCCTCATCCAGATCAACGGCAACGGATCCACCGGTGCGGCGCTGCCCACCCCCGACCTCGACCTCGCGGGCAAGGTCTCTCCCTCGGGCACGACCGGGACCCTCTTCCTCGCCAAGACCACCACCGCGATCACCGCGCCGACCGGAAGCGTCACCGGCCAGTCGAACATCGCCGACCTGATCGGCTACGGTTCCTCGAACACGTACGAGGGCCGCGTCGTCCCCGTGACCGGCGGCAACGACACGCCGAACTCGCTCGCGCGCACGACCTTCGTCGACACCGACGACAACCGCTCCGACTTCACGCACCCCGCGTCGATCACGCCGCAGAACTCGTCGGCATCCTCGCCGTCGCCCTCGCCCTCCCCGTCGACGTCGCCGTCGACCTCCCCCACGACGTCGCCGTCGCCGAGCCCCTCCCCGACCACGCCGGCAGGATCGGTCACGCCCATCGCCACCATCCAGGGCACCGGTGATTCCTCGCCCCTGAGCGGTCAGACCGTCACGACGCGCGGCGTCGTGACCGCGGCCTACCCGTCGGGTGGGTTCGCCGGCTACTACGTGCAGACCGAGAACACCGGTGGAGCAATCGACTTCGCCACCCACACGGCCTCCGACGCGGTGTTCGTCTACTCGCCCACCACCGTCGGTCAGGTCGCCGTCGGTGACCTCGTGCAGGTCACGGGAACCGTCAGCGAGTACTTCGGGCTCACCCAGCTCACCGTCGGCTCGACCGGCCTGAGCAAGGTCGGCACCGGTACCGCGGCCGCCGCCACCGTCGCCGTTCCGCGCGATGCGGCGCAGCGCGAGTCGCTCGAGGGCATGCTCGTCGCTCCGCAGGGCGACTACACCGTCAGCAACACCTACTCGACCAACCAGTACGCCGAGATCGGCCTGGCCAGCGGGACCAAGCCGCTGATCACCCCGACCGAGATCGCGCGTCCTGGAACGGCGGAGTACACCGCCGCGGTGGCGGACAACACCGCCCGCGGCATCGTGCTGGACGACGGTGCGTCGATCAACTTCCTCGGCAGCGCGACCAACAAGGCCATCCCGCTGCCGTACCTCAGCACCAAGACGGTGTCCGTGGGTGCTGCCGTGACGTTCACCCGCCCCGTCGTGATGGATTACCGCAACAACGTCTGGAAGCTCCAGCCGACGACGCAGCTGACCGTCGACAACGACGCCTCGGTGTCCCCGGCGACGTTCTCGAACGTGCGTCAGCCGGCCCCCGCCGCCGTCGGTGGCGACATCAAGGTCGCGACGTTCAACGTGCTGAACTACTTCACCACGACCGGTGACAGCCTCTCCGGCTGCTCGTACTACACCGACCGCGCCGGCGCCCCCATCACGGTGAACACCGGCTGCGACGCGCGCGGCGCCGCCAACGCCACGAACCTCAAGCGTCAGCAGGACAAGATCGTCACGGCGATCACCACCCTCGACGCCGACGTCGTGAGCCTCGAGGAGATCGAGAACTCGGCGGCCTTCGGCAAGAACCGCGACTCCGCCCTCAGCACGCTCACGGCCGCGCTCAACACCGCCGCCGGCAGCGACGTCTGGGCCTTCGTGGCATCCCCGTCGGCACTGCCCGCGTCGGAGGACGTCATCCGCACCGCCTTCATCTACAAGAAGGCGACGGTTCGCACCGAGGGCGACTCGCGGATCCTGACCACAGGTTCGGCCTTCGCCAACGCGCGTCGTCCGCTCGCGCAGAAGTTCGGTCTCGTCGGCAAGGGCGACGACTCGGAGTTCATCGCCATCGCCAACCACTTCAAGTCGAAGGGGTCGGGTTCGGGGGTCGACGCCGACCAGGGTGACGGCCAGGGGGCGTCCAACGCCTCGCGTGTCGCGCAGGCGGGCGACCTGGTCTCGTTCGCGAACGGCCTGAAGAGCGAGTGGGGAACCGACCGCGTGTTCCTCATGGGTGACTTCAACGCCTACTCGAAGGAGGACCCGATCAAGGTCCTCACCGATGCCGGTTACATCGACCAGGGCTCGAAGTCGGGCAAGTACTCCTACTCCTTCAGCGGCCAGAGCGGCTCCCTCGACCACGTCTTCGCCTCGCAGGCCGCGAACCAGCGCGTGCGCGGTGCCGACGTCTGGAACATCAACTCCGGTGAGTCCATCGCCCTGGAGTACAGCCGTTACAACTACAACGCCACGAACTTCTACGACACCTCGGCGTTCCGCTCCAGCGACCACGACCCGGTGCTCGTGGGCGTCGACCTCACCCCGACCGCGACGGTGAACCTCGTCGACATCAACGACTTCCACGGTCGTATCGACGCCAACACCCCGCAGTTCGCCGGCACGGTCGAGCAGCTCCGTGCACAGTACGGCGAGGCCAACACCCTGTTCCTGTCCAGCGGTGACAACATCGGCGCCTCGCCGTTCGCGTCCGCGTCGCAGGACGACCAGCCCACGATCGATGTGCTGAACGCGCTCGACCTGAAGGCCTCGGCCATCGGCAACCACGAGCTCGACCGCGGTTTCGACGACCTCGTGAACCGCGTGGTCGGGTCCGGCCCGAACGCGAAGTTCGCCTACCTCGGCGCCAACGTCTATCAGAAGGGGACGACCACGCCGGCCCTGCCGGAGTACGCCATCACCACGGTGGCGGGTCTGCGGGTCGGTGTCATCGGCACGGTCACGCAGGAGACCCCGGCGCTCGTCTCTCCCGGCGGCATCAGCGGCCTGGACTTCGGCGACCCGGTCGAGGCGACCAACCGCGTCGCGGCGCAGCTCACGGACGGCAACCCCGCCAACGGTGAGGCCGACATCATCGTCGCGGCCTACCACGAAGGCGCCGGTGCCGGCACTCCTGACGGTGCGACCCTCGAGCAGGAGATCGCCGCTGGCGGTCCGTTCGCCGAGATCGTGACGGAGACCTCGGCGCAGGTCGACGCGATCTTCACCGGGCACACCCACAAGACGTACGCGTGGGACGCTCCGATCCCCGGTGCCACCGACGGCCGCACCCGCCCCGTCATCCAGACGGGCAACTACGGCGAGAACATCGGCAACGTCGTCCTGACGGTGTCGGACACCACGGGTGACGTCCTGTCGTACACGGGTAAGAACGTCGCGCGCACCACGACGACGACGAGCACGCTCGTCGCCACGTACCCGCGCGTCGCGCAGGTCAAGACCATCACGGACGCGGCTCTGGCCGCCGCCGCCCAGATCGGCAACCAGCCGGTCGGGTCGGTGACGAACGACATCACCACGGCGTACGCCGGTGGGTCGTACACCAACGGCGTGTACACCGGCGGCTCGCGCGACGATCGCTCCAAGGAGTCCACCCTCGGCAACCTCGTCGCGGACTCCCTGGTGACCAGCCTCAGCTCTGCGGAGCGCGGTGGGGCGCAGATCGGTGTCGTGAACCCGGGCGGTCTTCGCGCGGATCTGCTCTACGCTCCCGACGGCGTGATCTCCTACTCCGAGGCCAACGCGGTCCTGCCGTTCGTGAACAACCTCTGGACGACGTCGCTCACGGGCGCCCAGTTCAAGACGCTTCTCGAGCAGCAGTGGCAGACCAACCCCGACGGCACGGTGCCTTCGCGCCCGTTCCTCAAGCTCGGCCTGTCGAAGAACGTCGCCTACACGTTCGACGCCACCCGCGCGGCCGGCGACCGGATCACCTCGATCACGGTCGACGGAGCGCCGATCGACCCGTCCACGTCCTACCGGATCGGCTCCTTCAGCTTCCTCGTGCAGGGCGGCGACAACTTCCGCATCTTCACGCAGGGCACCGGCACGAAGGACTCGGGTCTGATCGACCGCGACGCCTGGATCGACTACCTGAAGGCCAACCCGGGTCTCGCGCCCGACTTCGCCCGACGGTCGGTCCAGGTCACGGGTGCCCCCACGGCTCCCGTCACGGCCACCTCGTCGCTCTCGCTCGCGGTCTCGGGTCTCGACCTGACGTCCAAGGGCAGCCCCGTCAACACCACGGCGACGGTCGAGTGGACCGGCAGCTCCGCGACGTTCGCGCCGGTGACGGTGTCGGGCGGTTCGGCGAACCTCTCCCTGACGGTGCCCACGGATGCCGTGGCCGCCAGCGAGATCGTCGTGCGGGCGCAGCCGAGCGGAACGGTCGTGCGCATCCCCGTGAGCGTCGCGGTCGACCGCGACGCCCCGCGGGTGAGCCTGTCGGTGAGCGGTCGCACGGTCACCGTGTCCGCAACCGACACCGGTTCGGGCGTCTCCTCGGTCGAGTACCGTCTCGACGGCGGGGCCTGGACGGCCTACGACGCGGCGCTCGTGCTCGACGACAAGGGCCACTCGGTCGAGGCTCGCGCCACGGACAAGGCCGGTAACGTCTCGGCCGTCGCCTCGACGTCGCTGGCGTCGGTCGATGTCGCCGAGCCGCCGGTTCTGACCGCGCGTGGCACGGCTCGCACCGCCACGGTGGGCGACACCGTTGCTCCCGGTGCCGTGACCGTCGCGGACGCGGGCGGACACGCCATGTCGGGGGTCGTCGTGACCTTCGAGGTCTCGGGCCCGGGCACCTTCGCGGGCGGCAAGACGAGCGTGCGCGTCACCTCCGACGCTCTCGGTCTCGCCACCGCCCCGTCGGTGACCACCTCCGCGGCGGGTGCCGTGGAGGTCACGGCCGACGCCGCGCTGGCGACCGAGGTCTCTCTCCCCACGATCACGGTCGTGGCGAAGGCTCCGGTGCTGACCGTCGACGGTTCGGCCACGGCCGCCGTCGTCAGCGGCAAGGCGCGCCTCACGGTCGCGGTGACCAACACCTCGACCGAGACGGTCGCCGTCAAGATCAAGACCGCCTACGGCTCGAAGACCGTCGCGTCGCTCGCTCCCGGAGCGTCGACCGAGGCTGTCTTCAAGACGGCGCTGGCGTCGCTCCCCTCGGGCTCGGCGACGCTCGAGATCACCGGCGCCGCGGGTGCGAACACCGTCGCGCTGCCCTACACGGCGACGCGTTGAGCGCCGCCCGGTACCGACTCCCTCTCAGAACGGAACACCTGATCATGGACAACACCATTCCCACGCAGGGCGTCACGCGACGCTCCTTCACCACGGCCCTCGCCTGGAGCGTGCCGGTCGTCGCGGTCGCGGTCGCGGCGCCCTCGGCATCCGCCTCCGGGGCTCTCGCGGCCAGCGCCTACGACATCTCCGAGGTCGAGGTGGGCGACTCGTTCCCGCTGTCGATCGACGTCACGGAGGGCGGCACCCCGCTCGATGACGGGACGGTCGTGACGGTGAGCCTCACGAACACCGCCGTGCTGGAGTTCGACCCCGACGCGGACGGCTTCGTCACCTCGACGATCGCCAGCGTGCCGATCGTCGGTGGCGTCGCCAACGCGATCGTGCTGGTGCGTGCCTTCGGTACCACCACGGGTGCCGTCGCGTACGGCTCGTCGCAGGCCACCTACGTGGTGGGCGTGACGCAGGCCTGAGCATCGATCGTCGCTGCCCCGGGTGCCCGCACCCGGGGCAGCGGCGTTCCCGCCGGACCCGGTGCCCGTAGGGTGAGAGGGTGTCGACACTCAGCGAACTCGTCTACGCCCAGGGCCGCTCCAGCGAGGCCGATGTCGAGTGGCTGCACCGACTGGCCGGCGACGGTCAGCTGCTGGCGGATCTCGCTTTCGCGGACATCGTGATCTGGGTTCCGACGCCGGATGACTCGTTCGTCGCGGTCGCACACACCCGACCCGGCGGAGCCGCGACCCTGTTCTACCGCGACATCGTCGGCGACCGCGTGCGACCGCAATGGCGGACGCAGGTACGCGAGGCGTTCCAGAGCGGACGCATCGTCGATTCGGCATCCCCGGATTGGTTCGAAGAGACGCCGACGCGTGTGCGAGCGGTTCCGATCGTGCGCACCCTCGCCCGCGACGGGCAGGCCGAGGTGACCGTGGGCGTTCTGACGCGCCACACGAACCTGGGGGAGACGCGCACGCCGTCGCGACAGCAGATCACCTTCAACGACTGTGCGGACGATCTGTTCGGCATGATCTCCTCGGGCGAGTTCCCCGACCTGAAGGCCCCGACGTCACCGCGCCGAGGCGCGCCTCGCGCCTCCGACGGTCTCATCCGCTTGGACGTCGACGGCATCACCACGTTCGCGAGCCCGAACGCGCTCTCGGCCTTCAACCGCATGGGATTCGACGACGAGCTCGAGGGGGAGTCCCTCGCCGAGGTCACCGAACGGATCCTCCCCGCCAAGCGGCAGGACGTGGACGAGTCGCTTCCCATCGTGGTGACCGGGCGCGCCCCGTGGCGCGCCGACATCGAGGCCCGCGGCGTCCAGGTGTCGCTGCGGACGATCCCGCTGCGCGACCGCGGTACGCGCATCGGCGCGATCGTCCTGAGCCGCGATGTGACCGAGATCCGTCACCAGGAGCAGGAGCTCATCACCAAGGACGCGACGATCCGCGAGATCCACCACCGCGTCAAGAACAACCTCCAGACCGTGGCATCCCTCCTGCGG
This sequence comes from Microbacterium enclense, assembly GCF_004022425.1. Lineage (GTDB taxonomy): Bacteria > Actinomycetota > Actinomycetes > Actinomycetales > Microbacteriaceae > Microbacterium > Microbacterium enclense_A. Next base: position 10,470 of record NZ_RBZY01000006.1, on the reverse strand, counting down.
ATCCAGGCGCGCCGCACGCACTCCGACGAAGCCCGGGACGCCTTGACGCAGGCGATGCGGCGCGTGTCGGCGATCGCGGTGGTCCACGACACCCTGTCGGAGGGCCTCGCGCAGAACGTCGACTTCGACGACGTCTTCGCACGCGTGCTCAAGCTCGTCGCCGAGGTCGCCGCCGCCCCCAACACCCGAGCACGCACGCGGAGCACCGGCCGCTTCGGCACGCTCCCGAGCGAGTACGCCACGCCGCTGGCGCTGGCGCTCACCGAGCTGGTGACCAACGCCGTCGAGCACGGCCTCGCCGGTCAAGAGGGCGACGTCGAGATCTCGGCCGAGCGCGGCGACGAGATGCTCGAGGTGCGCGTGCGCGACACCGGCGTGGGGCTCCCCGAGGGGCAGGTCGGCCGGGGTCTCGGCACGCAGATCGTGCGGACGCTGATCCAGGGCGAACTGGGCGGGACGATCGACTGGCACACGCTGATGGGCAACGGCACCGAGGTCACGATCGAGATCCCGCTGCGCTACATCGACCGCGTCAACGCCTGAGTCGGCGCCGGGTCGGCGACCCGGGCCCGGAAACGGGAGAAGCCCATCCCCGGAGGGATGGGCTTCTCGCCGGCGGTGCGTCGTCAGGAGGCGCGGCGGGCGCGCGCGGCGCGGCGCTTCAGGGCCCGGCGCTCGTCCTCGGACAGGCCACCCCACACGCCCGAGTCCTGGCCGGACTCGAGAGCGTACTGCAGGCAGACCTCGGTGACGGTGCAGCGCGCGCAGACCGACTTCGCCTTCTCGATCTGGTCGACCGCGGGGCCGGTGTTGCCCACGGGGAAGAACAGTTCGGGGTCGACGGTCAGGCAGGCTGCTTTGTCGCGCCAATCCATAGGGGTGCTCCTCAGTGCAAAGAAATATTCGTTGGCGGGCACCGGGGTTCGGGTCCGGTACCCTGGTGGGATACGCGAGCGATTGCTCGCCCCACGTCGCTGTGGGAGCACACGGCTTTTTCCATGCTCCCACAGCGCTTCCGGCCGATCAAGAGGTAACCGGCAGGTTTCCAGGTTGCAACGCTGGGGAAACACTCGTCGGGAAGGACTTGGGTCATGCCGGTTCGTCTTCTGGCCGCATTCGTCCTCGGACTCGAGGCGCTCGGCGTGGTGGCGCTCGCCGGATGGCAGGTGGTCGCGCTCATCGGCGGCGATACCGACTCCCTCGTCAGCTCGATCGCGCTGATCGTCCTGACCGTGATCGGAGCCGCGGCGATCGGAGCATTCGCCGTCGCCACGGCGCGCGATGTGTCCGCCGGGCGGTCGGGCGGCATCGTCACGCAGTTGCTGATCCTGTCGGTGGCACTCGGCGCGGTGACGGGGGAGTGGGCAGCGCCCCAGACGGCACTGCTCATCGCGGCGCCGGCGGTCGTGGGCCTGATCCTGCTGGTCCTCGCCGTGCGCGCGGCCGCACCGCGTCGCCGCGACGACGCCTGAGCGTCGCGCGAATCGGGTCAGGCGGTGGCGAGACCGAGCGCCTTGCGCAGGCGCGCGACGTGGCCTGTGGCCTTGACGTTGTATTGCGCCTCGACGATGCGGCCCTCTTCGTCGATCACGAAGGTCGAGCGCAGTACGCCGGTGACGGTCTTGCCGTAGTTCTGCTTCTCACCCCAGGCGCCGTACGCCTCATGCACGACGTGATCGGGGTCGCTCAGCAGCGGGAACGTCAGGCCGTCGCTGTCACGGAACGCGCGCAGCTTCTCGGGGGTGTCGCGCGAGACGCCGAGCACGGTGTACCCCGCCCCCTGCAACGACGCGAGGCTGTCGCGGAAGTCGCACGCCTGCGTGGTGCACCCGGGCGTCTGCGCCGCGGGGTAGAAGTAGACGATCACGCGGCGACCGCGGAAGTCGCCGAGCGAGACGGGGTGCTCGTCCTGGTCGAGCAGGGTGAAATCGGGAGCGGCCTGGCCGGCGTCGAGGGTCGTCACCCCTCCAGCCTAGAACGCTCGATCGCCCGGAACGTCGTGAGCAGCCGTTGCAGCGAATCCAGGCGGGCCGCGGCGCCCGGCCCGAGCCGACCGGATGCCACGGCCTCGATGATCGCGCAGTCGGGGGCATCCGGGAGGTGCGTGCACCCGCGCGGGCACTCTTCCGCGATCTCGGCGAGGTCGGTGAAGGCGGCGAGGACGTTCGCGGGATCGACGTGCCCGAGCCCGAACGAGCGGACACCGGGGGTGTCGATGACCCAGCCCGACCCGGCCGGTCCGCGGTAGCGCAGCGACACCGCCGATGACGAGGTGTGCCGTCCGCGCCCCGTGACCTCGTTGACGTGCCCGATCGCGCGTTCCGAGCCGGTGAGGGCGTTGACCAGCGTGGACTTCCCCACGCCCGAGTGACCGACGAACACCGTCGAGTGCCCCGCGAGGGCGGCGCCGATCCGCTCGAGCGGCATGTCCTCGTGTCCACTCCGGAACACGCGCAGATCGACGCCCTCGAAGTGCGACAGGAACTCGCTCGGGTCGGCGAGGTCTGTCTTCGTGACGACCAGCAACGGACGGATGCCGGCATCCAGCGCCGCGACGAGGTACCGGTCGACGAGTCGCTCGCGGGGTTCGGGGTCGGCTGCGGCGACGACGATCAGCATCTGGTCGGCGTTGGCCACGATGACGCGCTCGACCTGGTCGGTGTCGTCGGCGCTGCGCCGGAGCAGCGAGGTGCGCTCCTCGATGCCGACGATGCGGCCGAGCGTGCCCTCCGCCCCGGACAGGTCGCCCACGACGCGCGCCCGGTCGCCGTTGACGATCGGCTGCTTGCGCAGCTCGCGCGCCCGGGTCGCGAGGACGCGGCGTTCCTCCGGGCCGTCCTCGTCCACCAGCACCGTGTAGCGGCCGCGATCGACGCCCAGGACGTGCGCGATCTGCGCGTCGGCGTGCGCGGGGCGGCGCTTGGTGCGGGGCCGATTGGCTTTCGGATTCGGGCGGACTCGGACCGACGACTCGTCGAACTCGAGCTCGTCGTCGTCGGCCCCGTCGTCGAGCCAGCTCACGCGTCAGTCCGAGGCATCCGTGCCCAGCATCGTCTGCCACAGGGCCGCGAACTGCGGCAGGGTCTTCGCGGTGGTGCCGATGTCGTCGATGACGATGCCCGGCACGCGGAGCCCGATGAGAGCGCCCGTCGTCGCCATGCGGTGATCGTGGTGCGCCTTCCATTCCCCGCCGCGCAGCGCGGTGGGGGCGATGCGGATGCCGTCCTCGAGCTCGTGAGCCTCTCCGCCGATCGAGCGGAGGTTGCCGACGAGGGCGGCGATGCGGTCGGTCTCGTGGCCGCGGATGTGTCCGATGCCGTGCAGCGTGGTCGGACCGTCGGCGAATGCCGCGAGGCCGAAGATGGTCGGTGCCAGTTCCCCCGCCGCCGACAGGTCGAGTTCGGCGCCGTAGATGCCGTCGCCCGCGGACACGGTGAGCGTGCCGCCGCGGCGGTGGACGCGCGCGCCCATCTCGCCGAGGATCTCGGGCAGCAGCGCTCCCGGCTGGGTGCTGTGCGCCGGCCACCCCGTGACCGACACGGTTCCGCCGGTGACCATGGCGGCCGCCAGGAACGGCGCCGCGTTGGACAGATCGGGCTCGATGGCGATGTCCTTGGCGCGGATCGGGCCGGCCGGCACGATCCACTCGCCCGGAGCGGGGCGCTCGACGTGCACGCCCCGGTGGGCCAGTGCCTCGACCGTCATGTCGATGTGCGGGATGCTCGGCAGGCGCGACCCGACGTGGCGAAGGTGCAGCCCGACGTCGAAGCGCGGGGCCGCGAGCAGCAGTCCGGAGACGAACTGGCTCGACTGGCTGGCGTCGATCTCGACCTCGCCGCCGCGCACGTGGCCGTGACCGCGCACCGTGAAGGGGAGTGTCCAGCGCCCGCCGTCGTCGATGTCGACGCCCACCTCCCGCAGAGCCGAGACCATGGCCCCCATCGGGCGGTGCAGCGCGCTCTCGTGAGCCGTGACGAGGATGTCCCCGCGTGCGAAGCCGGCGACCGGGGTGACGAAGCGCATGACGGTGCCGGCCTGGCCGCAGTCGACGGTCGTTCCGCCCCGGAACGACGCCGGCGGGGTCACCAGCAGATCCGGCCCGAACGGGGAGCCCTCGTCGATCTCCTCGATGCCGACGCCGAGTGTGCGCAGCGCCTCGACCATGCGCGCGGAATCGTCGGAGTGCAGGGGCGCGTGCAGCATCCCCGGACCGTCGGCGAGGGCGGCCAGCACGAGTTCGCGGTTGGTGAGGGACTTGGATCCGGGCACGGTGACGGTGGCATCCACCGGGGTTCCGGCGACGGGCGCGGCCCAGTCGCCGCGCGGCGCGGCGGTCGCGGAAAGAGGGGAATACCCGTGGTCGCTCATCGGTTTCTACCCTACTGAAAGGGGGATGACACGTGACCGCACTTCTCCAGCGTCCACGGCCGCTCCGGGTCGAACAGGCGCCCGACGTAGACTTGCCGTTGATGGACGACACGGCAGATGCGACGGAGCCTCGCGCGCAGTTCGAAGAGCAGGCGCTGCCCTTCATGGACCAGCTCTATGCGGCGGCGATGCGCATGACGCGCAACCCGGCCGACGCGGCCGATCTCGTGCAGGAGACCTTCGTCAAGGCCTTCGGCTCCTGGTCGACGTTCACGCAGGGCACCAACCTCAAGGCGTGGCTCTACCGCATTCTGACGAACACGTACATCAACACGTACCGCAAGAAGCAGCGCGAGCCGTATCAGAGCGCCATCGACGACCTCGAGGACTGGCAGCTCGGCGGGGCCGAGTCCACCACGGCCACGAGCGCCCGTTCGGCCGAGGCCGAAGCGATCGACCACATGCCCGCGTCCGTCGTGAAGGACGCGCTGCAGTCGATCCCCGAAGATTTCCGGCTGGCGGTGTACCTCGCCGACGTCGAGGGCTTCGCCTACCAGGAGATCGCCGACATCATGAAGACCCCGATCGGCACGGTCATGAGCCGCCTGCACCGCGGCAGGCGGCTGCTGCGTGACCTGCTGTCGGACTACGCGAAGGAGCGCGGCATTCAGGCCGCGACGGGAGTGAAGAAATGAGCGACTGCGGCTGCGACAAGGCTCGGCGTGATCTGGAGGAGTACCTTCGCAACGAGGTGTGCAAGACGGAGCACAACGACATCCGCGAGCACCTCGAGAACTGCCCCGGATGCCAGGACGAGGCGCTCATCGCGCGCACGCTGACCGAGGTCGTGGCGCGCGCGTGCAAGGAGACGGCCCCGGATGAGCTGCGCGATCAGGTGCTCGCACGGTTGCGGTCGGTCCAGGCGACGCACTGATGGTCGCTCGCGCGGGGCACGCGCGTCCGTAGGCTGGGGTCCATGGCCCCCTCGCACACCTCGACCCTTCCCCTGGATGCCGAATCCTCGGCGGCGCTGGCCCGGACCGGCCTCGAGTACGCCCTCGTCGACGCCGACGGCGACGGCTTCCCGTCGTTTCTGACCTCGGTCACGCGCGGGTTCCTCGGTGAGGAACCCACGCCCGAACAGATCGAGACCGCCCGGACGGCGCTGCGGACCCGGCGGCTCACGGGCGTGTTCGACCGCGCCGGCGAGCAGCCCGATGCCCCCGTGGCCACGATCGATTCGTGGGTCAGCGAGCTGACGGTGTCGCCCGGGCGCACCACCCCGCTCTGGTCGATCAGTGCCGTGACCGTCGCCCCCACGCACCGCCGCCGCGGCATCGCCACCGCGATGCTCACCGGCGAGCTGCGCACGGCGGCGGCGGCGGGATACGCCCTCGCGGGCCTCACCGTCACCGAGGCCACGATCTACGGTCGCTGGGGCTTCTCGCCCGCCGCGTGGGCGTCGAGCGTCGCCGTCGACACGCGCCGTGCGCGCTGGACCGGTCCGACCGCGCCCGGGCGCCTTGATTTCGTCCCCCGCGAGAGCCTTCCCGAGCGCTTGTCCGCCGTCCACGAGCGCCTGCGCGTCCGTCGTCCCGGCGCGGTCCCCGGCTGGGACAGCCGGTGGCGCGGCATCGCCGGCCTCATCCCCGAGGCTCCGGATGCGAAGAAGGTCCGCGCCGTGGCCTACCGCGATCCCGCGGGGGTGGAGCGCGGCATCCTGGTCTACACGATCGCGGAGCGCGAGGAGTACACCGCCCACGAACTGCAGGTGCGCGCCCTCTTCGCGGACGGCGACGAAGCGCTCGCGGCGCTCTGGCGTTTCGCGCTCGAGCACGACCTCGTGGGCAAGGTCACGGCCGAGCTGCAGCCCGCGGTCCCGCCCGTGCAGTGGATGGTCTCCGACCGGCGGGCGGTCACCGCGACGCTCACCGACCACCATTGGCTCCGCGTTCTCGACGTGCCGGGGGCGCTGGCATCCCGCTCCTACGCCGGAGAGCTCGACCTCGTGTTCGGGATCGACGATGCGCTCGGCTTCGCACACGGTTCGTGGCGGGTCCGCATCGACGCCGCGGGCGACGCATCCGTGGCGAGGGAAGAGACCGAACCGGATGTGCGGATGCCGGTGGGATCCCTCGCGTCGCTCCTCCTCGGGGGTGTGCGGGCCACGGAACTCGCCGCGGCGGGGCTCGTCCAGGGCGCGGCCGAACACCTGGGCGCCATCGACGGGGCGTTCGCGCCGGCCGCCGCGCCGTTGCTCGACATCTGGTACTGACCTCCGCCCATAGCGTCAGGGAGTAGCATCCCGGCGATGTCCGACGCGTCCGCCGCCCCTTCCGCTCCGCGGCGCCCCTGGCGTACCCGGGAACGGCTGCGGACGATCGGCCGCGCCGCGCGCCGATTCGTGACGACGCACCCCGTGTCGGTCGCGTTCGCCGTCGTCATCCTCACCTGCGCGGCCCTCACCGGCACGCTGTGGGGCGAGGACGCCTCGACCTGGGGAGCCGGGCCTCTCGCCACGTTCGCGGCGGGCCGGTGGTGGACTCTTGTGACGGCCCTCGTCATCCCGGACTCCCCGGTGGATGCCGCGGTGTCGGTGGCGCTGGCGATCTCGGTGCTGGCGTACGCGGAGCGGCTGCTGGGCTCGCGTCGCACGGCGGTGCTTCTCGGCGCCCTGGGACTCGCGGGGCTGATCACCGGCATCGGGCTCCACGCCGTGGCATGGACCCTGACCGACCTGCGCCCGGTCGTGGCGGCCGAGGTGCCCGTGCTCGACCCGACGACCCCGATCGCGGGAGCCGTCCTGGCGGCCTCGGCTGTCGCCCCGACCCTGTGGCGTCGCCGCATCCGTCTCGTCGGCTTCGCGACCCTCGCGCTCTTCGCGCTCTACGCCGGCGACGCCGACTCCTGGTACCGCGTGAGCGCCGCCGTCATCGGTCTCGCCGCCGGCGAGGTGCTCGCACGCGGACGCGAGCGGCGTCCCTGGCACCGCAGCTCCGCGCGCGAGACCCGGACGCTGCTGGCCCTCCTCGTGGCGGTCGTGGGCAGCGGACCTCTCGTCGCACTCATCAGCGGCGGGGGGCGCGGTCCGCTCTCGCTCGTCGTCGACGCGTACACCCAGTACGACGACGAACTGCTCTCACGGTGCGCGCGGGTGTCGTCCGCGGTGTGCGACGAGCAGCTCGCGCTCCTGATGACACGCGGTCTCGGTCCGGGTCTGTTGGCGGTGACGCCTCTCGTGCTGATGCTCGTGGCCGCGTGGGGCCTGCGGCTCGGGCGGCGCGCGGCGTGGGTGCTGGCGGTGCTCACGCTGCTGGCATCCGCCGTCATCCCCGTCATCTCGCTGTGGGACGGCCGGCTGCGGATCGACCCGTGGGTCGACGGCAGCGGCGCCGAGTACGCGCTGTGGGCGGTGGCGACCGTGGTCATCCCATCGGCGCTCGCGGTGGTCCTGGTCTTCACGCGCGGCCGCTTCCCCGTCCGGGCCACGCGGCGCGCGGCCCGGACGGTCGGCGTGGTCGTCGGGGTCGCCTTCGTCGCGTGCGCGACGACCTTCTTCGCCATCGAGGCCCTCGGGCGTCGGTCGTTCGACCGCGACCCGTCCGTGGTGGATCTTGTCCTGCTCACCCTGCGCCGCTTCCTCCCGCCGGCATACACGAATCCGGCGGGCGCGGCGATGTTCCCGCACCACGGACCCGCCCTCTTCGCCTACCAGTGGGTCGGTGTGCTCTTCTGGGCGATCGTGGTCGCGGCCATCCTGTGGCTGTTCCGCCGGGTGCAGCGACCCGATCCGGGGGACGCGCGTCTGTACCGCGACCTGCTGCGGCGGGGGAGCGACACCCTCGGATTCCTCGGGACGTGGGAGGGCAACCGCCACTGGTACTCGGACGACCGCGAGTGCGCGGTCGCGTACCGGCTGGTCGGTGACGTCGCGCTCGCCGTTGCCGACCCCGTGGCACCCGCGGGACGCCGCCCCGAGGCCCTCCGGGCGTTCTCGGACTTCTGCGTCGAGCACGGATGGATGCCGGCCTTCTACAGCGTCCACAGCGACACCGCCGCGGATCTCGAGACCCTCGGGTGGCGGAACATCCCCGTGGGGGTGGAGACCGTGATGGACCTGCCGGGACTGACCTTCGCGGGGAAGGCGTGGCAGAAGGTCCGCCAGCCCCTCGCCCGCGCCGAGCGCGAGGGCTACACCGCGGTCTGGGTGCGCTGGCACGAGCTCACCGTCTCGCAGATGTCGCAGGTCGTCGCGATCGACGAAGAATGGGTCGCCGATCGGGCCCTCCCCGAGATGGGGTTCACCCTCGGTTCCCTCGACGAACTGCGCGACCGCGATGTCCGGCTGCTGCTGGCCGTCGACCCGGACGGGCGGATCGAGGCGGTCACCAGCTGGATGCCGACCTGGACCGACGGCGAGGTGACCGGATGGACGCTCGACTTCATGCGTCGCCGCACCGATGGGCCCAACGGCATGATGGAGTTCCTCATCGCCAAGGCGGCCCTGCAACTGCAGGAGGAGGGCGCGGCGGTCCTGAGCCTCTCGGGCGCGCCGCTCGCCGAGGCACCCGACGCTCCCACCGACGGCGACCCGTCCGCCCTGCGCGCGCTCCTGCGATGGCTCGCCGAGGTGCTCGAGCCCGCGTACGGATTCGCGTCGCTCTTCCGGTTCAAGGGCAAGTTCCGGCCGCGCTACCGCGAGCTCAGCCTCGCCTACCGCGATCCGCTGCACCTGCCCGCCATCGGGGCGGCGGTGGGACGCGCCTACCTGCCCGACGCGTCGAGTCGGGAGATCGTCGCGCTCGCGAGGACGGCCTGGGGAGGCCGGCGATGACCCGCTTCGTGCTCGGCTTCGAACTCATCGACTCGCCGATGCTCCTGGTCTGCGCCGTCGTCGCCGCCCTCTCCGCGTGCGCGGTCCTCGTGTGGCCGCCGCGCCGGGTCCTCCGGACGATCCTCATCGGCCTGGGCGCCGGGATCGCGATGTACGTCGTGTCAGCCGTGCTCGAATCGCTCGACGTCTTCCAGGGCCCCCTGCCTGCGGGCGCGGCTCTCTGGGCCGCCGGCGGCATCGCCGTGGCTGCGGTCGGGGTCGTCGGCATCTGTCGACGGCCCTGGGGACGGCGACTCGTCGGCGTCCTCACCGTGCTCGCCTCGCTGTCGGCCGCGGCGCTGGGCGTGAACGCCGCCTACGGTGTGACGCACAACCTCGCCGCCATTCTCGGCGTCCAAGCTCTCGATCCCGCCTCCCTCCCGCCGCAGAGCGCCGCCGAGGGAGATCCCGCGACCCTGTTCCAGCGGTGGGAGCCCCCGGCCGACATGCCGGCGACGGGCACGGTGAGCGCCCTGACCGGGAGCACCAGGATCCCCACGGGCCCGTACGCCGCCCGCGATGCGTCGCTGTACCTCCCGCCCGCGGCTCAGGTGGCGAACCCCCCGGCACTGCCCCTTCTGGTGTTCATGATGGGCCAGCCCGGCTCGCCGGATCCGACGGCTCTCGCGAAGGCGCTGGACGCGTTCGCGGCGAAGAACAACGGGCTCGCGCCGATCGCGATCGTCGTCGATCAGCTCACCGCCCCCGACCGCGACCCCGCGTGCGTCGACTCCGCGACCTTCGGCGCCGTCGCAACCTACGTCAATCAGCTGGTCCCGCAGTGGTCCGAACAGAACCTCAACATCGTGAAGGATCACCGGTACTGGACGATCGGCGGCTTCTCGAACGGGGGGTCGTGCGCTCTGCTGTACGGCACGAAGTACCCCCAGACGTGGGGGCAGGTCCTCGATGTGATGGGCAACGAATTCCCGGGGTCCGAGCATGTCGCACAGACGGTGGCGGATGCCTACGGGGGCGATGCCGCCGCCTTCCAGGCGAACAAGCCCTCGGTGATCATGGGCGCCGCGCCCGCCGGCACGTACGCCGGGCACACCGCCATCTTCACGTGGGGCGGTCTCGACACCACCTACGGTCCGGGTCAGCTCGCGAACTCCCAGGTGGCCCAGGCGGCCGGATTCACGGTGCTCACTCACATCGTCGAGGGAGCGGGACACACCGGCGAGGCGCTCGACGGAAGTCTCGCGTACGCGATCCCGGCCCTCGCCCCG
>NZ_RBZY01000059.1 GCF_004022425.1 Microbacterium enclense | reverse complement strand
CGGCCGTCCCGGGGCCGCCCCCGGAGGGGTCAGGCCGGGACGGCCACGCTTCCCAGGTCGGCCGAGGCGAACGCCGCCGCGATCTCGGCGTCGGCGCCCGCGGGCAGCGGAAGCAGGGGCTCGCGCACGGTGGCGTGATCCAGGATGCCACGGTTCACCAGGCCCCACTTCAGGGCGACGGTGCCCTCCATGTGCGAACCGCGGTGGTACACGGCCTTGGTGACCGGCAGCAGGCGCTCGTGAATCGCGTGCGCGGCGGCGTAGTCGCGCGCCGTGCCCGCGGCGATGAGGTCGACGAGCAGCTCGGGGGCGATGTTGCCGTAGCCGACGAGGAGTCCGTCGACGTCGAACATCGTCGGGAGCAGGTACTCGTCGTGGCACGACAGCACCTGCAGCTCGGGGTACGCGGCGCGAAGCGCCGGAATCTCGGTGTACCAGCGGCGCATGTTCCGAACACCGTTCTTGGTGTGGTTCACACCCTCCTGGCCGGCGATCTCGAGCTGGGTGTCGAGGTCGTACGAGGCCTTGGTGTTGTCGGGGTACTGGAACAGGATCTCCTCCAGTCCCGACTCCTCCCAGATCGCGCGGTACCGGGTCTGCGGGGCTCCGGGCTGGAAGCCGAAGCGCAGCCAGCCGTGCGACGGGTAGACCAGAGCGCCCTTTGCGCCGGCGGCCGCGGCGTCCTTCGCCTCGAGAGCGGCGGTGAGGTTCCCCTCCTTGGTGATGCCGGCGATGATCGGCAGCCGGTCGTCGACGGAGTCGCGGAAGGCGCGGATGACGTCGAGCTGCTCCCTCTCCGTGAGGAAGGTGCCCTCTCCGGCGTGGCCGAGCACCACCAGGCTCTTAACGCCGTCGATCGAGCCGAGCCACGAGCCCAGGCGCTGGATCGCGGCGTAGTCGACGTCGCCGTTGGGGGTGAACGGGGTAATGGGGGCGGGGTTCAGGCCGCGGAGGTCGAGGACCATCGTCGTCTCCTTCGTCTCTTCGTCGAGCGTTCTCCGGATGAGAACGTTTGCAGGAACGTTTGCAAGTGTGCCCGCGTGCCGTTTGGATGTCAAGAACTTCTTCGAATCGTTCCCGCGAAGGTTTGCATCGGACGGTATCGTGACCCGGAGGAGGGCGCATGGCAGACATCGAGTCCGCGGAACGGCACGTGGTCACGCTCAAGGACGTGGCCGTGGCATCCGGGGTCAGTATCTCCACCGTCAGTCGTGTGCTCGATGACCGGACGCCGCGGTCCCGTTCGGCGACGGCCGAACGCGTGCGCGCGATCGCCGACGACCTCGGATACCGGCGCAACGTCTCAGCATCGAGCCTGCGCCGCGGGGCGACCGCGACGATCGGTGTGCTCGTCCCGCGCCTCACGGATGCCGTGATGGCGCTGATGTTCGAAGCGATCGAACGCGCCGCCCATCGGCGGGGTTATTTCGCGGTCGTCGCGACCTGCGGGGACGACGTCGACGAGGAACGCCGTGCCACCGAGACCCTCCTCGACCGCGGGGTCGACGGGGTGGTGCTCGCGACCGCCCGTCTCGACGATGCCCTCCCCGCGTCGCTGCGCGCACGCGGCATCCCGCACGTGCTCGCGCTGCGCACGGACGGGATCAGCCCGTCCTCGCTCGGTGACGACGAGACCGGCGGGTATCTCGCGGTGCGGCACCTGCTCGATCTCGGACACCGCGACATCGGCGTGATCACCGGCCCGTGGTTCACCTCCAGCGGCCGGGACCGCCGCGCGGGGGCCGAGCGCGCCCTGCGCGAGGCGGGCGTCGATCTACCCGAGGGGCGCGTGCTCTCCGCCGGCTACGGTCTCGACCACGGGATCGACGCCGCCCGGGAACTGCTCTCCGGCGCTGATCGTCCCACCGCGGTCTTCGCGGCGAACGACAATCTCGCGCTCGGCGTCTCGACGGTGGCGCAGGCGCTGGGGATGGATGCCGGCGGCGAGCTGTCCATCGTCGGCTACAACGACATCCCGCTGGTGTCGCGGCTGCCCGTGCCGCTCACCTCGGTGCACACGCACTTCGACCGGATCGCCGAGATCGCCCTGGACATGCTCCTGGACGCCGACGGGTCGGCACGCATCGAACGGACGATGCCGACGCTCATCCCGCGTGCCTCGACGGCGCCGCCGCGCTCCCGCTGAGCTGTCAGCTCGGTTCCGTCGTGCGGATCAGTCCGCAGGTCACGCAGGACCACGCGACGAGGAACCGCTCGTCATCGAGGACCTCGAACCGCAGCGGATCCCCGCATGTGGGGCAGTGCGGGAGCCCCTCGGGAGAACTCCGCATCCGCTCGCGCTCGTTACCGGTAGTTCGTGAACTGCAGGTCGACGTCGAGGTCGGCGGCCTTGAGCAGGCGCTGGACCTCCTGCAGGTCGTCGCGCGACTTGGACTGGACGCGGAGCTCGTCGCCCTGGATCTGCGATTTCACGCCCTTGGGGCCTTCATCGCGGATGATCTTGCCGATCTTCTTGGCATCCTCTTGCGAGATGCCCTCCTTGAGCGTGGAGGTGATGCGGTACTCCTTGCCGCCGGCGACCGGGTCGCCCGTCTCGAGGCTCTTGAGCGAGATCCCCCGCTTGATGAGCTTCGTCTGGAAGACGTCGAGCACGGCGTTCGCGCGCTCCTCGGAGTTCGCCTTGATGAGGATCGCCTCGCCGCTCCACTCGATGGAGGCGTCGGTGCCCTTGAAGTCGTAGCGCTGCTCGACCTCTTTGCGCGCCTGGTTCAGGGCGTTGTCGGCTTCCTGACGGTCGATCTTGGAGACGATGTCGAATGAGCTGTCGGCCATTCGGCGATTCTACCGAGCCATCGCCCCCGTGGCCCGGCGCGCCCTGCTCGCTCGTAGACTCGGATGCCATGCGAGCACTCACCGAGGACGAGGTCCGCGCCGCCTTCGTCAATGCAGGGCCGGACGAGATGCGGGTGCTGTCTCTGCCGCACGACTTCCTGCTGACCGACTGGGACCACCTCGACTTCTTCGCGTGGCGGGATCCGCGGACCCGCGGCCGCGGGTACCTCGTGACCGAGCGGGACGGCGAACCCACGGGCGTGGTGCTGCGAGCGGCCGACGGGCAGTCGCGCGCGCGATCGGCGATGTGCAATCTGTGTCACACGATGCAGCCGGGCGACCAGGTCGCGCTCTTCACGGCACGCAAAGCCGGGGACGCGGGCGAGCACGGCGATACGGTCGGAACGTACATGTGCGCCGACCTGTCGTGCCACGAGAACGTGCGCCTGGCGATGCCGCTGGCGCCGAGCGAGATCCGCGGGAGTGTGGACATGAAGATCGACGGCACGAAGCGCCGTACCGAAGCGTTCGTCGAACGGGTGCTGGAGACCGCGGGGGTCGAGCGGTGAGCGGCCGGGTCGTCGTCATCGGCGATGCCCTGATCGACGAATTGCGCGACGACACGGGTGTGCGAGAGTTCGTGGGCGGAGCGGCCCTGAACGTCGCCGTGGGGCTCTCGCGTCTGGGCGTTCCGGCGTCGCTCATCGCGATGGTGGGCGAGGACGCCGCGGGGGAGCAGATCCGCGCCTACCTCGCCGAGTACGACGTCGACCTGCTGCAGAGTCCGTCGGAGCACGGTTCTTCGCGCGCGGTGAGCACCCGCTCGGCCGGCGGCGAGCCCGAGTACGTCTTCAATGAGGCCGCGCAGAACCGTCGCGTCCACTACGGCGACGCCGAGCGGGCGGCGTTGGCCGACGCGGCCATGGTCGTGGTGAGCTGCTTCCCCTTCGACGACGCCGCGCAGACCGACGCGCTCCTGGATGCCGTGGGCTCGGCATCCCTCGCCATCGACCCGAACCCGCGCGCCGGGATGCTGCACGACCGCGAGAAATTCGTCCGCGGTTTCGAGAAGGCCGCCGCGCACGCCCGGCTGGTGAAGGTGGGCGAGGACGACGCGCAGCTGCTCTACGGCGCTCCGCTGGACGAGCTGCGCGAGAAGCTCACGGGCCTCGGCGTGGATGCCGTGCTCGCCACGTACGGTGCCGGGGGAGCGGCGATCGACGCGGGCGGGCTCACCGTCGCACGCCCGATCGCGGACCTGTCGGGGCGCATCGTCGACACCATGGGCGGGGGCGATGCGGTGCTCTCGACGACGGTCGCTCTGGTGCGCTCGGGCCTCCCCGAGGACGAGGCATCCTGGGGCTTCGTGCTGGACCGCGCGATGGAAGTGGCGGCCGCGACGTGCCGCAGCGAGGGCGCGCTCCTGCGCATCCCCGAATGATCCCGGCCCGACCCCGGCCCGTGTTGGAAGCACGCGCCCGGGGAGGGTAAGGTAGGTGATCGCGCCTCCGGTCGACTGCGAAAGCCGGGCGGGTGCGCACCTGGCGAGTTACCCAAGCGGCCAAAGGGATCTGACTGTAAATCAGACTGCATTGCATTCGGGGGTTCGAATCCCTCACTCGCCACCGACACCAGCGAAAGCCCCGGGAGACCGGGGCTTTTCGCGTTTCTGCCCGGATTCCTGACGGCCGACGATCCGCCCGGCCTCCATCCGCACGACGACATCCGCTTCGGCGATGAGTCGGTCGTCGTGGCTCACGCACACGACGGTCGCTCCGCGGGTGGTCTCGGCGGTGATCGCGTGGCGGATGAGCGCGGCGCTCGTGGCATCCAGAGCCGTCGTCGGTTCGTCGAGCACCAGGAGGTCGGCGCCGCGGGCGAGGCCCTGCGCCAGCAGCGCGCGCTGGCGCTGCCCGCCCGAGAGGGCCGCGAACGGCCGGCGCTGAAGCGCGGTCATGTCGACGCGACGGAGGGCGTCGTCGATGGCCGCCGCACCGTCGCGGCCGAGGCGGCGGACCATGCCGACGCGTGCCCAGGCGCCCACCGACACGACGTCGCGCACCGTGAGCGGAAGGCGCTCGGCGACGGCGGTGCGCTGCGGCACGAACGCCCGCGCTCGCGCGTCGACGCGAACGTTCCCGGCGGTGGGCGTGCGGGCTCCCGCGAGCACTTCGACGAGCGTGGACTTGCCGGAGCCGTTCGCCCCCACGATGACGGTGAGGCGGTGCCGCGCAATGTCCAGATCGACGTCGGCGACGGCGCGTGTCTCGCCCAGATCGACGCGGATGCCGCGGAGTTCGGCGCGGGGCGCAGGGTGGGGCGTGGGGGGCATGGCATCCATCCTACGAGTTTGATAACCATTCTCATTAACGCTACGGTCGTGCCTCGTGTCCTGGCTCACCGATCCGTTCTCGCTCGAGTTCGTCCAGCGCGCCCTTCTCGGCGGCGTGCTCGTGGCCGTGCTCTGCGCCGTTGCCGGTACGTGGGTGATCGTCCGCGGCATGGCGTTCCTCGGTGAGGCGCTCGCCCACGGCATGCTCCCCGGCGTGGCACTGGCCACCGTGCTCGGGTTCCCGGTTCTGCTGGGGGCCGCCGCGAGCGCCGTGGTGATGAGCCTCGGCATCGGCGTGCTGCAGCGCCGCGCTCGGCTGTCGTACGACACGAGCATCGGTCTGCTGTTCGTGGGCATGCTCGCGCTCGGCGTGATCGTGATCTCGCACGCCGGGAGCTTCGCCACGGATGCCACGGCCATCCTGTTCGGCGACATCCTGGCGATCGGCACCGACGACCTCCTCGTGCTCGGTATCGCGGTGGCGGCGGGGATCGCGGCGGCCGCTCTGGCGCACCGCTCGCTGGTGGCGCTGGCCGTCGACGAGCGTGTTTCCCGGGTGCTCCACTTGCGGCCGCGGCTCGCGCAGACCGTCCTCGTCGGACTCGTCACACTCGCGGTCGTCGCCTCGTACCAGGCGGTGGGTTCGCTCCTGGTCGTGGGCCTGCTGGTGGCCCCGGCTGTCGCCGCTCGCCAGTGGACCGAGCGCATCCCGACGACGATGGCGCTCGCCGCCGTCATCGGCGCACTGGCCGTCGCCGTCGGTCTGCTCGTCTCGTGGCATGCCGCCACGGCAGCCGGCGCCACGATCGCCGCCACCGCCATCCTCGCCGCCGGGGTGTTGTGGGGCCTGCGCGCCGTCCTCGACGCCGCCCCACGGCGGCGTCCCGTCCTCGACCCCCTCCCCTCCTGACGCAGAAAGACTTCATGCTCCACCGCTCCTCCCCCCGACTGCTCTCCCTCTCCCTCGTCTCGTTGTTGGCCCTCGCCGGGTGCGCCGCGACCGATTCGACCGCCTCCCCGCCCGAGCCGAGCACCGATACCCACGGCGAGATCGCCGGTGCAGCCGAACTCGCGGAACCCGCCCTGGGCCTCACCTCCATCGACGCCGAGGGGCGCGTCTCGCACCTCGACCTGCTCGACGAGTCGACGGCCGACCTCGGCACCGCCCGGGCTCCGCGCGCGGTCCACAGCGACGGCCGCTACCTGTTCGCGGCCGACGAGACGGGCGTGTCGATCGTCGACAGCGGCGTGTGGACCTGGGACCACGTCGATCACTTCCACTACTACCGCGCCGAGGCGCGCGTGCTCGGGGACGTCGACGGCGGGGGAGTCGCGACCGTCGCAACGTCGAACTCATCGACAACCGGTGGCACGGGGGTGTTCTTCCCCGACAGCGGCGACGCGGTGCTGCTCGACACCGAGGCCCTGTCGAAGGGCCGCATCGAGGAGTCCTTCCGCCTGTCGCGCGAGCCCGGCGCGGGTCTCGTGGTTCCGGTGGGATCGTTCGCCGCGGTGGCCGCGGGCGACGTCGTGACGCTGCACACCGCGGACGGCGCCCCGACCGACGACTCCGCCCCCTGCATCGATCCGGTCGGCACGATCACCACCCGGGTGGGGGCGGTCATCGGATGCCAGGACGCCGCGCTGCTCGTCCACGTCGAGGACGAGCAGCCCGTCGTCGAGCGCATCCCGTACCCCGCGGGCGCGACGGCTCCCCGAGCCGTGGCCTTCGCCAACCGCGAGGGGCGACCGCGGGTGGCCGCGCTCGCGGGGGACACGGGCATCTGGGTGCTCGACACCCGGGCGCGCGCGTGGACCCTGCTCGCCGCCCCCGAGCCGATCGTGCAGGTCACGGCGGTCGATGATGCCGACGCGAACCTGCTCGCGCTGACGCCCGACGGACGCGTGCTCGTGCTCGACGGCGAGACGGGCGCTCTGCGCGCGGCATCCCTCCCGCTCGTCGCGGCGAGCCTCGCCGCGGGTGCGAACGCGACGCTCGTGGCCGATCACCAGCGCGCCTACCTCAACGGCCCCATCGAGGGGCGCCTTTGGGAGATCGACTTCGCCGACGGCGCGCGCATCGCCCGCGAGTTCGTGCCCGAGCGCACGCCGACGTTCTTCGCCGAGACGGGACGCTGAGATGAGACGGCTCCGTATCGCCGCGGCCCTGCTGCTCGCCGCCGGGGTGCTCGGCGGCTGCTCCGCCACCGCCGCCGACGAGCGTCCGCTCGTCGTGGTGTCGACGAACATCCTGGGCGACGTCGTGTCGAACCTCGTCGGTGACGACGTCGAGGTGGTGACGCTCATGCGTCCCGGCGCCGATCCCCACTCGTTCGAGATCTCCGCTGCCGAGGCCGCGCGCCTCCGGTCCGCCGATCTCGTCGTCTCGAACGGTCTCGGGCTCGAGGAGGGGCTGCAACAGAACCTGGATGCGGCCGCGGAGGCCGGCGTCGCGACCTTCGTCGCCGGGGATGCGGTCGAGGTCCTGCCCTACACCTCCACTGACGCCGGAGGCGCGGACGACCCCCACTTCTGGACCGACCCGGCCCAGACCATCGCCGTGGTCGACGCGCTCGTGCCGGTCCTCAAGGGGATGGGTGGCGTGGATGCCGCTACCGTGACCACGCGCGCGGCCGACTACCGCGAGGCGCTCGAGGCCCTGGACGCCGACATGACCGCCGCCTTCGCGGCCATCCCCGCCGCGCAGCGCGCCCTCGTGACCAACCATCACGTGTTCGGCTACCTCGCCGACCGCTTCGGGTTCCGTGTCGTCGGAGCCGTCATTCCCGGCGGGACGACGCTGGCCGCCCCCAGCGCGAGCGACCTGGCGAACCTCGTGTCGGCGATCGAGGAGGCCGGCGTCCGCACGATCTTCGCCGAGTCGTCGCAACCCGACCGCCTCGTCCGGGCTCTCGCCGAGGAAGCCGACATCGACGTCACCGTCACCGAGCTCTACACCGAGTCGCTCACGGACGCCGCCGGCGGAGCCCCCGACTACCTGACCATGATGCGCGTCAACATGCAGCGCATCGCCACCGGCCTGTCGCCCTGAGCGTCCGGCCACCCACCCCACAGAAAGAGAAATCACATGCGCACGCTTCCCCTGCGCCGCGCGGGCGTCCTCGCGCTCGCGGTCGGCGCGACCGTGGGCCTGGCCGCCTGCTCCGGCACCGGTTCCACGGCCCCGGCACCGGGCTCGTCCTCGTCCTCCTCTACCGCGGATGAGACCGGCACCCGCGTCGCCCTGTCGTACCCGGGCGGCATCGTCGTGCTCGACGGCCAGACCCTCGAGGTCGTCGGCGACGTCGCTTCTGAGGAGTTCACGCGCCTGAACTCCGCGGGCGACGGCCGCCACATCATGGTCACCACGAGCGCCGGATTCCAGGTGCTGGATGCCGGTACGGCCGGGGACGACCCCGTCCTGACCGACCTGGTGTTCGAGGCCGACACAGCCGGCCATGTCGTCGTCCACGGCGGCAAGACCGTGCTGTATGCCGATGGCACGAGCGACACCACCGTGTTCGACAGCGATGCACTGCTGGCATCCACGGATGACCTGCCCGAGACCGAGACGATCCCGGGTGTCGAGGCGCACCACGGCGTCTCGATCGTGCTCGAGGACGGCACGTTCCTCACCACGGTCGGCAACGCCGACGGCCGCACCGGCGTCGTCGCGAAGGACACATCGGGTCAGATCCTCGCGGAGAACGCCGAGTGCCCCGGCGTCCACGGCGAGGGCACCGCGAAGGACGAGGTCGTCGTCTTCGGCTGCGAGGACGGCGCGCTCGTCTACGACGCCGGAACCTTCACCAAGCTGACGGCCCCTGACCAGCCCTACGGCCGTATGGGCAATGCCTACGTCAGCGAGACCAGCCCGCTGATCATCGGCGACTACAAGGACGATCGGGATGCCGAGGGCTACCTGCTCCACCGCGTTGCGCTGATCGACACCGCAGCCAAGACGCAGACCGTGGTCGACCTGCCCGAGGGCGTCGAGTACACCTTCCGCGACATCGCGCGGGGCCCGAGCGAACTCGGCTACATCCTCGCGACGGACGGTTCGATCCACGTCATCGACCCCGCGACGGGCTCGCTCACCGACGCCTTCCCGGTCATCGACCCGTGGGAGGGCCCGGCTGACTGGCAGGACGCGCATCCCGCGATCAAGGTCAGCGGCGACATCGCCTACGTGACCGAGCCGGTGAAGAAGGCCGTGCACGCGGTGGATCTGACCACCGGTGAGGTGCTGACGAGCGCGACCCTGGAGGTCACGCCCAACGAGATGGCGCTCACGCGCTGATCTATGACGAGAGGGCGTCGGTGCGACCGGCGCCCTCTCGGCCGTTCAGCGGGCGGTGAGCAGGTCGCGCGACTTGGTCTCGAGGTACGACACGAGCGCCCCGAGCACCGTGAGTTCGTTGGCGAGATTCACGATGGCGACGGCGGTGAGCTCGATCGTGGTGTCGCGCGCCTCCATCGTCGCCTTCCACCGACCGTCGCTGTCGGCGATCGGCTGCAGGTAGGTGACGGTGGCCGCTTCGCTGAGGTCGACGACGATCAGTCCGCGGTTCAGGTCCGTGTCGTCCTGCTGCTCGAGCACGCGAATATCGCTACCGGTCAAGTACCCCAGGTTGCGGAACTCGTCGAGCCACTGCTCCAACAGGTGCATGTCGAGCAGATCACGTACAGGCACAGCACACTCCGTCTCGGGCGCGCAGGATGCGCTCGAGCCATTATCCCGGCTCCCGGCGGGGAGGGGGCTGAGTGCCCCTTAGTGAGTGCAAACCGGCGGAGTGCTACAGCCCGCGGGTCACGCGGCGCGCACGGCCCGCACGGGTCGACGGGCGGCGATCTGCGGGGCTGTCGTGCGCGCGACCCCGTTCTCGTCGTCCTCCCACGTGCGGAGGTCGACGACGAGTCCGGACGAGGCATTGGCCTGGTCGGCGAGCGTGCGGAGGTACTCGCCCACGAGCTTCTCGGGTTCGACGGAATCGAAGGCGAAGCGCAGCGGGATGGAGGGGTGCATCCAGATCGCGGATCGCCCGGCCGTTTCGGGGTCGCCCGTCCACGTGAGCGTGAACGATTCGTTGCGACGGAGTTTGGTGGCGGTGATGACCTTGACGTAGGCCAGGAGGCGATCGGGGAAGGTCACCGGAGAGACGTCGGTGCCGTAGAAGAGCTTGGCCATGCGGCGACCGTAGCACTATTTAATTCACTTAAATAGCTCGACGAAATATTCACGGGTTTAATCACAGCTGAGTATGGTTGACCCATGTCCCCGCGCCCCGCACTCTCCACGGCGCTCGACGCCTTCATCGAGGCGCGACGCTCCGCCGAGGCAGCGACGCGCGTCGAGCTGGGGCTCGGCGAGACCGAGGTGCGCGCCCTGTTGCGCATCCGCGAGCACCCTGGTATCCGTCCCTCCGTGTTGCGCGACCACCTCGGGGTGACGTCCGCGGGGGTCACGACGCTCGTGGACCGTCTCGTGGAGCGCGGACTTCTGCGTCGCGAACTCGACACCGAGGACCGACGCGTCAACCACATCCACCTCGAGGTCGACCTTGACGCCCTGCCGTGGTCGCAGCTCGACCGTTTCGCCCGCGACCTCGACGACGCGGTCGATGCCGAGCCGGCGGCCACCACCGATGCGTTCGCCGAGGCGCTCCAGCGGATCACTCGATCGGTGCTGATTCCCCGCTGATCCCCGGGGCGCGCGCGATCGCCGCCTCGAGCGCTGCTCGGACCGCCCGGATGCCGGGACGCCCTGTCGTGCCGCGACGCGCGGCGGTGAAGATCTCTCGGCGCGGGTGATCGCGGAGCTCGATGAAGCGCGTAGCGGGCTCGTCGCCGCCGAACACGAGGGCGGGGATCATGCCCACGGCGTGACCGGATGCCACGAGCCGCACCTGTGCGGTGAGATCGGCGAGCGAGAACCGGACGTCCGGCTCGAACCCGGCGGCGCGGCACTGCTGCGTCGCCCAGAGCCGGGCGGCGGTGCCCTCCGGTTCCATCACCCACGTCCGATCACGGAGGTCCGCGAGCGTTGCGGCCGGGTCGCCGTGCGCGACCGCGAGCCGGATGGCATCCCGCCCCAGCGTCCGGCGCTCCAGCAGGGCGCGCTGCTCGCGCGTGTGGCCGGGGTACTGCTCGGCCACAGCGAGGTCGAATCCCCGGGCGGCGACCTCGAAGAGACCCTCCTCGGGGGCGAGCTCGGCGATCTCGACCCGCAGCCGGGGCTCGGTCTCGGCCAGGACGTCCAGCGCGCCAGGAACGAGCCCGTGCGCGGCGGACTGCATCACCGCCAGGCGGACCGGGGCGAGAGAGGGCTGCAACGCCTCGAGCTCGGCCCGTGCGGCCTCGTCGGCGGCGAGCATGCGGGCAGCGTGGGCGGCGAGCGCCTCGCCCTGAGCCGTGAGTCGGACGCGCCGGCCCTCGGGTTCGAGCAGCGGCACGCCGGCCTCGCCTTCGAGTCGAGCGAGTTGCTGCGAGATCGTCGACGGGCTGAACGACAGAGCTTCGGCGACGGCGGCGAGCGTGCCGCGCACCGACAGCTCGTGCAGCAGCCGAAGGCGGTGGAGATCGAACATCGGCGTCCCTTCGTTCTTCCCGAACAATACCCTTCGTAAATCATCGCTTTTCTCGAATCGTCGTGCGTCGCACACTGAGGGCATCCGAGGAAGGATCCCCATGTCGCTCACCGATATCGCTCCCGCCGAGGTCGTGCCCGCCGATCTGGCGGACGACGCCATCGCCCTCGTCCGTCGCTGGTTGGACGAGAGCCGGTCCGAACCCGTGGACGCCGCTGCGACGCGGCTCGCGGGTGTGCTGCGCGATCCGAACGGGCTGGCGTTCACCGTGGGATTCGTCGACGGCGTCGTGCGGCCCGAGGACCTCGGGGTCGCCGCCGCGAACCTGGCCGGTCTCGCCCCGCTCGTCCCCGCCTTCCTCCCGATGCATTTGAAAGCCGCGATCCGCCTGGGCGCACTGACCGCCCCGATCCTGCCGCGACTCGTCGTGCCCGCCGCCCGGACGGCGCTGCGCGCGATGGTGCGCCACCTCATCGTGGACGCGAGCGACCGCCGGCTCGGCGCCGCCATCGCCGCGATCCGCGGGCGCGGGGAGGGGGTCCGCCTGAACGTCAACCTTCTCGGCGAGGCGATCCTCGGGAAGAAGGAGGCTGCACGCCGACTCGAGGGCACCCGGCGACTGCTGGCTCGCGACGACGTCGACTACGTCTCGATCAAGGTCTCCTCGACGGTCGCCCCCCACACGCCATGGGCGTTCGACGCGGCGGTCTCCGACGCCGTGACGGCCCTGCGGCCGCTGTACCGTGTGGCGAAGGAGACCGGAACGTTCCTCAATCTCGACATGGAGGAGTTCAAGGACCTCGATCTGACGCTCGCCGTGTTCGAGACGCTCCTGGGCGAGTCGGAGTTCCACGGTGTCGAGGCCGGCATCGTCCTGCAGGCGTACCTCCCCGACGCGCTCGCCGCGATGATCCGCCTCCAGGAATGGACGGCCCGGCGGGTGGCATCCGGGGGTGCTCCGATAAAGGTGCGCGTCGTCAAGGGCGCGAACCTGCCGATGGAGCGGGTGGATGCCGATGTGCACGACTGGCCGCTCGCGACGTGGCCCTCGAAGCAGGCGACGGACGCCTCGTACAAGGCGGTGCTCGACTACGCCCTTCGCCCGAAGCACACGGCGCACGTGCGGATCGGGGTCGCGGGACACAACCTCTTCGATGTCGCTCTGGCGTGGTTGCTCGCGGAGCGCCGAGGGGTCACCGGCGGCATCGACGTCGAGATGCTCCTCGGGATGGCGACGGCGCAGCAGGCGGTCGTCCGGCGCACGGTCGGGTCGATCCTGCTGTACACGCCGGTCGTGCACCCGCGGGAGTTCGACGTGGCGATCGCGTACCTCATCCGCCGTCTCGAAGAAGGGGCGTCGAGCGAGAACTTCATGTCGGCCGTGTTCGACCTCGGAACGTACGAGGCGCTGTTCGCGCGCGAGCGCGACCGGTTCCTCGCCTCGCTCGCCGACATGCCCGTGGGAGTTCCGGTCTCGCACCGGGTTCAGGACCGCGCGGTCGCGGCTCCGCCGGCTCCGCGCGAGGGCTTCCGCAACACCCCCGACTCCGATCCCGCGATCGCCGCGAACCGCGCGTGGGCGGCGGGAATCGTGGGGCGGATGCCGTCGTCGCGCCTCGGCATCGACACCATCGACGCGCACACGGTGACCGAGGAATCCGTGCTCGATGAGCGCCTCCGGCAGGCCGCCGATGCTGCAGCCGCGTGGCGAGACCTCGGCGCGGCAGCGCGCGCCGAGGTCCTGCACCGCGCGGGGGACGCACTCGAGGCTCGCCGCGCGGAGCTCATCGAGGTCATGGGCGCCGAGTGCGGCAAGGTCGTCGAGCAGAGCGACCCCGAGGTGTCGGAGGCCGTCGACTTCGCGCACTACTACGCCGAGCAGGCCCGGCACCTCGACCGTGTCGACGGTGCGCGGTTCGCCCCCGTCGGGCTCACGGTCGTGACGCCGCCGTGGAACTTCCCCGTCGCCATCCCGGCGGGGTCGACGCTGGCGGCGCTCGCCGCGGGGTCCGCCGTCGTCATCAAGCCGGCCGCTCTCGCGGAACGCTCCGGCGCGGTGATGGTGGAGGCGCTGTGGGAAGCCGGTGTTCCGCGCGACGTCCTGACGCTCGTGCAGGTGTCCGAGAGCGACCTCGGTCGCCAGCTGCTCACGCACCCGGCCGTCGAGCGCGTCGTGCTCACGGGCGCGTACGAGACCGCCGAGCTGTTCCGCTCGTTCCGTTCCGACCTTCCGCTCCTGGCCGAGACGAGCGGGAAGAACGCCGTCATCGTGACCCCGAGCGCCGACCTCGACCTCGCGGCGAAAGACGTCGCGCTGTCGGCATTCGGTCACGCGGGGCAGAAGTGCTCGGCGGCCTCGATCGTCGTGCTCGTCGGTTCGGTCGCGAGGTCGCGCCGCTTCCGCGACCAACTCGTCGACGCTGTCACCTCGCTGGAGGTCGGGATGCCGTGGGACGAGGCCGCGCGCGTCGGTCCGCTCATCGAGCCCGCGCGGGGCAAGCTGCTGCGGGCTCTGACGACCCTGGAGCCCGGGCAGCGCTGGCTCGTCGAGCCGCGCCGCCTCGACGAGGACGGCCGGCTGTGGCGACCCGGCATTCGCGAGGGTGTGCACCCGGGGAGCGAGTTCCACCGCACCGAGTACTTCGGCCCCGTGCTCGGGGTCATGACGGCCGAGACCCTCGACGAGGCGATCGACATCGTCAACGCGATCGAGTACGGCCTGACCTCCGGGCTCCACGCGCTCGACGAGACCGAGATCCAGCGGTGGCTGTCGCGCATCGAGGCGGGGAACGTTTACGTCAACCGCGGCACGACCGGCGCCATCGTGCAGCGGCAACCGTTCGGCGGATGGAAGAAGTCCGCGGTGGGCGCCGGCACCAAGGCCGGTGGCCCGCACTACCTCTTCGGGTTCGGTACGTGGGCGGATGCCGAGCCCTCCGCGCGGCGTGTCTCGGACGCGCTCGTCGGGCCCGCGTCGGCCGCGGTTCCCGCCGAGGACCGCGAGTGGCTGGCATCCGCCCTCGCCTCCGACGCCGCCGTGTGGACGCAGCAGTTCTCCCGGCCGGTGGACGTCACGGGACTGGAGGCGGAGCAGAACGTGCTGCGCTACGCCCCGGTCCCGGTGACCGTGCGGCTCGAAGACGCCTCCGATACGGCCCTGGTGCGCGTGGTCGCCGCGGGCGTGCGCGCCGGTTCGGCCGTGACGGTGAGTGCCGGACGGGAGCTGCCCGCGGCTGTGCGCGCGTGGCTCGACGGCGTCTGGGTGGCCTCCGAGGTCGAGGATGCGACCGCGTGGGCTCGGCGGGTGGCGCGACTCGCGCGGACCGGCGGTCGCGTGCGGCTGCTCGGAGGTTCCGCCGAGCGGTTCGCCGACGACACCGCCGGGTCGCCGGCCGTAGCACTGTACGCCGGGGCGCCGACCCGTGCGGGTGAGGTGGAGCTGCTGCCGTTCCTGCGCGAGCAGGCGGTGTCGATCACCGCGCACCGTTTCGGCACGCCCCGTCGTTACACGGTGCCGCCGCTGGCGACGAGCTGACTCCGGCGGACCGAGGCGGGAACCGGCGTTCCCCCCACCGTCTGCGGCGACGTCACCGGCTCGCCGGCGACCACGCGCAGGGGGAGTTCGCCGGCCCAGACCGTGCGGTCTTCGCCGTCGCCGTCCTCCTCGACGGCGGAGGCGGCGTTGTCCTTGACGCTGGCCTCGGCCAGCGGCAGGCGAAGGACGAGCGTCGCCGCGAGTTCGCGTCCCGTCATGGGGCGGACCTCGGCCGCCCGGCCGGGCATGAGGTGCTCCGATAACGCCAGCAGCGCCCGCTCCTTGTCTTCGGCAGGGACCACGGATGCCACCCCGTGCACGACCGCGCAGCGGTACCGCATCGAACTGTCGAACAGCGAGCGGGCGTACTTCAGGCCGAGGAGTTGCGTCACGGTGAGGCACACCGGCGCCCCCGCGGCGATCCGTCGGAAGAAGTCGCTGCCCGTGGACCCGTGGACCAGAACATCGTCCCCGTCTCGGCCGATGCCGACGGGGAGGGCCACGGGGCGGCCGTCGCGCACGATCGCGAGGGTGGCGGCGAGGGCGCCGTCCACGACCTCGTACAGGGCCGCGCGGTCGGTGACCTGGTAGTGGGGGAGTCGGCGGACGCGCGTGAGAGGTGTGAGAGGCAGGTCGGTCATGCCTCGATTCCAGCCGTCGAGGCGGTCCGCTTCCTAGACCGATTCTCGCTTCTTCGCCTGGACCAGTGGCAGGCTGGGGCGGTGATCTCGTCCGGCATCCTGGATCGTTCCTCGCCCGTCCCGTTGCACGTCCAGCTCACGCACGGACTGCGGAGCGCGATCGTGGCGGGCAGGGTGGCGGCGGGAGAGGCGCTGCCGTCGACACGCTCCCTCGCCGACGATCTCGGCGTCGCGCGGGGCACGGTCGTCGCCGCGTACGAGACGCTCGTGGGCGAGGGATATCTGACAGCGCGGCCGGGCGGGCGAACGACGATCGCGGCCCTTCCGCTGGGCCCGGCCGTCACCGCAGACGCGGTGACCCCGCTGCGCCCGCCCGGTGAGGCGGCGATCGATCTGCGTCCCGGGCGGCCCGGCACGCGGGGCCTCGCCGATGCCGCGTGGCGCTCGGCCTGGCGGCGAGCGAGCGCCCTCGACCCCGACGCCGACGTGCGCGACGACACGGGGCACCCCGCGTTGCGAGAAGAGATCGCGCGCCACCTCGGACGCACCCGCGGACTCGCGGTCGATCCGAGTGACGTGATCGTCACCGCGGGGACGAGCGACGCCCTCCTGCTGGCGGCGTTGGCCCTCCCGGCGCGGCGGCCGGGCCGTTTCGGCGTCGAGAACCCGGGGTATCCGCGTGTGCGCACGATCCTCTCCCGCGTCGGGGTCGAGGCGGTGCCTCTCCCGGTGACCCTGGACGGGGGCCTCGATGTGGATGCCGTCGAGCGACATCGCGACCTGGATGCCATCGTCGTCACCCCCCACCACCATTACCCGCTGGGCAGCCGGATGGATGCCACGGCCCGAGCGCGCCTCATCTCGTGGGCGCGCGAAACCGGGGCGGTGGTGATCGAGGACGACTACGACAGCGAGTTCCCGCACGGGCGTGCACCCCTGCCGCCGTTGCGCCTCCTCGACTCGCAGGGAGTTGCTCTCATCGGGACGGTGTCGAAGCTGCTGAGCCCAGCGGTGCGCTGCGGCTGGATCATTGCGTCGGGAGCCGTGCGCGAGCGTCTGGGTGACGCCCGCGCCGACCTGGACCTGCCCGTCTCGGCAGTTCTGCAGCACGCGCTCGCGTTGTATCTGGGGGAGGGATCGCTCGCTCGGCACACCGCGCGTCGACGTCGGGACTACCGCCACCGTCGGCGACTCGTGCTCGAGGCATTGGAACGGGTCGACGGCGTAGAGGTGGCGGCGATGAACGGGGGACTGCATGCGGTCGTCCTTCTCGGAGGCGGAGGCAGTTGTGAAGGTGGCGGCGGTTGCGAAGGTGGCGGCGGGTGCGGGCAGAGGGATCGGGCGGTCGTGCGGAAAGGTACGCACTCGGTCGAGCAGGAGGGGGCGGTCGTCGCGGCGATCGCGGAACGGGGCGTGCTCGTGTCGGGCCTGTCGGAGTACGTCGTTCCCGGTGCCCCGATCGACATCCCCGCCGGCATCGTGCTCGGGTACGCGGAACCGACGACGCCGCAAATGGTCCAAGCCCTCGCCGTCGTTGCAGAAGTGTTGGCGGCCGGGCGTACCGCGGGAGGCTCTCCCTGACAGCCCGGTTCCTCTCACCCCCGGTCCCGTGCGGCAGCTTTCGTCGGTGGTTCCCGCGTGACCGGGGTGTCCCGTCGGTGGTTCCCGCGTGACCGACATGCTCCGTCGGTGGTCTCTGTGCGAATGCGTGCTCCAACTGTGATCCCTCCGTGACTGGCTCTCTGCGTCGGCCATACCCCGGTGGGCCCGGGCGGCTTCGTCGATCAGAACGGTGGGGGATCGGCATCCGGCACGAAGAGCACCCGCGGGGGGAGCTTCTCGTGGTGCTCCTGCCCGAGCGGGCTGTGGAACCGGAGCGATCCATCGGGCTCTTGAGTAACGGTCCACGCGGTCTCGGCCTTGAGCGTGTGATGCCGGACGCAGAGGTGACACAGATTGTCGAGGCGCGTCGGGCCGCCCTCGTGCGCCTCGTGATTGTGGTCGATCTGACACCGCGAGATGGGGGCGCGACACCCGGGAGCGCGGCAGTGCCGGTCGCGCGCGGCGAGGAATCGGCGTTGGGACATCGTCGGCGCGTAGCGGTCGACCTCGAGCACGGTGCCGGCGACCGGGTCGCAGAGGAGGCGATCCCACCCGGGTGCCTCTGCGGCGAGGTGTCGCGCGGTCGCGGGGTCGATGGGCGTGCGGCCGTCGATGCTGGCGCCCGTGTCGGAACGCCCGAGCAGCGTCAGAACCGGCACCGTCACTTGAACGTGCCCTCGGATCGCCCCGAGACCGCCCGGGTACGCGGACTCGATCGTCGGATCGATCGCGGGGGTCGCAGTGAGAAGAAGGTCGGCGCAGACGTCGGCGCTGATCTGTGCCAGCGTGCGGGCATCGCGCGTGATGCTCGGACTCTCGGCCGAGACAGCCGCTGATCCCGATGTGGCAACCGATTCGCTGAGCTCTTCGGTCGAGACGATCACGGATGAGGCTGCCGTCGCGGCATTTTCGGCGACCCCCGGCTCTGTCGCCCCGGCCCCCGGCTCCGCCGCCGCGTCCCCCGGCTC
>NZ_RBZY01000058.1 GCF_004022425.1 Microbacterium enclense | reverse complement strand
GGACCCGCCGGCGCGGCTCGTCAGCGCAAGTCCTCCGCGAGGCGGCGGGCGCCGCGCACGGCGATGGCGACGCTCGTCAGGGTCGGGTTCATCGTGTTCGCGGTGGGGATCAGGCCGTTGCCGCCGACCAGCAGGTTCTCGAACCCCCACACGTGCGAATACGGATCGGCGACGGAGGTCGCGGGGTCGGTGCCCGCGCGCATCGTCCCCATGAAGTGCAGACTAGAGCCGTTCGGCAGCAGCCGGGGCTCGGCGATGAACGAGCCGAGCGCCGCACCCGCGCGGCGCAGGCGATCGGTCGCCTCGGCGATCTCGGCATCCTCCCGCTCGGTCAACGCGTACTCGATCGTGAAGTTCGGCAGGCCGCGGTAGTCGAGCTCGTCGTCGCGGAAGGTCACACCGTCCTCGACGCGGGGGAATTTGCGCACGCCGAAGCCCATGTTGATGTACCCCCAGCGGTTGCCCGCGGCGGGATGCGCAGGGTCGAGCGGGAAGGGCGGGGTCTCGGCGTACATGATCTGCGCCGAATACGGGTGCTCGGGCTCGGAGAACGGGATGCGGTTGACCGCCGCGACCGGGTCGGCGGGGTTCAACGCGCGGCGGTCGAGCTCGGCCTGCAGCGCGGCGTCGGACACGAGCTCGCTCATCCGCTCGCCGTCGAGCACGACGGTTCCGATGACGACGTGATGCTCGGTGAGGTATCGGCCGAGGGGAGCCGGACGGATGCCGGAGGCCCAGAGCAACTGGGGCGAGCGGAACGCGTCGGCGGCGACGACGACGGCATCCGCCGGGACGAACGCCTCCTCGTGCGTGCGCAGGTCTTCCGCCACCACGCCCCGGACGCGCGCGCCGTCGTGCTCGATGCGGCGCACGAGAGTCAGGTCGCGCAACTCGAAGCGTGCCGCGGTGTCGGTGCCCGGCTCGATCAACGGACCCAGGACCGTGTCGGTCCCGGCCCACCGCATCGTGCCGTCGGGCTGCGGATCGCCGGCGACCGGCAGCGTGCTCACGCCGTAGCCCTTGGGGAGCTCGGCACCGAACTCGCGGTCGAGCAACGTGCGGATCGCCGCGCCCACGGGCGAGTCCGAGAACGCCGCGCTCTGCTTGTGCAGCAGATCTTCGGCGGTCGAGACGAGGTCTTCCCACTCGTCGTCGGCGATGAAGTCGAGCTTCTCACTGAACGCAGGCCGCGGGATCGCGCACGTCCAGTGCGCACCCTGCCCGCCGACGTTCGTCGCGGCGGCGGCCGCCGGGAAGCTCGGCGCGTGCGCGGAGCCCTCCCCGCCGAAGTCGAGCAGGTGCGTGCCCTGACGCGCCGTGAACATGCCCTCGACGATGGTGCCGGACGGGATGCCGAGCGACTCGCGGAACTCTCCCGCCTGGGGTCCCTGCGACCGCTCGCGGGCCCGGGCCTTCTCGTCGGGGTCGGCGATGTTGCGCACGCTCTCGCCCGGACGCTCGGTGACCTGCGGACCCGCCTCGAACATGATCACGCGCGCGTGCGGAAGCGATTCCAGCAGCACACGGGCGTACGCGGCGCCGACCGGTCCGCTGCCGACGACGGCGATCGTGGGGGTTTCTGACACGGTCTCTCCTTCGAGATGAGGCGGGCTGAGAGATCAGGCGGGCTGACGGTCCGCGTCGGGAACGGCGGCGACGGGGGCGGGCGCGTCGTCGGACAGGCGTCCGCCGGGCAGCGTCAGCGCGAAGACGATTCCACAGGCGTAGACGAGCGCGAGGCCCAGGAACACCGGCGCGAAGGTGTCATGGTAGATCACCGCGACGGCGTCCTGGACGTCCGGCGACGCGGCACGGACGGCCGCGGGCGTGAGCGTGTCGGCATCCAGACCGGTGGGGAGGCTCGCGGCGACGCCGAAGCCGACCACCCCGCCGACGATCGCGGTTCCCACGGCCGAGCCCACCTGGCGCACGAGGTTGGTCGTTGCGGTGACGGCCCCGAGGTCGGAGCGGGCGGCCGCGCTCTGGACGACGGCGAAGATGAGGTTCGTGAACGAGCCGGTGCCGATGCCGACCACGGCCATCACGGCCATGGGCACCCACAGCGGCAGCCCCACGGGCAGCGCCGCCATGGTCGCCAGCCCCATGGCAGCCAGCACCGTGCCGAACACCGGGTAGAAGCGGTAGCGGCCCGACCTGCTCACGAGCCACCCCGTGAGCAGGTTGCTGACGAGCATGCCGAGCACGGTCGCGATCGGCACGAGTCCCGAGAGGGTCGCGGTCGTGCGGTAGGCCATCTGGATGTAGGTCGGCACGTAGGCGACGATCGCGAAGAGGCCCGAGCCCACGATGAGCGAGAGCCCGAGGCACGCGAGGATCGTGCGGTTGCGCAGGATCCTCGGCGGCAGGATCGGTTCGGCGGCCCGCCGCTCGATGACGACGAGGGCCAGGATGCCGACGACCACCGCCGCCGCGCACGCGAGCGCCGTCGGACGCAGGGCGTCGTCGCCGACCCAGGTCACCGCGAGCACGAGGGCCACGAGCGTGCCGGTGAAGACGACCGACCCGGGGATGTCGAAGCGCGGGTGGGCCCCGCCGGGCAGGCGCGGCACCGCGACGGCGGCGAGCGCGAACGCTGCGAAACCGATCGGGATGTTGATCCAGAACACCCACGACCAGCCCCAGAAGTCGGTGATGAGACCGCCGACGACGGGTCCGACGACGATCGCGACCGGGAAGGCGGTGCCGATGATCGCCATGTAGCGGGGCCGCTGACGGGGGCTCGTGACGCGGGCGATGATCGTCTGCGACATGAGCTGGAGCCCCGCGGACCCGAGCCCTTGCACCACGCGGGCGGCGATCAGCCAGCCGAGGTCGGGGGCGAAGCCGCACGCGAGGGACGCGACGAGGAACAGCCCGAGCGAGACGAGGAACACGCTCCGCGGGCCGACGACGTCGCCGAGTTTGCCGAGCACGGGCAGCATCACGGTGGCGGCGAGGGTGTAGCCGACCATGATCCAGCCCATGTGCTCGAGCGCGCCGAGATCGCCGGCGATCGTGGCGAGCGAGGTCGAGACCACCGTGTGGTCGAGGGCGCCGAGGAACGACACGGCGAGGAGGGCGGCGACGAGCACGCGCAGCCGCGCGGGAGAGAGAGTCATGCGAGGGGCGCCCGTACGACCGGGCGATCGACGCGACCGTGTGTGCCGCTCCGGCTCCCTCACCGGGCGAACGGACCGAAACGGCCCCGACGTCCCCGCAAGGATACCGCGACTTATGTTCGTTTTCAACATTAGTACGAGGCTGGATCGACACGCGAACGGCACCGCGCGTCTACACTCCTGGGCATGAGGTCCGAAGAGGTGCCGGCCGAGACCCGTCCGGCGTCCTCGGCCACGTCGGAGAATCATGACGCGTGAAGCACTGAGCGACAGAGCGTTGGTGTCGCGCATTCGCACCTCCATCCTCGTCATGGTCCTGAGCTTCTTCGTTCAGGGGGCCTTCCTCGCGAACGCGCTGCGATCCGGGGACGCGGGAGCGTGGATCCTCTGGGCGGTGAGTCTTGCCGTGGCGGTCTTCTTCATCACCATCGCCGGCATCCGCGTCGTCCCTCTCTCCCGCGAACACCGCCGACGGACCTGGGGGACCTGAATCGGTCAGCGCCCGAGCGGCGACCGCGCGAGGTCGGGGCGGTGCCGTGCGCGCGGACGCTCCCGCGCCCGCGGCACCGGCGGCGCTGCAACCCGCTCCCCCACGACGTTGACGATCTCGCCCACGCCCTCGATCACCATGCGCACCTCGTCGCCGGGCTCCAGCGGCCGTGGGTCGAGCGCTCCGCGGCGCCCCCACAGTTCGCCGAGGCATCCACCGTTCCCGACGGTCCCCGAGCCGAGCACGTCGCCGGGGACCACGACGGAGTTCCGCGCGGCGTACATGACCAGCTCGGGGAACGGCCAGCCCATGTTCGACACGAGGTCGGCGCCGATCAGCTCGCCGTTGACGAACAGCTCCGCCCGCACCGCGAGGAAACCGTCGGCGTCGAGGTACCCCTCGAGCTCGTCGGCCGTGACGACCCACGGCCCGAGCGTCATCGCGAAGTCCTTGCCCTTGGCCGGGCCCAGCCGCACCTTCATCTCTCGCGACTGCAGATCGCGCGCGGACCAGTCGTTCATCACGGTGTAGCCGAAGATGTGGGTCGCCGCGCCCGTGGCATCCAGGTTCTCCCCGTCCGAGCCGGGCACACCGCCGATGACGGCGGCGAGTTCGAGCTCGATGTCGAGCCGCTGCGTCTCGGGGATCGCCACGACGTCACCGGTCGCCCGCACGGTGTGCGGGTTGGTGAAGTAGAAGGTCGGGGCTTCGTACCACTCGGGCACGACCTCGCTCTTGCCGTCTACCGACGCGCTCACGCCCTCGACGTGCTCCTCGAACGCGACGAAGTCACGGATCGACGCCGGCGCGAGCGGCGCGAGCAGGCGGACGTCCGACACCGGCCGCGCTGCGGAGGGATCCCGCCGTTCGTACAGCGCCGCAGCCGCCGCGAGGCCCTGCGCGAGCACCTCGGCCACGCGCAGCCCGTCGGGGAACGGGATCACCGATTCCCCGACGACGAACCCCTCGCCGACGTCGGCGCCATCGACCCAGCGCGCGATCCTCATGCGTGCACCCGCGTCCGCAGCAGCGCTTCGGCGTTGCCACCCAGGATCGCTTCGACCGCGGCGTCGTCGAGCCCGGCGCCGCGCACGAACGCGGCCGGGTCGTCGAGCCCCATGTCGAACGGGAAGTCGCTGCCCAGCAGCACCCGGTCGGCTCCCGCGACCTCGACGAGCCACCGCAGCGCCCGCTCGTCGTGCACCACCGTGTCGAACCACAGCTTCGCGAGGTAGCTGGAGGGCGCGTGCGCGCACCCGTGAGCCTCGGGCCGCACGTTCCAGGCACGGTCCGAGCGGCCGATAGCGGTGGGCAGGTATCCGCCGCCGTGCGCCGCGACGAGCCGGAGCCCCGGATGCCGATCGAGCACGCCCGCGAAGATGAGGTGCGAGAGCGCGACGGCGTTCTCCGTCGGCTGTCCGACCGTGTTGGAGAGGTAGAACCGGTCGAGGCGCTCGTCGAGCGAGCAGCCGAAGGGGTGGAGGAACACGACGGCGCGCAGCTCTGCCGCGCGAGCCCAGAACGGCTCGAGCCGCTCGTCGCTGAGCTCCACATCGCCGGCGAAGGAGGATATCTCCACGCCCGCGAGCCCGCGCCCGAGCACGGCGTCGTCGAGCGCGTCGACGGCGAGGTGCGGGTGCTGGAGAGGCACGACGCCGAGACCGCTCAGGCGATCCGGAGCCTGCGCGACGTGCTCGGCGATGAGGCGGTTCGCCTCGCTCGAGACCCAGGTCGCGAGGCCCTCCCCCGCCCACGGGTAGAAGTGGTTCGGCGACGGACTGATCCACTGCCGGTCGACGCCCTGAGCGTCCATGGCCGCGAGCCGCGCGCCGATGTCGGTCAGGCGCGGGAACCGCTCGCCGATCATGCGCCCCGACGCCTGCAGGCTCGCCAGGCCGTTGCGTCGCAGCTCCAGCGCGGCCGCGGCCTCGACCTCCTCGGGCACCCGCCGCTCCACCTCGGCGTGCAGCCCCGGCATGAGCAGGTGGGCGTGCACGTCGACGACCCCGCTCATGCGCGGGCCGCCGTCAGCTGCGCCACACCGAACATCAGGCCGCCCATGTCGGCGTCGCGGACGCCGTCGAGCTGCCACTGCCCGAGCTGCACCGACGCGTCGACGATCGCCTTCGCCCGCGCCACACGACGCTCGTGGAACGCGTCCCACAGCGCCTGGTCCACGGCATCCCGATCCACCAGCAGCTCGCTCAGCACCGCGGCATCCTCGAGTCCCTGGGCGGCTCCCTGCGCGATCGTCGGCGGGCAGCTGTGCGCGGCGTCGCCGATCACGACGACGCGGCCGCGGTTCCACGGCGCCTCGACGAGGTGCCGCGTGAACCAGGTGTAGTTGGCATCCGCCCCCGCCTCGATGTCGGCACGGATGTGGTTCCACGGACCGTCGTAGGCGCGCGACTGCTCGACCATGATGCGCCGCGCCTCCTCGGGCGCCACGTGCGAGCGGTCCTGAGCGGCCTCCACGAGGAACGCGTACATGGTGTCGTCGCCGGTGGGCGTGTACCCCGCGATGTACATCGGGCCGCCGTAGTACAGCTCGCTGCGGTCGACGTCGGGCGGCAGCGACACAAAGGTGCGCCAGATGCCCATGCCCGTCTGCTCGGGAGAGACGTGGATGCCGATCAGCTCGCGCACCGCGGAGTGCAGGCCGTCGGCGCCGACGAGCAGGTCGAACGTGCCCGCGGACTCGCCGTCGACCTCGACCGTGACGCCGTCGTCGGTCTGCGAGAGCCCGGTGATGCGCCTCCCGAAATGCACGCGGGCACCGTGCGCCTCGGCCGCCGCGAGGAGGATGCGAGCGAGATCGGGGCGCGACATGCCCATCGTGGAGGGATAGTCGGGGCCGCCCGTCTTGAGGTCGGGAAGGGCCGCGACCACGGGGGCACCGGGGCCGGGCGCGCGGAGGTTGAGCCCCTCGAACGCCTTGCCCGCGGCGGCCACCTCGTCCCACACGCCGAGCTCGTCGAAGACGCGCAGCGCATTGCCCTGCAGCGTGATGCCCGAGCCGCGCGTCGGCAGGGCGGGCTGGGCGTCGTAGAGGTCGACCTCGACCCCGGCCCTTGCCAGGAAGATGGCGGATGCCAGGCCGGCGACGCCGGCACCGGCGATGGCGACTCGTTGGACGGCGGTCATGTCAGAACCTCTCTGTTCTGGTTCGGGGATCAGGTTTACAGCAGAGCGACCGGATTCACCGGCGACCCGACGGCGCCGGTGATCGGGAGTGGCGGCGCCGAGAGGAGGAACTCCCACCGCCCCGCGGACGCGCAGGCCTCGGCGAGCGCGTCGAGGTTCCACATCTCCCCGATCGTGAGCCCGAGGTTCGGGATCACGACCTGGTGGAGCGGCTGGAAGGCGGGCACGTCGAATTCGTTCGGACGAACCTCGAAGCCCCACGTGTCGGTGGCGATCGCGGCGATCTCGGTGCGGTGCAGCCACCCGGCGGTCGTGAGCGACAGGCCCGGCGCGGGGCCGCCGGCGTAGTCGCCCCACCCCTCGCGCGTGGCGCGGGCGAACTGTCCCGTGCGGACGAGCACGATGTCGCCGCGGCCGACGGTCACTCCCTCCGCGGCCGCGCACGCGTCGAGGTCCTCGGCGGTGATCGCGTAGCCGTCGGCGAGTTCGCCGGTCTCGGGCGCGAGGTGGCGGCCGACGTCGAGGAGCACGCCGCGCGACACGATGACGCTGGCTGCATGCTCGATGCCGGTGACGAGGTCGCCGTCACTCGTGACGACGTCGCCCGCACGGCGCCCGTTCCACGCGAATCCGTGGTCGAAGATGTGCCCGAGGCCGTCCCACTGGGTCGAGCACTGCAGGGGCATGGCGATGACGTCGTCGGCGCCGCCGATGCCGTGCGGGAAGCCCTGGTTGCCGCGTTCGGCATCCGTTCCCGTGTCGGTCATCGTGTGCACCGGGTTGGTGCGGCGGCGCCAGCCCTTCTGCGGCCCGTCGGTGTCGAAGCGCTGCGAGAGCGAGATCGAGCGTCCCTCGCGCACGAGCGCGGCGGCCTCGCGACGCTTCCCGGCGTCGATGAAGTTGAGCGTGCCGAGCACGTCGTCCTCTCCCCACCGTCCCCAGTTCCGGTACGCCTCGGCCCGCGCGGCGATCTCGGCCTCGGGGTTCTGCCGGTCGAGGTCGCCGGGGTTCTCCGAGGGCCCGCTCACGCGTTCTCCTCCGCGACGCACCGCACGACCTGCGTGCCGAGCGCGCCGATGGTCCCCGTCATGACGTCGCCGTCGCGCAGGAACCTCTTCCAGTGCTGCCCGTTTCCGGCCGGGCTGCCGGTGAGGAGCAGGTCGCCGGGGAGGAGCGGATGGGTCTGCGATGCCGCCGAGATCAGCGCCGGCACGTCGAACAGGAGGTCGGAGGTGTTGGCATCCTGCATCACCTGTCCGTTGAGTTCGAGACGCACCGGGGTGTCGGCGGGGTCGACGAACGCGGCAGGCACGAGGAGCGGACCCGTCGGGAGGAACCCCGGCGCGTTCTTGGCCCGGTACCAGTCGGTGCCGATCTCCTTCATGTCCCTGCGGAACACGAGGTCGCGCGTGGTGATGTCGTTGACGATCGTGTACCCGGCGACGTGGTCGAGCGCGTCCTCGCGCGAGACGCGGAACGCCTCGCGCCCGATCACGACGGCGAGCTCGAGCTCCCAGTCGTGCACGTCGCTGTAGCCCGGGAGCACGAGCGGCACGTCGTCGCCGACGACGCAGGCGGTCAGTCCGATGAAGAAGTACGGCTCGCCGCTGCGGGCCCGCTCGTCCATCATGTCGGCCGCGAACGCGCGCGCCTCCTCCGGCGTGCGGTCGGTGTTCTGCGTCAGGCCCGCCGCCACCAGCTCGATGACGTGCTGGCGGTAGTTGGCGCCGGTCTGCAGCACCTGCCGCGGCTCGACGGGCGCCGTGAGGGTGACCTCCGACAGCGGATGCCACTCCCCCGGCGCCTCGACGAGCACGGCGATCCGCTCCCAGTCGGGGGCGGCCAGGAAGTCGTTCAGGCCGCCGCCGAGCTCCTCCGCGCCGAGGGGACGGATGCGGTCGCCGGCCACGAGGCCGACGTACACGGCATCCCCCCGGCGGAAGCGCGCGAGAGCGTAGGGGGCGGTCGCCACCATCAACCCCGGCCCTGGATCGCGTAGGGGTTCAGCAGCGCGTCCTTGATCTCGTCGGGCACGCCCTCCTCGGTGGCGCTGGGGCCGTCGGCGGGCGGGAACGACTCGGTCATCGACATGGGCATGGCACCGTTGCGGTACATGTTGTTCGACCCGAGCGACGGCTTCCAGGTGTTCGCCTCCCAGTCGGGGACGTAGTTGCGGTAGCCGCCGGTGTTGAGCTCGATGCGCAGCGTCGAGGGCTCGCGGTAATAGAGGAAAGTCTGCTCGCCGATGCCGTGGATGTTGGGGCCGTACTCGATCGGGATGCCGTTCTCCATGAGGGTGTCGGCGGCGATGAGCAGTTCCTCGCGGGTGTCGACCCAGAAGGCGTAGTGGTTGATGCGGCCGGCGCGGGTCGAGCCGTCGAGGACGACGCCGAGGTCGTGCGACTTCTCGTTCGTCGTCAGCACCGAGAACACCGAGATGGGCGCTTCGTCCAGGACCGTGCGGGCCATGAACCGGAAGCCGAGCGTGTCGACGTACCACTGCACGAACGCGTCGACGTCCTTGGTGGCGACGGTGACGTGGTCGAGCTGGCGGGGTGCGCCGGCGACGGAGCTGCGCTTCTCGGGACGGTCGGGGAAGATCGACGCGGTGTGCGGCTCGGGACGGTGGCGCTCGACATCCCAGTGCAGCGTCATGTTGTGGCCGAACGGGCCGGTGAAGCGGTAGGCGCGGCCGATGCCGCGACCCTCGAACCACTCGCCCTGGATGCCGGTCGCCTCGACGCGCTTCGCGGCCTCTTCGAGCGCCTCGGCCGACGACGTCCGCCAGGCCATGGTCTCGAGCGCGGGCTCGTCGCCGCGGACCACCACGACGGAGTACGAGTAGTAGTCGCCCCAGCAGCGCAGGTATACGCGGTCGTCCTCGCGTGCGACCTCGGTCAGACCCACCTGGTTGACGTAGAAGTCCACCGAGGCATCGACATCGGGCGTCGTGATCGCAACGAAGGACAGGTGCGAGAGAAGCTTGATCATCTTCGATCCTTTCGGTGAATCGGGCCGTTCCGACTCTCCTTCCACTATCCGATTGACCTCGGTATCAGGGAAGCCGATCCTGTGGATGCCAAGTATCGACGCGGCTTATTCCGGACCGAGGATGCGATCGTCATGAGCGAGCTCGTCGAGATCCGCCGGCCGCACACCGGCGCGGACGGCATCCCGGAGCCGACGCAGCGCCACGCGCTCGGCCGACTCCCGCCGCGGAGCGGCCAGACGGCGCCCGTCGACGTCGTCGCCTGCGACCTCGATCATGGCCGCGGAATCGGCCCGCACCTCCACGCGGTGCGAGCCGAGCGCGATCGCGGTCAGCGTGTCGCCCACGCCTGACCCGCCCACCGTGCGCGTCACGCTCACACCGAGGTCGCCCTGCGCGAGCGCGAGGATGTCGGCCGTGGGCGTTTCGGCCTGCGCGAGGAGTTCCAGCGGCCCGCCGGCCAGCACCCTCGCCCAGCCCACGGCGTCGCGCAGCAGCGGGGCCGCCTCCGACGGCGCCCCCCACGCGTCGACCACGACGTGCGCCGTGGACACGGCCGCGACGGTCGCGACGACATCGGCGCGCAGCCGTCGACGGGACACGATGATCGGGACACCGAGCGCGCGAAGGCGCTCGTGCGCGGAGGCGGGAGCAGGCTGCGGCTCGTCCACCACGACCCCGACGGCGTCGATCAATCGTTCGAGCCGGTCCCACCAGGCACCGCGGCCGTCCACGATGCGCAGGATGCCGGCCTCCTCGGCATCCGCGAGACGCACGAGGGGGGCGAGTTCGGCGATCGCTGCGCGGTACGGGGCGAGGTCGGTCGCCACCGGCATCGCGCTCACGCGACCATCCCCGCCCGCACCGCGGCGGCGGCGCCGTCGGCCACGGCGATGACGAACGCGGCGTCCGCGCGCAACTCGTCGTACTCCATGGCGGTCTCGCCGCGCAGCAAGGCCGCGAGCGCCCGCCATTCCGCGTCGTAGCCGTTGCGCCGGTCGATCGGATAGACGGTCTGGATGCCGCGCCCGTCGCGGACGGTCGTGCGGGCGCTGCCCGTGTGCACGAACGGCGGGGGGAACTCGACGTCGATGCGGGCGCCGTCGGTCGCGATGGTGACGCGCCAGAGCGAGTCCGCGCCCTCGGGCGCCATGACGGCCGTGAACCGGACGAGTGCGTGGGGGGAACGAAGCGCGAGGTCGAATCCGATCGGGGCGATCGGCCGCGCCCACACCACCTCGACGGCATCCGGGACCAGGTCGCGGACGAGCGGCAGATCGTGCACCGCCAGCCCGACCACCAGCTGCCGCACGATGCGGGCGCTGAGCTCGCGATCGTGAGGATCGATCGGCGGGCGCGCAGGCCCGGGGGCCGCGGGGAGGGGGGCGCCGGTGACGAGCTCGTGGTACCGGCCGTTCGGCGCGAGCGAGAGGGTGACCGCGACCGACCGGACGCGGTCGCGCTCGGCGTGCAGATGGTGCGTCGCTCGCGACCAAGCGGGATCGAAAAGGTGGTTCGTGCCGACGACGAGCAAGGCTCCCGCGGCGGCGCACTCGGACACGATCGCCTCGGCATCGGCGAGCGTCGTCGCGAGCGGCTTCTCGCAAAAGATGGTGCGCCGACCGGCCGCGAGGCTCGCGCGCACGTGCGCGGCGTGGTGATCGGGCGGACTGCAGACGGCCACGACGTCGACGTCGGGGTCGGCCAGGAGGTCGTCGACGCCGGTCGAGGAGCGCGCGCCGAAGCGCTCGGCGATCGTCGCGGCCCGCCCGCTCCCGCTGTCGCTCACGTGCACCAGTCGGAAGTCGCCGGCGGTACGGGCGAGGGTGGGGGCGTGCAGAGCCGCGACGCCGGGACCCGCCCCGATGATGCCCACGCCCCAGGTCATGTCGCTCCTTTGCGCCACTTCAGCATGAATGTTGCTGAAGTTCGAGACTAATGAACCATAGATGACGCGAAACCGGGAGCGGGAAGCGTCCCCTGTGTGAAGATCGAGCATGGCCAACGTCTCCACCCTTCGCTTCGGCGCACAGACCGACGAGGTCACGAGCCTGCTGCGGATCGTGAACATGGTCCGTCTCGGCGAGGCGGTGACGCGCCCCGAGATCGGTCGTGTCACCGGTCTCGGCCGCGGCGTCGTCAGCCAGCGGGTGGACCGCGCCGTCGAGATGGGCTTCCTCGAGGATGCCGAGTACGCGCCGTCGTCGGGCGGCCGCGCCCCCCGCACCATCCGCTTCCGCTCCGAGCGCGGGCGGATCGTCGTGTGCGCGCTCGGCGGCCTCCACATCCATGTCGGTGTCACCGACCTCGACGGCGAGATCCGCGCGGAGGCGCACCGCGTGTGGGATATCGCGAGCGGACCCGACGAGACCCTGGCGGTCGCGACGGCGATGGTCGACGAGTTGCTCGAGAGCGACGGGAACCCCTCGGTCTGGGCCGTGGTCGTGGGCCTCCCCGGTCCCGTCGATTTCGAGACCGGCCGCCCCGTCGCTCCGCCGATCATGCCCGGGTGGAACAACTTCGACGTCCGCTCCCGCTTCGAGGACCGCTACTCCGCTCCTGTCTGGGTCGACAACGACGTCAACATCCTGGCCGCTGGTGAGCGCGCGCGCCGGCGCGACGACAACCCCGACCTGATCTATTGCAAGATCGGCACCGGCATCGGCGCCGGACTCGTGTCGCACGGACGCGTGCACCGCGGGGCGAACGGTGCCGCGGGCGACATGGGTCACGTCCGGGTCCCGGGGTCGCAGCACCAGTGCCGGTGCGGGAAGATCGGATGCCTCGAAGCCGTCGCCGGCGGGTGGGCCCTCGTGCGCGACGCCCGCGAGGCGGTCGCGGCGGGCGGTACCGGCGCGCTCGCCGACATCATCGCCTCGGGCGCCGAGCTCGCCCCCGAAGACGTCTCGCGAGCCGCCGAGCGGGGCGACGCCTTGGCGATCTCGCTCGTCCAGGCCTCGGCGCGACAGATCGGCGAGGCCGTCGCGGCCCTCGTGAACATGTTCAACCCGAGCGTCATCGTCGTCGGCGGAGCCGTGGCCGCGGCGGGCGAGCTCTTCCTCGCCGAGGTGCGACACCGCGTCTACGAGCTCTCGCTCCCGCTCGCGACCCGCGACCTCTCGATCGTGACGAGCGTGAACGACCGGCGCGAGCCGCTGCGGGGCGGCGTCGACCTCGCGCGCGAGCAGCTGTTCGAAGCGACCTTCCCCCGGTGGTTCGCCGAGGGACGCCCGATGCTCGCGGCGATTCGCGGCTGACGCCCCGCGTCCGAGCCGGGCGGGCAGGACGCCCCATCGTCTTACGCCGACGGCAAGGGCGCATGCGGGGGAGAACTCGGAAGCCCCGTCGCGGCGGGGCCTTCCGTTGCACGGGCACCCGCGCCGAGGGCGGTGTCATCGGGTTCCCATCGCAGCAGGTCGCCGGGCTGACAGTCGAGAGCGCTGCACAGTGCGTCGAGCGTCGAGAAGCGCACCGCTTTCGCCCGGCCGTTCTTCAAGACCGCGACGTTGGCGGGCGTGATGTTGATCCGTTGCGCCAGCTCGCCCACGCTCATCTTGCGGCGGGCGAGCATCACGTCGATGTCGATGACGATGGGCATCTCAGATCACTTCCCCGAGTTCGCCGCGGAGACTGAGGATCTCTCCCTCGCTGGCGATCGCCTGCCTAAGGAGCCCCCGCAGAACGACGACGAGCAGGCACGCACCACCCATGACGACCGCGGCACCGCAGATGAGACCCACGAC
Organism: Microbacterium enclense; assembly: GCF_004022425.1. Lineage (GTDB taxonomy): Bacteria > Actinomycetota > Actinomycetes > Actinomycetales > Microbacteriaceae > Microbacterium > Microbacterium enclense_A. Next base: position 5,196 of record NZ_RBZY01000058.1, on the reverse strand, counting down.
CCCGGGAGCGATTTCCCCCGGCGCCAGGATGATCCCGATAGCCGCGAGGACGATGGCAACGGTGGCCAGCGACCACGCGATCACATCCACCTCGCGGAAGGATGTCTCGGCGAACACCACTCCCCTCCGGGTCTTCGACAACAGGCGCCACACGCAGACCCCGCAGACTTGCAACGCGATCACACCGACGGCCAGCAACCCGACGAAGACAGCGGGCAGAACCGGCGTCGTACCTTCCAGATCGCGATAGACCGCGGGCAGGATCATCCCCTCGACGAGGATCGAACCCGCCAGCGCCAACGCGATGGCGGCTTGGGCCGCGCGGGTCATCATGACGTTCATATCGATCCCATCTGCCGAAACTCGACAAGAATCTATCGAGTATCGATAGAAGATGCGAGCGACCGACAACGCGAACTTGAGAACTTCTTCCTGTTTCGAACATTAGTCGGTAGGTTCTGGACTCATGGTCCTGACCGCGCTGCGCGACGACGCGCTGCACGCCCTTCCCGACGGGTACGCCCTCCGGCTGTCCCTGCCCTGGATCCGCTCGCTTCCCCTCGGGGGTCTCGTCGAGCCCGAGGTGCGAATCGACGGGCGCCCCGCCCCGGCAACGGTCGTGCTCGGCGATCGCCGGATCGACCCCGCCGATCTCGACGCCGAGACCGTCTGGTGGCATATACAGGACCGCGTCGCGCTTCACGTGACGGATGCCGCGAGCCCTGGCATCCACGAGGTGTCGGTGTCGTTCGGTCTCGAAGTGCCCTACCTGGAGGGCGGAACGGACGGGCCCCTGCGCCTGCCCTTCTTCTTCACCCGCGCGCTGGACACCGAGACCCCGACGACGGGCGTCTCGCGCGACGTCGGGAGCCCCGCGTGAGCGGCCTGCCCGCGGGCTGGACGTTCTCGGCGAGCGCGTTCAACATCACGCCCGAGGTCGTGCGCGCCGAGCGCACGGCCCCCGACCTCGCCCTGACGCTGGTCGAACGCGGCCTCGCCTCCGCGATCGAGGTGGAGCTCGGGCAGCTGTGGCGCGGCTACCCGGCGGCCACGCTCGACGAGGCCCGCGCCCTGCGCGAGCGCCTCGACGCGGTCGGCGGACGCGTGAGCATCGTCGGCGTGAGCATCGACGAGTGGGACGGGCATCGGCGCCGGGACGACGACGAACGGCTCGCCTTCCTGGAGCCGCAGCTGCGCACCTCCGCCGCCCTCGGCGCGCACGGTGTCCGTCTTCCGATCGGCCAGGCGGGCGCGCTGCTGGAGCGCGCGCTGCCGCTGCTCGAGGAGCTCGACCTCGTACTGTTCGAGGAGGCGCAGGGGCACCAGACTCCCGCCGCGTCACCCGAGGCCTACGCCCGGATCGCCGAGATCGACAGCCTGCACGTCCGCCTGCTGCTCGACATCAGCATGCTCATGCCCGCGCTCCCCGTGACGTATCTCGAGGAGCTCGCGCGCGGTGGCGTCGACCCGACGCTCGTGGCGCTGCTCCGAGACCGGTGGCGGGAGCCCGAGACCCACGGCGCGGTCATCGACCACCTGCGGTCGGGGCGTGTCCCGGGGCAGGTGCACACGCTGTACATGAACCTGCTCGTGCGGTTCGGGCGCTCCGACATCGCCGACGTGGCATCCGTCCTGCCCCTCCTGGGCGCGGTGCACCTGAAGTTCTGGGATCTCGATGATTCCGACGACCGACTTTCCGACCCCCTTCGCGACGTGGGCACCGCCCTCGGCGCGACGGGCTTCACCGGCACGCTCTGCAGCGAGTGGGGCGGCCAGGAGTGGCTCGACGACGATCCGTGGGAGATGACCTCGCGTCATCTTGCGCTGGCCGCCGCTCTCCTCTCCGACCGTCCCCCATCCGCATCCCTCCAGAGAGCGAGCACCCCATGACCGACCGACCCCCCATCAAGTGGAGTTACATGGACCACTGGCGGGCCCAGGGTCCCGCCGGACCCTACGACCAATGGCAGTCGCGGCTGGCGATGAAGCGGTTCCTGCAGCAGGTGGCCGCCGTCGGCTTCGACGCGATCGACACCTTCGACTTCCGCATCTGGCAGATCTTCGAGCAGTACGGGTCGGTGGCCAACTACCAGGAGTTCGTGCAGGAGCAGGGCCTCGAGCGCATCGTCAACACCTTCCACGGCGTGTACTACACCCCCGACCGCTACGCGCCGGAGGTCCCGGCGACGCACGCGACGATCCTGGAGGACTTCCAGCGGACGATGGACATGTGGTCCGGCATCCAGCTCGACAACATCATCGTGATGCCCGGATCCCGCTACTTCGACGAGGCCGGCGTGCCCGATGACGGGCTCAAGCACGCCGCCGACGTGTGGGGCAAGGTGGGCGAGCTCACGCAGCAGTACGGCGTCAACCTCACGTGCCACCACGAGTTCTACGCCGGCATCCGCACGCGCGACCAGATCGACCGGTTCTACTCGTACGCCGACCCGCGCTACGTGAAGTTCTTCGTCGACACCGCCCAGCACTGCATCGCCGACGTCGACCCGGTCGCCGTGTACGAGAAGCACCACGAGCGCGTCACGGGCTTCCACTTCAAAGACACCCGCTTCAAGGACACCAACGAGGACTACCGCATGTTCCCGGATGCCGAGGTCTCGGCGAAGACGACCGAGAAGTGGTTCTACGAGATGGGCACCGATGAGGGGCTCGTCGACTTCGAGGCGATGATGCGGTCGGTCCGCGACAACGGGTACACCGGCTGGATCAGCGTCGAACACGACAAGGCCGACAAGCTCGGCGGCGACTACGCCGAGAGCACCGCGATCTCCCGCTGGTATGCGAAGAACGTCCTCGACGGCATCTACAACGAGGAAGTCGCGCGATGAGCGACGTGCGCTGGGCCTACGCCCTCAACCAGTGGGACACGAACATCGACTCGTTCGTGCGCAAACGCGAGCACGAGCGCGCGTTCAAGACCGTGTCGATCAGCGGCTTCTCGGGTGTCGAGCTCACCGCCGTGAGCTTCGGCGCGTGGGAGCCGCTCGGGACGCCGCAGCAGATCGCCGACCTGTACGGCTCCCTCGAAGGGTTCCGCGAGGTGCTGTCCGCGTGCGCGCTCGAGGCCGTGAGCAGCTACGTGTACGACCCCTCCGTGGGGTTCGAGGTCGAGATGGGACGCGGGCCCGACCCGCTGGACCCGGCATCGGTGGATCAGATCGTGCGCACCGCCCGGTGGTTCGCGGACGCGCTCCGCCGCCTCGGCGGAAGCGTGCTCGTCGTGCGCGCGGCGCCGTCGGCGTGGCAGACCGGAGAACTCTCCGACGAGCAGATCCGCGTGCTCGCCGACCTGTGGAACGCCGTGGGTGAGGCGATCGCGGCCGACGGCATCGCCCTGGGCCTGCACGTCGACTTCCTCTCCGCGCTGCGCCTGGGAGATGGCATCCATCGGCTGCTCGCCGCGACCGACCCCGCGAAAGTGGGTCTCGCGATCGACACCGCCGAGTACGCGATCGCGGGCATCGACCCCGTCGCGCTGTACCGGCGGTTTGCGGACCGCGTGGTGCACGTGCAGCTGAAGGACGCGCGCGAGACGGTGGACGACGAGGAGGCGTCGACCCCGCACGCCGAGCAGTTCATCCGCACCGAGGGCGGGGCGCGCAAGATCCTGCGTTGGTTCTACGAGCCGAGCGACGAGCGCGCGCTGGTCGACTTCGAGGGCTTCGTCGGCGCCCTGGCCGAGCACGGCTACCGGGGCTGGATCGTCGTCGAGTCCGACCAGAGCCCGCACCCCGCCGAGAGCACGATGGTCGCGGGCTGGTACGTGCAGAAGGTGCTGCAGCCTCTGTTGGGCTGAGGTTCGTCGTTTCGGGTGACACGCGGGGGCGCGCGGTGCCGTCGGCGACGTCGCGAAAGCAGGGGATTCGACGAGAACAGGCCGATCGATGCCGAAACGGCCCTGTTCTCGTCGCATCCCCTGCTTTCGTCGCGTGCCTGTTCTCGGCGCAGGGCGCCCGACGCCCGGCGCGCACGCGCGGGGGGCCCGGCGCCCGGCGGGCAGGCGCGGGGGGAAGGGTCAGGGGCGGGCGGCAGCCCTTCCTCCCCAGCAGGTCGGGTTCGCGAGTTGTCCACGGAACGCTCTCGGAACCGGGGCGGATGTCGGAGGTCGTCGCTAGCATGCACACATGTCTTCCGCAGAGTTCTCAGCACCACCCGACGACGGGGCCGGCGCCCTGTCCGCGGTGCTGATCGAGGTGCTCGCGGCGGAGTCCGCCGTCGCCGCCGCCGAGGCACGGCGCACTCGGGCGTTGGCCCGAGCGGGGCACCTGGCTCTGCACGAGATGGCGGGGCAACGGGCGTCGTCTCGCGCGTCGGAGCTGGCGATGCGCGAGGTGGCGTCGGAGCTCGCCGCGGCGACACATCTCTCGGATCGCACCGTGCAGGCGCAGATCTCTCGCGCCATGGTCCTCACCGACCATCTCCCGGCGACCCTCGACGCGTGGGAAGCGGGGGAACTCTCGCGGTTGCACGCGCACGCGATCATGGATGCCGCGACGACGCTGCCCGTGGAGCGGCGGGCGGAGTTCGACCTGCTCGCCGTCGCCACCGCCGAGGGGGTAAGCCCGGGTCGGCTGCGCTCCCGCCTCGCGATGCTTGCGGAAAGCGTGCAGCCGACGACTTTGACCGAGCGGCACCGCGCCGGTCGAGCGCGGCGCGGGGTGCGGGTGGTGCCCGGCGAGAACGGCATGTCCGACCTCATCGCCACCCTTCCCACCGTGCTGGCCGTCGCGGTGCTCGATCGACTCACCCAGCAGGCTCGCGCGATCATCGACGCGCGCGAAGAGCGGTCGGCGACGACGAACGCCGATGTCCGCGCCGGCGACTGCCCCCCGCTGCCGGCGGTCGACGGCCCCACCTCCGCGTCGCCCGCCGTTCCGATCGAACCCGACACGCGGACGATGGATCACGTGCGGGCCGACGTGTTGGCAGACCTGCTGCTGACCGCCGCTCCCGACGCCGACCCGACCCGCACCGATGACGGCGTGGGGACGCTCGGCGCGATCCGCGCGCGGGTCCAGGTCGTCGTTCCCGCACTGACGATGCTCAGGCCCGAGAGGGAGAACGCGAACCCCGCGGAACTCGTCGGCCACGCCCCCATCGACGCAGACACCGCTCGACGGCTCGCGCACGCGACGCGCGTTCCGTGGGACCGGGTCATCACCCACCCCGTCACCG
>NZ_RBZY01000057.1 GCF_004022425.1 Microbacterium enclense | reverse complement strand
GGGGCCACTTCTGTCGCCCCGGGGCCACCTGGGAACCGGAGCGAGGTGCGGCCATACCCCCGAGACGCCGCCGCGCCCCGGCCGCAGCGCAACGGCGCCGCGCCCCCGGAGGGACGCGACGCCGACGAGAAGGGGATGCCTCAGCTGATGAGGAGCAGCTGGTGCCCGGCCGAGACGGTGGCGCCGGGGCTGGCGTCGATGCCGCCGATCGTGCCGTCCTTGTGCGCCTGGATCGGCTGCTCCATCTTCATGGCTTCGAGCACGACGACGAGGTCCCCCTTGACGACCTGCTGGCCCTCTTCGACCGCGATCTTCACGACCGTGGCCTGCATCGGCGACTTCACGGCGTCGCCGGTCGCTCCCGCGGTGGGCGAGGCGGAGTGCGAGCGGCGCGAGGGCGGCGCGACGGCGGGGCGCCCGGGCTTGGCGGTCGACGCCGCGAGGCGATCGGGCAGGCTCACCTCGAGACGCTTGCCGCCGACCTCGACCACCACCGTGTGGCGGCCGGGAGCCTCGCCGGGGGCTTCGAGCTCGCCGTCCCACGCCGGGATGTCGTTGACGAATTCGGTCTCGATCCAGCGCGTGTAGACGCCGAACGAGCCGTCTTCCGCCGTGAACGCGGGGTCGCGCACGACCTTGCGGTGGAAGGGCAGGACCGTGGGGAGGCCGGCGACCTCGAATTCGTCGAGGGCGCGGCGGGCGCGCTCCAGCGCCTCGGCGCGGTCACGGCCCGTGACGATGATCTTCGCCAGCAGCGAGTCGAACGCGCCCGAGACGCTGTCGCCCGCGGTGACGCCGGAGTCCAGGCGCAGCCCCGGACCGCCGAAGGTCTTGAAGACGTGGATGGGACCCGGCTGGGGGAGGAAGTTCCGGCCCGGGTCCTCGCCGTTGATGCGGAACTCGATCGAGTGGCCGACCGCCTCGGGGTCGTCGTACCCGAGCTCCTCGCCCTCGGCGATGCGGAACTGCTCGCGCACGAGGTCGAGTCCGGTGACCTCTTCGGACACGGGGTGCTCGACCTGCAGGCGCGTGTTCACCTCGAGGAACGAGATGGTGCCGTCGGCCCCGATGAGGAACTCGCACGTGCCGGCGCCGATGTAGCCGACCTCGCGAAGGATCGCCTTGGATGCCGAGTACAGAACCGCGTTCTGCTCGTCGGTGAGGAACGGCGCAGGGGCCTCCTCGACGAGCTTCTGGTGGCGGCGCTGCAGCGAGCAGTCGCGTGTGGAGACCACGACGACCTTGCCGGCGGCGTCGGCGAGGCACTGGGTCTCGACGTGACGGGGCTTGTCGAGGTACTTCTCGACGAAGCACTCGCCGCGCCCGAACGCGGCGACGGCCTCGCGGGTGGCCGACTCGAACATCTCGGCGACCTCGTCGAGCTCGCGGGCGACCTTCAGGCCGCGCCCGCCCCCGCCGTACGCGGCTTTGATCGCGATGGGAAGGCCCACCTGCTCGGCGAACGCGATGACCTCGTCGGCACCGGCCACGGGGCCGGGCGTGCCGGGGGCGAGGGGGGCGCCGACCTTCTCGGCGACGTGACGGGCGGTGACCTTGTCGCCCAGGGCTTCGATGGCGTCGGGCGACGGGCCGATCCACACGAGACCGGCGTCGATGACCGCGCGCGCGAAGTCGGCGTTCTCGGCGAGGAAGCCGTAGCCGGGGTGCACGGCGTCCGCGCCCGAGCGGCGGGCGACCGAGAGGATCTTCTCGATCGAGAGGTAGGTGTCGGCGCTGGTGGCACCGTCGAGGGCGTAGGCCTCATCGGCGAGGCGCGTGTGCAGGGCGTCCCGGTCCTGGTCGGCGTAGACGGCGACGGAGGCCTTTCCCGAATCGCGTGCGGCGCGGATGACACGGACGGCGATCTCGCCGCGGTTGGCGACGAGAACCTTGGCGATCTTCGGCATCCTCCCAGCCTAGCGAGGGGGCCAGGGTGCTTTTTGACCCTCCCCGACAAGAAACGCCGGAAAACGTGTGGGGGAGTCTACGAACGGTTCCACAGGGCGGTCCAGGAGCCGCCGAGCTCCCGGACGAGGGCGCGGACGGTGGACAACGACATCCCCACGACCGTCGTCGGGTCGCCCTCGACGTGCGAGATGAATGCTCCGCCGAGGCTGTCGACGGTGAAGGCTCCCGCGACGTGCAGCGGTTCGCCGCTGGCGACGTACGCCGCGATCTCGTCGTCGTCGACGTCGGCGGCGAAGCTCACCGAGGCCTCGGCCACGGCGAACGCCTCTCGGAGTTCCTCGCCGGGGACCAGGCGGAAGACGCTGTGGCCGGAGTGCAGCACGCCCGTGCGTCCCCGCATCTCTCGCCACCGGGCGGTGGCGGCCTCGGGGGTGTAGGGCTTGCCGAGGATCTCGTCGCCGAGCGCGAACATCGAGTCCCCGCCGAGGACGAACCCGTCGAACGCCGGGTCGTCGGCGCGCAGCCGCTCCGCGACCTCCGCGGCCTTGCGGCGCGCGAGGAGAAGGACGTGTTCCGGGGCCGGGAGGATGCGACCTTCCGCGGCCTCCACCTCGGCGATCACCGCCTCCTCATCGACCTGCGGAGCGCGGGTCTCGGGCTCGATGCCGGCCTGCCGCAGCAGCATGAGACGAGCGGGAGAAGTGGATGCCAGGCACACGCGCATGCGTCCACGCTACCGACGCACAGCCCCACGGGAGCCGCGTGTGACAGGCTCGGAGGATGCAGAACGGCGACCTGATCGATCTCGACGTCACCGGAGTCGCCCACGGCGGCATCTTCGTCGGCCGGCACGAGGGGCGCGTGGTCTTCGTCCCGGACACGCTGCCGGGAGAACGGGTGCGGGTGCGGCTGACCGACACGCGGAAGAAGGCGTTCTGGCGGGCCGAAGCCCTCGAGGTGCTCGAGGCGGCCCCGGAACGGCGGCCGCACGTGTGGGCGTCGGCCGCCGTCGACCGGTCGCCCGACGAGCGGGTGGGCGGGGCGGAGTTCGGTCATATCGCGCTCGACGCCCAGCGCGCGCTGAAGGAGCGGGTCATCCGCGAGTCGCTGCAGCGCGTCGGCCGTCTCGAGCTGCCGGTCGACGTGCACCCGGCCGGGGCGGACGAGACCGCGGACGGCACCGGATGGCGCACCCGCGTGAGCCTGCACGTCGACGAGGCCGGACGGATCGGCCCCTTCGCGCCGCGCTCGCACCGGGTGGTCGAGACGCCCGACCTTCCCCTCGCCACTCCCGCCGTGGCACGGGCCGCCGCGGATCTCCGGGGTGCCGCACCGGGCCGCATCGACCTCGTGCAGCCTGCCGACGGACGCGTGCGCGTCCTCCCTCGCCCCGAGGGCGGCCGGGCGACGGCAGCGCCCGAGATCGTCCAGGAGAGGGTGGGCGAGCGGGTCTTCCGCGTCGACGCGGGCGGCTTCTGGCAGGTGCACCGCCTCGCGGCGGCGGCGCTGACCGAGACGGTCGCCGAGAGCATTCGACGCACGGTCGGGGAGCTGGATCCGGATGCCACCCACCTCGATCTCTACGGCGGTGTGGGGCTGTTCGCTGCAACGCTGGGCGATGCGGGCGGGCCCGCCACCCGGGTGGTCAGCGTCGAGAGCGATGCGCGGGCCACCGAGCACGCGGGCGAGAACCTGGCCGAGTGGGTCGGTGCGCGGGCCGAGACGGAGCGTGTCGACCGTTTCGTGGGGCGGTTGCGCGCGGACGCGTCCGAGCGGGAACGCGAACGCCTGTCGCGAGGGGTCGTCGTCCTCGACCCGCCGCGGGCGGGGGCGGGTCGCGCGGCCGTCGAGAGCATCGCCGCACTGGATCCCCGTGCCGTGGTCTACGTCGCGTGCGATCCCGTCGCCCTCGCCCGCGACCTGGCGATCTTCGCGGCTCACGGCTACCGCGTCGACGGCGGCATCCGCGGCCTCGACCTGTTCCCCCACTCGCACCACGTCGAGGCGGTCGCCGCGCTGCGGCGATGACCCGCCGATCGGGGGATGTGCACTCCGGTCGTCGAGCCGGTCCCGCGGATACGATGTGGGAATGACGCGCGTTGCCCTCATCGACGACCACGAATCGGTCCGCCTCGGCCTCGAGGCTGCGCTCGCGGGCACCGCGTCGTTCGAGGTCGTGTCCTCGGGAGCCAACGTCGCCGCCTACCTGGAGTGGCGTCGGGCCGCCGGCGAGGCTCCGGCCGACGTGGTGGTGCTCGATCTCACCCTCGGCGACGGCACGACCGTGTCCGAGAACGTCGACCGCGTCGTGCGTGACGGGTCGAGCGTCATCATCCACAGCGTCGCGGACCGTCCGGCCGCCGTCCGGGAAGCGCTGGCCGCGGGCGCGGCCGGCATCGTGAGCAAGTCCTCGCCGACGCACGAGGTGCTGGCCGCCATCGGCACCGTCGCGCGGGGCGAGCTGCTCGACAACGTCGAGTGGGCGAGCGCCGTCGAGGGCGACCGCGAGTTCGCCGACGCGCAACTGTCCGCGCGGGAGCGCGAAGTTCTCCGCCTCTACGCGGCCGGCCTCCCCCTCAAAGCCGTCGCCGAGCGACTGGGCGTGGCGTACTCCACCGCCAAGGAGAACATCACGCGCGTGCGCGTGAAGTACGTCGAGGTGGGCCGCCCCGCCCCGACGAAGGTGGATCTGCTGCGGCGGGCGATGGAGGACGGCATCCTCCACGAGACGCCCGAGACACCCGGCGATGTCTGACGTCGAGCGGAGCGTCCTCGACGAGGCGTGGGGGCGAATCCCGCACACGCGCGAGACGAGCGACGATCCCGGCTCCTTCACCCAGAAGCGGATCGAACGGGTCATCACTCTGCTGGTCGGACCCGCGTGTCTCGTACTCGGGGTGCAGGCCTTCGTCGCGGCCTTCGGCCCGAGCGATGAGGCCGAGGGATGGCACGTCCCGCTCGTCGTCGGGGTCTTCGTCCCGCTCGTCGCGATGGTCGTGGCCTGCGCCGTGAACCGTTTCGCCCGGGTCTTCTCGGGCCTGTTCGCCGTCATCTACATGGTCGCGCTCGCCGTGTGGCCGGTCGCCACGAACGGCGGTCAGGCGCCCTCGCCGACCGAGAACCCGTGGATCTTCTACCTCATCAACGTCGCGACCGTCGCGACCGTCGTCGCGTTCCCCCTGCCCGTGCAGGTGGCGTGGACGGTGGCGGCGCCGCTGCTGTTCGGCGTGGTGCGGCTGCTGCAGGCCGGCGGGCGGCCCGAGTTCCTGCTGCCCGTCGCGCTCGACGTCTCGTTCGCACTGATGCTGGGGAGCGTTCTGGTCACCCTGACCTGGATGTACCGCTCGATCGCGGCGAACGTCGACGAGACCCGGGCCCGTGCCGTCGCGAGCTACGCCCAGGCCGCCGCCACGGCCGCCACCGAGCACGAGCGCGTCGCCGTCGCCGCCCTCATGCACGACAGCGTCCTGGGGGCGCTGCTCGCCGCCGAGCGGGCAGCGACGCCGCGCGAGCGGACGCTCGCCGTGAGCATGGCGCGTGAGGCGCTCACCCGGCTCGCCAACGCCGAGAAAGATGCCCTCGAGGGCAGCGACGAGCCGATGGATGCCATAGCCCTCGCCGACGACATCGAAACGTCGGCGCGCGACTTCGGGGTGGAGCTCGTCGTCAGTCGACGTGTCCAGGAGGGGACCCCCCGGGTGCCCGGGCGCGTGGCCCGTGCCCTGGTCCTCGCCGCGATGCAGGCCGTGGCCAACGCGGTGCAGCACGCCGAGGCCCGCGCGTTGACGGTCGAGGTCGCCGGGTCGGCGGAGCCCGGGGGTGTGACCATCCGCGTCCGCGACGCCGGACGCGGGTTCGACGTCAACGCCATCCCGGCCGATCGACTCGGCATCCGCGGATCCATCATCGCGCGGGTCACGGCGGTGGGCGGACGTTCCGCCGTCGATTCGTCACCCGCCGGCACGACGGTGACCCTCGAATGGGAGAGCGGGGACCGCTGGTGACCGTCCGCTCGATCCTCTCGGGCATCGGCCTGGCGTTCACCGCGTACCTGGCCGCCAGAAGCCTCTTGTGGACGCTGCCCGACACCGTCGAGCGCGGCTGGCTCCTGATCGCCGCGCTCGTGCTCTACCTGCCGATCGCGTGGCTGTGGATCCTGCTGCCGACCAGGCGGCGCGCCGTCGGTGTCGACGGGTCGATGGGCGACGCTCGCATGACACCCCCGCACTGGGCCGTCGCTCTCGCTCTGCTGGCAGCGGTCGTCGTGCCGAACGCGGCTTTCGCCGCGGTCAGCGAGGACGGCCGTGCGCAGCCGTTCGTCACCTGGGTGATCGGCGCGATCGGTGCGCTCATGACGGTCGTCATGGTGCGTCGCCGACCGATCGTGGCCTGGGCGGGAACGGCCGCGCTGACCGTGTCGTCGGCGGCGTGGCTGGGTCCGCTCGATGCCCTGAGCCTCGGACTCGTCGGCTCCCTCGTCTGGGTCGCCGCCGCGCAGCTCATCACGTTCGCGCTCGACCGTGTCGCTCACGACGCCGAACGTCTGGCCGAGCTGCAGCAGGCCGCCTCCGCGTGGCAGGCCTCGCAGAGCGGGCGTCAGCGGGAGCGTCGCCTTCACGTGCAGCGCGCTCTGCACGTGGCCGGACCCGTGCTGGGACGCACCATCGAGACGGGCGGGAACCTCCGGCCGAGCGAGAAGAATGCGGCGCGGCTGGCGGAGCAGAGCCTGCGCGATGAACTGCGCAGCCCGCGCCTTCTCGACGAGGGAGTGCGCGCGCAGATCGATGCGGCGCGGCGTCGCGGGACGATCGTCATGCTCTTCGACGAGGGCGGTCTCGAGGACATTCCGGCCGCAGCGTTGCAGGACATCCGCGCGGAGCTGGCGGGGATCGTCGAGGAGGCGGCATCCGAACGTCTCATCATCCGCACGTCTCCCCACCACGAGGTGGCCGTGACGGTCGTGGGACGCACAGCGGCCGCGGGGGCCGGGGCCGACGAGGACGACGTCGACCTCTGGCGCGAGATCCGGCGCCCGCACTGAGACGGGAGAAGAGGCCCCCCGCGGCGCGAACGCCGCCGGGGGCACTGTCGGGTATCTGCATCCGGGGAAGAGTGCGAAATGTGAGGGGTGAGGGGCGGCGATGTCGCCTGCCCCTCACCCATGCGAACGGCTACCCGAAAACCGTTCGCGTGGCCGGAACCGGCTCTAGGGAGCGGCCCGACCGAACGCGTGATGCGTTCCAGCTCCTCCAGTATTCGCGAACGGTTCCCTCGCGTCTGTAGGTATTTCGGGGGACAGTCAGCCCGCGGATCCGCGCCAGCCCGCATCCCGGTTGAGCGGAGCGCGCAGACCCCGCGCGGACAGCTCCCAGCGGGACCGCACGGCGGTGTCGGGGGCGGTGGCATCCGCGGTCTCGCGGGCGTAGGCCTCGCTCGCCACCACGATGGCGGCGGCGAGTTCTTCCGGCGTGGGAGTGCCGCGCACGACGCGCGCGACGGGCTGGGCGGCGTCGGCGGGACGGGAGTCGCTCACAGCGGGATGTTCCCGTGCTTCTTCGCGGGGAGGCTCGCCCGCTTGTTGCGCAGGGCTCGCAGGGCCTTGGCGATCGAGACGCGCGTCTGCGCCGGCTCGATGATCCCGTCGAGCTCACCGCGCTCGGCGGCGAGGAACGGGGATGCCACGTTGTAGGTGTACTCGTTCGCGAGGCGCGTGCGCACGGCCGCGACGTCTTCGCCCGCCTCTTCGGCGCGCTTGATCTCGCCGCGGTAGAGGATGTTCACTGCGCCCTGGCCACCCATGACCGCGATCTCCGCGGTCGGCCAGGCGAGGTTGATGTCGGCTCCGAGCTGCTTGGAGCCCATGACGATGTAGGCACCGCCGTAGGCCTTGCGGAGGATGACGGTGACCAGGGGCACGGTGGCCTCGGCGTAGGCGTAGAGGAGTTTCGCGCCGCGGCGGATGACGCCGGTCCACTCCTGGTCGGTGCCGGGGAGATACCCGGGCACGTCGACGAGCGTGACGATCGGGACGGAGAACGCGTCGCAGAACCGGACGAAGCGCGAGGCCTTCTCGCCGGCGTCGATGTTGAGCGTGCCGGCCATCTGCGACGGCTGGTTGGCGATGATGCCGACGGTGCGCCCCTCGATGCGGCCGAAGCCGATGACGATGTTCGGGGCGAACAGCGGCTGGACCTCGAGGAATTCCGCGCCGTCGACGATCCCGTCGATGACCGTGTGGATGTCGTACGGCTGGTTCGGGGAGTCGGGGATGACGCCGTTGAGCGCACGATCGGCATCGGTCGTCTCGAACTCGAACGGCGTTTCGTACAGCGGCAGCTCGGCGAGGTTGTTGTCGGGGAGGAAGCCGATGAGCGTGCGCGCGTAGTCGAGCGCGTCGTCCTCGTCGTCGGCCAGGTAGTGCGCGACGCCCGAGCGGGTGTTGTGGGTGTGCGCTCCCCCGAGCTCCTCCATGCCGACGTCCTCGCCGGTGACGGTCTTGATGACGTCGGGGCCGGTGACGAACATCTGGCTGGTCTTGTCGACCATGATGACGAAGTCGGTGAGCGCGGGGGAGTAGACGGCGCCACCGGCGGCGGGCCCCATGATGATCGAGATCTGCGGGATGACGCCGGAGGCGGCGGTGTTGAGGCGGAAGATCTCGCCGTACTTGCCGAGCGCGACGACACCTTCCTGGATGCGCGCGCCGCCGGAGTCGAGCATGCCGATGATCGGGATGCCGCTGCGGAGAGCGAGTTCCATGACCTTGATGATCTTGTCGCCGGCGACCTCGCCGAGCGAGCCGCCGAAGGTCGAGAAGTCCTGGGCGTAGACCGCAACGGTGCGGCCGTGGATCGTGCCCGTGCCCGTGACGACGGAGTCGCCGTAGGGGCGGGACTTGTCCATGCCGAACGCGGTGGTGCGGTGGCGCACGTACTCGTCGAGTTCGACGAACGAGCCCGGGTCGACCAGCATCTCGATGCGCTCGCGGGCGGTGAGCTTGCCCTTCGCGTGCTGCTTGGAGCGCGCGGCGGCTTCGGCGTCGACGACCGCCTCCTGGAACCTCGTGCGCAGGTCGGCGATCTTGCCGGCGGTCGTGAAGAGATCGGGCTGGTCGGTCACGCTTTCCACCCTAGCGACCGCCTCCTCGCCGATGTTGGAGGGTGCGCACAAGCACCTCGGCAGGACGCTGTGGCATCCATCCATCTCCGCCCGTGCGCCCGCAACGCGACGAGGGCAAGGGGATGCCAGGGCGCCGATGTCGTGCCTAGGGTGTGCTCATGCCGATCCCTGCCACCGGATACCCGCTGACCGCCGCGCTGAGCCCGCGCGTCCAGATCGTCGAGACCACCGATTCCACGAACGCCGACGTCGTCGCCGCCGTCACGGCCGACCCCGCCGGGTGGCCGCACCTGGCGCTGCTCGTCACCGACGACCAGCGTGCGGGGCGAGGACGGCTCGACCGCACCTGGACGGCTCCGGCGGGTACCGCGCTCGCGGTCTCGGTCGTCGTGGACGCGGGCCGTGTGCCGATGGCGTTGCGGGGCTGGATCCCGCTCGCGGCGGGGGCGGCGATGACGCGCGCGGTCCGGGCGCGCCTGACCGGGCACGGTTCGACCGCCGAGCTGAAGTGGCCCAACGACGTGCTCGTGGACGGCGGGAAGATCTGCGGCATCCTCGCCGAGGCCGTTCCGGGCACCCTCGACACGGTCGTGGTCGGGGCGGGGATCAACACGCGCATGACCCGCGCCGACCTGCCCGTCTCGACCGCGACCTCGTTCGCCGCGATCGGTGTCGACCTCGACGAAGACCGCCTGCTGGCCGATTACATCGAGGCTCTGGACGGATTCGTCTCCGCGCTGTCCGGTGGCGACGTCGCTCGGGTGCACCGCGACATCGAGAAGCTCTGCGCGACCGTCGGGCGTGACGTCTCGGTGTCGATGCCCGACGGCACTACCGTGCAGGGCCGCGCCGAGCGTCTGGACGACGAGGGTCGACTCGTCGTGGAGTCGGGCACGATCCAGACCGTCGTGGCGGCGGGCGACGTCGTCCACGTGCGATGACCCGCGCCCGTTCCGCGTGTGCGGGCGGCGGGCGGGCCTCCGTGCCCGCAGAATGAGAACGTGACCCAGCCGACCAGCTACGGAGGGCGCCCGCGGACGCCGGCTCCCGGAGCGGCGGCGCCCGAGCGGCGCATCGCGCGGCTTCGCGGGCATGCGCGCGGGCTGTTCTGGTCGGCGCTCGTGCTCATCGGCGTGTCGGGGGCGACCGCGTACTTCTACGACAATCTGCCGGCCCCGTTCGAGAACTGGATGCTCCTGACCGCCGCCGGTGCGGTGGTCCTTCTCCTCGTCGTCCTCCCCTACGTCGCGTGGCTGTCGCGATCGTGGACCATCACGACCCGGCGCGTCATCGAGCGCTCCGGCTTCTTCGGGTCGAGCACGCGCGAGATCTCGCACGTGCGCGGGTACGCGATCCAGATGCGTCGTGGCATCCTGCAGCGGTTGTGGGGAGCGGGGACCCTGACGCTGTCCAACGGCGTCGAGCCGCCCCTGCGCCTGACGAACGTGCCGCACGCCGTCCTCGTCCACGAGACGCTCGTGGACCAGGTCGAGGTCAACCAGATCCTCGCGCACCGCGACTCGCAGTCGCAGGGGTCCGGCGCGGTCGACTACTGACGCGGGCGCGTTCCCGACTCCTCCGCGATGGGGCGGAACGGCGGTGACGTCGTGCACGACAATGGAGGGGACGGAAGGAGCGGCATGGCGCTGCGAGTCGGAGTGGTCGGTGGCGGACAACTGGCGCGGATGATGATCGCGCCGGCCGAGGAGCTCGGGATCGACATCCGGGTCCTGGCCGAGGCCGAGAACATGTCGGCCGACCTGGCCGCGACCGCCGTCGGCGACTATCGGGACGCCGAGACCGTGCTGGCCTTCGCCCGTGATGTGGATGTGCTCACCTTCGACCACGAGCACGTGCCGCAGGACGTCCTTTCCGTGCTGGTCGAGGCCGGGGTCGCCGTGCACCCGGGGCCGGCGCCGCTCGCCGTCGCCCAGGACAAGCTCGTCATGCGCGCGCGCATGGAAGAACTGGGGATGCCGCAGCCCGAGTGGGCGGCCGTCTCGAACGCCGAAGGACTGGGGGAGTTCCTCGACGCGCACGGGGGCCGCGCGGTCGTGAAGACCCCGCGAGGAGGCTACGACGGCAAGGGCGTGCGGGTCGTGTCCGCTGCGACCGAGGCCGACGACTGGTTCGCCGCTCTCGCCGAAGATGCGCGCGGCGGTGCCCTCCTGGTAGAGGAACTCGTCGATTTCACCCGGGAACTCGCGCAACAGGTCGCGCGCCGCCCGTCCGGCGAGGTTCGCGCCTATCCCCTGGTGGCGACGACGCAGCGCGATGGCGTGTGCGCCGAGGTCATCGCGCCGGCACCGCGGGCGGGGGAGCGGCTCGAGCGGGCCGCAGCCTCGATCGGTGTCGCGGTGGCCGAGGGGCTCGGGGTGACCGGGATGCTCGCCGTCGAGTTGTTCGAGACCGCGGACGACCGCATCCTCATCAACGAGCTCGCCATGCGCCCGCACAACAGCGGCCACTGGACCCAGGACGGTGCCGTCACCAGCCAGTTCGAGCAGCACCTGCGGGCGGTGCTCGACCTCCCGCTCGGATCGACGGATGCCGTCGCCGCGTGGACCGTGATGATCAACATCCTCGGCGGACCCGCGGAGGGGGGCATGACGGACCGCTTCGCGCCCGCGATGGCGGCGCACCCGAGCGCGAAGATCCACACCTACGGCAAGGACCCGCGCCCCGGGCGCAAGGTCGGTCACGTCAACGTCGCCGGGGACGACCTCGACGACGTCGTGTACGAGGCTCGGGCGGCCTCGGCCTTCTTCGACTGAGCGCGCCGTTCCGGGTTCTTCCAGCGACCCGCCCTAGCCTGGACCGGTGACCCGGCCACTGCATTCCTCCGAGACGCCGGTGGTCGGCGTCGTCATGGGCTCCGACTCCGACTGGCGCGTCATGAGCGACGCGTCCCAGGTGCTCACCGAGTTCGGCATCCCGCACGAGGTGGAGGTCGTCTCGGCCCACCGCACGCCGGACAAGCTCATCCGATACGGACGCGAGGCCCGGGCCCGCGGCCTTCGAGCGATCATCGCCGGGGCCGGGGGTGCCGCGCACCTGCCCGGGATGCTGGCATCCGTCACCGCGCTCCCCGTCATCGGGGTGCCGGTGCAGCTCGCGACCCTTGACGGGCTGGACTCCCTCCTGAGCATCGTGCAGATGCCGGCCGGCATTCCGGTGGCCACGGTTTCGATCAACGGGGCGAAGAACGCGGGTCTCTTGGCGGCCCGTATGCTCGGAGCCGCCGACCCCGAGCTCGGGGATCGTGTGGAGGCCTACGCCCTCGACCTCGAGGCGCAGGTGGAGGAGAAGAACCGCCGCCTGAAGGACTCCCTGTGAGCGTGGCCGCACCGCCGCGTCCGCGCACCGGCGGGTCGCTCACCACGTCGCGCCCGATGCGTGATCCCGACGTGTCCTCGCGCGAGGTCATGACGCGTCGCGGCTGGTGGCTCGTCGCGCTGAACTTCCTCGTTCCGGGGTCCGCTCAGGTGGTGGCGGGCAACCGGCGGCTCGGCCGGTTCGGCCTGGGCGCCACGCTGTTCCTGTGGACGGCTCTCGTCCTGACCGGGCTCGGGGCGCTGCTCTGGCCGAGCGGACTCTTCGCCCTGGCCACCGGGTCGTTCATCCCGGACTTCCTCTCGTGGTTCCGATGGCTCCCGCTGACGATCCTGCAGATCCTGATCGTCGGGTGCGCCGTGCTCTGGATCGTCCTCACGGTCGACACGCTGCGGCTCGTGCGTCTGGTGCGCACGGGCCCCGTCGCCCGCTTCGCGATCGCGTTCGTCTCGATCGCGCTCCTGGTGCTCTCGGGCTCCGGCGCGGCGTGGGCCGCGCAGACGGCGGGCACGACGAGAGACGCGTTCGCGTCGATCTTCGCGGAGTCCGCGCCCGTGGTCCCCCCGTCGGAGGGGTACTACAACATCCTGCTCCTCGGTGCGGATTCGGGTGAGGGACGCGACTCGATGCGGTTCGACTCGATCTCGGTGGTGTCGATCAACGCCGCGACCGGGGCCGTCACCATCACCGGCATCCCGCGCGACATGCCCCACTTCCCGTTCGCGCCGGGCCCGATGCAGGACGAGTACCCGAACGGCCACGAAGGCAAGTTCGACGAGACCTGCGGGTGGAGCAGCGGGGTCAACCAGCTGCGGACCGAGGTCGAGATCTGCAAGAACGGCAACGCCCTTTACCCCAACGCCGACGCCGACGGCTCAGAGCCGGGAATCGAAGCCACGAAGGATGCCGCGGAGGGCATCCTCGGCATCCAGATCCCGTACTACGTGCTCGTGGATATGAAGGGCTTCGCCGACGTCGTGGACGCGCTCGGCGGCGTCGACATCACCGTCGACGAGCGCCTGCCCAAGGGCGGCCCCGCTTACGACGGTCAGCCGGTCGACGACTGGGCGTTCGGCTGGATCGAGGCCGGTCCTCAGCACATGGACGGCGACACCGCGCAGTGGTACGCCCGTTCGCGGTACACCACGAGCGACTTCGACCGCATGCGCCGTCAGCGTCAGCTGCAGGAGGCGATCCTCGCGCAGGCCACCCCGCAGACCGTCCTCACGCGCTTCCAAGAGGTGGCCGCCGCCGGGACGGCGATCGTGAAGACCGACCTGCCCCAGGGCCTCATCGCCCCCACCCTGGTCGACCTCGCCCTGAAGGCCAAGGACCAGCCGGTCACCACGATCGAGCTGACGCCCGCGGGGGGCGTCGACGAATTCGACCCCGACTACGCCGAGGTGCAGCAGATCGTCCGCGACAAGCTCCACCCCCCGACCGAAACGGAGAGCCCCGCGCCGTGACCGTCACCCTTCGCGTCGTCCTCGACCAGCTCGTTGCGCCGACCTCCCGCGACCTCGCCGAGGCGTCGACGTCGCTCGCTCAGGCGCTCATCGACACCGCTCCGCGCGGCTGCGACGTCGCCGCCATCACCCCGGCCCCCGGCCTCCCCGAGGACGCGGGAGTCACGGGCCTGGCGGCCGAGACGCGCCTGTCGATGCGCCGGCGCGAGCTCGCGGCATCCTGGCAGCTCGGCGTGGCACCCGGGATCGGACGGGGTCTGATCCACTCGCCGACGCCCCTCGCCCCGCTCGTTCGACACGACCGCGTGAACGAGACGCACCAGATCGTGGTGACCCTGTGGGATCTGCGCGCGTGGGAGACGCCCGACGAACTGCCGCGCGCCGAGGTGCTCGCCGCGCGGGCGCTGTTGTCCCGCATCGGCAAGCACGCGGATGCCGTGGTGGTGCCCTCGCACGCCATGGCCGAGCGTCTGGCCGAGGTGGCCAAGGCCAAGCTCGTCGCGAAGGTGCGGGTGATCGGCGGGGCACCGGCGGCCGGCTTCCGCGTTCCCTCGGATGCCGTCGGGCGCCTCCGCGCGCTGGATCTGCCGGCCTCGTTCGTCGCCCTCACGGGTGGCGCGGCAGCCTCGGACGGGCTGGCCGCGGCCTTCGCCGGCCTCGCGGCGGGTGGTGGCGACGACGACATCGTGGTGCTGGACGTCCCCGAGGGTGAGGAGCCCGCCGTCGTCGAGCTCGCCGCGGCCGCGGGCATCCCCGAAGCGCGGGTCCATGCCCGCGGATCGCTCGACCAGTGGGACCGCGCGGCAGTGCTGTCGCACGCCCGACTCTTCGTCGCCGCGAGCACCCGCACCGAGTGGCCGTGGCGCGCCGTCGACGCCCTCGCCCTGGGCGTGCCGATCGTCGCGCGGGACACCGCCGTTCACCGCGAAGTGCTCGCGGACGCTGCTCTCTACGCGGGGGAGAACGCCCTCGCCGCGGCCGTCGCTCGCGCTCTGAACGAGGATGCCGAGCGCCTTCGTGTGCTCGCCGGCGACCGCGCGAAGGGCTTCGCGTGGCCGGCGGCCGCCGACCGGGTGTGGGCCCTGCACGCGGAGCTGTAGGCCCGCCCCTATGCTCGAACCCATGACCGCGCGCGTGGGGATCGTCGTCCGTACCCGCCAGCGTCCCGACTTCCTGCGCCGGGCACTCGACGACATCGCCGCGCAGACCTTCTCCGATCGTCGCGTCGTAGTCGTGAACGACGGCGGAGATCCGGGCGAAGTGGACTGCGTCGTATCCGAGGCCGGTGTGGATGCCGAGATCGTCCACATCACGCCGGGGCAGGGCGGTCGCTGCGTCGCGGCGAACGCCGGCGTGCGGGTCGTGGGAACCGAGTTCGTCGCTCTGCACGACGACGACGATCGCTGGCATCCGGAGTTCCTCGCCCGGACGGTCGCCTGGTTGGATGCGCACCCCGGGGATGCCGCGGTCTCGACGGCCACAGAGATCGTCTACGAGGAGGACCGCGGCGGTCGCTGGGTCGAGGTCGGCCGGGCCCCGTTCTGGGCCGGGATGCAGAGGATCTCGCTGAGCGAGATGTTCAGCGTCAACCGCGCCGTCCCCATCTCGGTCCTCTATCGCACGGCTGTGCATGGGGAGGTGGGCTGGTACGACGAGTCCCTCGAGGCCGTCGAGGACTGGGACTTCTACCTGCGTATCCTCGCCCGCGCCGGCTTCGGCTACGTCGCCGGCGAACCGCTGGCGTATTGGACGCAGAGACCGGATGCCACGGGCATCGCCGCCAACAGCATGTTCGCCCTCGCCGACGCGCACGTGCGAGACGACGCGCTCGTGCGCGACCGGGCGCTCGAGCAGTGGACGCGACGGGAAGGGGAGGGGCTGCCGCTCTACCTGGCGGCGCTTCAGGACCGACTGATCGTCCGTCTCGACGAGCGCGCGCGGGAGCACGCCGAACGCCTCCGCGCGGAGATCCGCGACGACGTCCGACGAGAGATCGACGCCCACCAGCCGCTGTGGTCGCGCCTGCGCCGATGGCGACGTGGCATCGGCCGCCGTTGACCGCACGCGGCGTGGCTGACAGGCATCGGAGCGCCAGGAACGCACAATGATCGCGTGATCCCCGCGAACGACGCCACGGCCCCTTCCTCTCCGACAAGGATTCGAAGGTGGCTGCTGCCGGTCGCGGCCGTGTCACTTCTTGCTCTCAGCGGGTGCGCCACCCCGGCGGGCGGTGCGAGCGCGACGGCCACGCCGAGCGTTTCGGCATCCGCTTCCCCGACGTCCACTCCTAGCGCTGAGCCGACCGTCTCAGCGGCGCCGAGTCCCTCCGTCACGGCGTTCACGGGCGACGTGCTCATCGTCACTGCCGAGGTCGTCGATGCCCAGCTGCAGGTGACGGCGATGGTGCCGAGGGTGTCGGAGGGCGACGGCACCTGCACGCTCGAGATCGTCGAGGACGGGCGGACGGCGACGGTGACCAGCGCGGAAGGCAACAACGTCACCTATTGCGGAGTCATGTCCCTCCCCGTCCAGGGCGCGGCCGAGGATGTGCAGTTCCGCGTGCGATACGACTCTCCGTCGACGCGAGCCGAGTCGGCCGTTTCAACGGTCGAGCCGACGTCGTGACCGAGCGGTCACGCCCCCGCGCCGCCGTCGCCGCTCTGGCGGCCTGGGTGTGCGCGGCCGCCCTCCTGGTCGCTCTGCCCATCGCCCTGCCGGCGACCGTGGCGCCGGTGGCATCCGCTTCCGCCGCGAATGCGGCTGATTGGAATCCCGGGCACATCATCGACGACGCGCTGTTCTACGACGGCACGGCGATGACCTCGAGCGAGATCCAGGCGTTCCTGCAGAAGCGAGTGCCGAACTGTCGTAGCGGTTACACCTGCCTCAAGGATTATCGGCAGGACACCAACGACCGACCCGCTGACAAGTACTGCAACGGGTACTCCGGGGCGCGCAACGAGAGCGCCGCGACCATCATCGACAAGGTCGCCCGGTCCTGCGGCATCAGCCAGAAGGCGCTGCTGGTGCTCATCGAGAAGGAGCAGCGACTCGTCAGTTCGACGTGGCCGGAAGACTTCCAGTACAGAGCCGCAACCGGCCAGGGCTGCCCGGACACCGCCGCGTGCGACCCGAGCACGGCCGGGTTCTTCTATCAGGTCTACTACGGCGCACGGCAGTTCGAGATCTACCGCATGAACCCCACCTGGTGGGGTTATCAGGCGGGTCGGTGGAACAACATCCTCTATCACCCGTACAACAACTGCGGTACTCAGCGCGTGTACATCGACAACGCGGCTACGGCCGGCCTGTACATCTACACCCCGTACGTCCCCAATGCCGCGGCCCTGCGCAACCTCTACGGCGAGGGCGACGGCTGCTCGGCGTACGGCAACCGGAACTTCTGGCGCATCTTCACGGACTGGTTCGGCTCGACCGAGTACCAGCCGCCGGTTCCGCGCTACGGCGTCGACTCGTCGATCGTCGCCGTCGACGGAGGCGGCCAGATCTTCTCCTACCCGTTCAAGGGCAACGCCTGGGGTGAGCGCGTACGGACCGCGGGCGGCGTCGCAGCCACGGACCGCGTGCTCGCCGTGGGCGACTTCAACGGAGATCAGCGTCGCGACATCATCGTCGTGGACAGCTCGAAGAGGGTGTGGCTGCGCCCCCTCGAAGAGCGTGCCGGCGACCTCCCGGCCAAGCGCATCGACGTCGATTGGTCCGATGCCGCGTTCATCACCGCCGCGGGCGACGCCGACGGCGACGGAGTTCCCGACGTCTACACGACGACGAAGGCGGGTCTGCTCCTCTTCTGGAAGGCGACGGGGTACGGCACGTTCGGGGCGCCTCGCGTCGTCGGCAGCGAGTGGAACGGGTTCACCGCTGTCGTCGGTGGCGCGGACGTGACCGGGGATGGCCGACCCGATCTCCTCGGGCGCGACAGGAACGGCGAACTCTGGCTCTACCGCGGTGACGGATCGGGCGCGTGGCAGCCCGGTCGCACGTCACTCGGGACGGGATGGGGGTCGATGACGTCGATCGCCATGCCCGGGGATTTCACGGGTGACGGGATCGCCGATCTCGTCGCCGTGGATCAGAACGGCCTTCTGTGGTCGTTCTCCGGTGACAACTCCGGCCGCTTCACCCGGTCGGCGGCGCCGGCGGGCAGCGGCTGGAACGTCATGCAGACCGTGACCGGCGAGGGTGCGAGCCCGGGATGGAAGAAGGCCTTCCCCGGGGGCGCCGGAGACCTCACCGGTGACGGGGCTGCCGATGTCGTGGCAGTGTCGACGAAGGGCGTGCTGAGCGTCTACCCCGGTGATGGTTCGGGCGGGTGGCGGCAGCCGCTCGCGGTGTCGTCCACGTGGGGATCGGGCCGCGTCGTCCCGCTGGGCGACTTCACGGGTGACGGCCGAGCGGATCTCGGACGGATCACCGGCGCTGGTCAGTTCGAGCTGTGGCGTGGTCGGGGAGACGGCACCTTCGGCGGTCCGACGGTGATCGGGAACGGGTGGACGAACCTGGGGCTCGTGACCGGCGGGATCGACTTCGACGGCGACCGTCGCCTGGATGTGGTGGCCCGCGACAGCTCCGGGGTGCTCTGGCTGTACCGGGGCGACGGCATGGGAGGGTGGCTGACCGGCCAAGGAGTCGCAATCGGCTCCGGCTGGAACATCGTGACGTCCCTGTCTGCGGGTGGAGACCTGGTCGGCAATCGCGTGGACGACCTCCTCGCGCGTCGAACGGACGGCACGCTCTGGTCCTACGGCACCGATGGTCGTGGCGGTTGGGGGACGATCCGCCAGATCGGCTCCGGTTGGAACGTCTTCGGACCGGTGTTCGCGACGGGGAACTTCGACGGCGCCGGGGGTCCCGACGTGATGGGGCGTCTGGGCAACGGAGACCTCGTGCTGTACCGCGGCGACGGCGGCGCGGGATGGCTGGGAAGCCGAGTCGTCGGGACGCAGTGGAACGTGATGGCGCAGATCCGCTGACCTCAGGACGTGAGGTAAGCCTCTAGTCGATGGCGCCCGTCGCCCGGCACGTCCTCCAGGTGCGCGGTCGTGAGGTCGAGGACGCTGTTTCGGGGGCGGGGG
>NZ_RBZY01000056.1 GCF_004022425.1 Microbacterium enclense | reverse complement strand
TCGAGGTTGCCGGTCGGCTCGTCGGCGAAGATCACTTGCGGGTCGTTGACGAGGGCGCGCGCGATGACGGCGCGCTGCTTCTGCCCGCCCGACAGGGCCGTGGCCTTGTTCTTCGCCTTGTCCTGCATGTCGAGCTCGGCGAGCGCGGCCATCCCGCGGCGCTTGCGTTCGGCGCGTCCAACCCCGGCGATCTTGAGGGGGAGGACGACGTTCTCCAGCACCGAGGCGTTGGGGGTGAGGAAGAACTGCTGGAAGACGAAGCCGAACGTCTTGTTGCGCGTGCGGTTCAGGCTGCGGCCACGGAGGGTGCCGGCATCCGTTCCCTCCAGGGCGACCGTTCCGGTCGTCGGGGCGTCCATCAGCGCGAGCAGGTGCATGAGCGTGGATTTGCCCGACCCGCTCTTGCCGACGATGGCGACGCTCTCGCCGCGTCGGATGTCGAGCGAGACGCCGCGCAGTGCGTCGAAGCGGGCCGAGCCGCGACCGTACGACTTGTGCAGGTCGACGACCGAGAAGAGGGGTGGGGCGGGGGTGTCGGGTGTCATGGTCCCACCCTCGTCGCGGAGCTGGTCCGTCGCGTCCCGCGGGAGGGGTGGATGCCTCCCCCTCCGGGGGGATCCGCGTCTGCTCCGTCGAGGCGATGGTTCCCGGCCGCCGCGACCGTCAGACTGGGACGATGCGACCCGACTCCGCCATCGACACGGCTCCGAGGCTGTTCCCCTCGGTGCCCCGGTGGGGCCGGGACCTCATCGTCGCGGTGCTCGTCATCGTGCCGGCGTTCGCGCCGGTGCCCTTCCCGGAGCTGCGCCCGTCCGGACCGCTCGTGTACGCGTTCGCCGTGCTGCCGGCCGCGGTGCTGCCGTGGCGTCGCCGCTGGCCGCGCACGGTGCTCGCCGCGTGCGTCGCGCTCTACCTCGCCGCCCTGGCGTCGGGCACTCTCGCGCCGGGAATCGCCCTCGCGGTCGCGATCGCCGCGTACGCCGTGGCGAACCGCCTGGACCGCCGTGCCGCGGCGCCCGTGAGCATCGCGGCCGTCGTCGTCGTCGTCGTCGCCGGCAGCATCGTCATCGAACTGACGTCCGGCACGGACACACGATTCCTCCAGATCGGACTCTCGGTCGCGCTCGCCGGCGCGCTGGGGGATGCGACGCGCTCGCGCCGGGCGTACGTGCTCGCCGTGCTCGAGCGCGCCCGCCGTGCGGAGCAGACGCGCGAGGCCGAGGCCAGCCGCCGCGTCACCGAGGAGAGACTGCGCATCGCGCGTGACCTGCACGACGCGGTCGCGCACCAGATCTCCGTCATCAGTCTGAACGCCGGCGTCGCCTCGTCCGCCCTCGAGACACGGCCGGAGCGGGCGCGCGAGGCGCTCGCCACCATCCGGACCGCGTCGCGCGAAGTGCTCGGCGAGATCGGATCGATGTTGACGGTCCTCCGTACCCCCGACGAGGGCCCGGCGCGCGACCAACCCGGTCTCGCACGTCTGTCCGACATCGTGGAGTCGGTGCGCGTCGCCGGGTGGGACGTCGTGGTACGCGACGAGCGCGGCGACGACCCGATTCCGTTCGGTCCGGACATCGTGGCCTATCGCGTCGTGCAGGAGGGCCTCACGAACGCCCTCAAGCACGGCACGGCGCGCCGCGCGCACGTGCTGCTCCGCCGCGATGGTGACGACCTCGAGGTCGTCGTGACCAACCCGCTGGACCACTCACCGCCCGACCCGGACCGTCCGCCGTCGGGATTCGGCCTCATCGGACTGCGCGAGCGTGTCGACTCCGTCGGGGGAGTCCTCGAGGCGGGGCCCGCCCCGGCCGGATTCCGCCTGGCCGCGCGGCTTCCGCTGGGGCCGGCGGCGTCCGCGGCGCGCACACCCGGAGGTACCCCATGATCACGGTGCTCGTCGTCGACGATCAGGCGCTCATCCGGACCGCCGTCCGCGACCTGCTGGATGCCGCCACCGGCCTCGAGGTCGTCGGCGACGCCGCGGACGGGGAGGCGGCCGTCGATCTCGCGCGGCGCCTGCGCCCCGATGTCGTCGTGTGCGACATCCGGATGCCACGGATGGACGGCATCGAGGCGACCCGGGCGATCTGCGTCGACCCGTCCCTGAGCGACGCCCGCGTCCTCATCCTGACGACGTTCGAGGAGGACGACTACGTCGTGGCGGCCCTCCGGGCGGGCGCGAGCGGGTTCATCGGCAAGGGCGCCGAACCGGAGGACATCATCCACGCCGTGCGGGCGGTGCACGAGGGCGGAGCGCTCCTGTCCCCGTCGGCGACGCGCGCGATGATCGAGAGGTACGTCCGGGGATCGGCATCCGATGCGCCCGGTCCGTCCCCTGCACTCGATGTCCTCACCGAGCGCGAGCGCGAGGTGCTCCACCTCGTCGGACGCGGGCGCTCGAACGACGAGATCGCCGCCGACCTGTTCATCTCGCCGCATACCGCGAAGTCGCACGTGAAGAACACGATGATCAAGCTCGGCGCGCACGATCGCGCGCAACTCGTCATCGCAGCGTACGAGAGCGGCCTCGTCCAGCCGGGGCGCTGACCCGGGCACTCCTGGCGGCGCCGACCGCGCGAGCGTCCTCAGTCCGTCGCCGTCTCCATGCCGCGCGCGCGAATCTCCTCGATGTCCAGGTCGGCGAGGATGCGGCGGGCGACGAGGTCGTCGATCGTCCCCTCACGCCGAAGGCGGAACAGCACCTCGCGCTTTCGGTCGAGGATTGCCAGGCGCAGGCGTGTCGCCTCGCGGTGGCGCAGGAGAGGAGATCGCTGCGTCAGATCGATGTCATCGCTGACCGCGATCATCTCCAGGCGACCCGCAGTGCGCCGTCCGTCCGCGTCGTCGCCGCCGCCGTCCGCGCCGGGAGGGATCGGGCCCATCCGGGAGGCGGCGTCGTCGTCCTCGGCATCCCGCTCGATGTCGTCGGTGCGATCGCGCTCCTCGATGGCGCGCTGGCGTGCGACCGCTCGGGCGTTCGCCAACTCGAGCCGCTCGTATCCTTCGCGGCGTGCGCGGTCCTTCACCCCGTCGCTGATCCCGTGCTCGGCCGCCAGGTCGTCGAGGGCGGCGAGCGCGGCCCCGGAGATCGCCCGCTGGGCGATTTCGAACTCCTCGACCGCCGCGTCGTCCGTCGGCAGCTTCGCCCACCGGATGGCGGCGGGGAGCAGGGGACCCTGCACGAGCAGGGTCAGCACGATCACTCCGGCCGTGATGAAGATGACGGCGTCACGTCCGGCGACCGGAGTGCCGTCGGCGGTGGTCAGCGGGATCGACAGGGCGATCGCGAGCGACACGGCACCACGGAAACCCGCGACCGTGCTGACCACGCGCGACCGATGCCGGAGCGACCGGGAGGAGCCGGCCGGCGGGCGCGAGAACGGCGAGAACAGCCACTGGAAGAGGTACCGCACGATCGCCAGCACGATCCACGCCGCGACCGTGATCAGCAGCAGCGTGCCGATCTCGGACGGCGAGATCTCGTGCAGCACCAGCTGCACCTCGAGGCCGATGAGCACGAAGAGCGCACCGTTGAGGAGGTAGACGCCGAAGGGCCACGTGGCATCCGCGGCCCGTCGCGACATCGCGGTCGTGATGCGCGGAGAGATCCACGCGACGATGAGGCCGGCGAAGACCACCGCGAGCACCCCCGACGCGTGAGCGATCTCGGCCAGCAGGAAGGCCACGAACGGCACGAGAGCGAGGGTGAGGTTGATCGTGAGGGTGGACTCCATGCGGCGAAGCGCCAGGTACGCCAGCGCGGCGACCGCGACACCGGCTGCCGCCCCGCCGAGGTACGACACGAGCACCATGCCGGAGATCTGCCACGCCGTGATCTGATCGCCGATGAGCAGCGACACGGCGATGGAGTACAGGACGAGAGCCGTGCCGTCGTTGGTGAGGCTCTCCGCCTTCAGCTTCATGAACGCCCGCTCGGGCAGCAGGCGGCCGAGGGCGGCGACCGCCGTGGCGTCGGGGGGAGCAACCGCCGCGCCCAGCACGAGCGCGGCCTCCCACGGCACCCCCATCCACGTGGCGACGCCCGCGACGGCGAACGCGGATGCCACCACCAATAGCGTGCTCATCGGCACGATGTACCTCAGTGACCGGCGCACCGAGCGCAACGACGTCGTCCACGCTTCGCGGAAGAGCATGACGGGGAGGAACAGCAGGAGCACCGTCTCGGGCGGAAGCTCGATCTCCCGCAGCTCCGGCACGAAGCCCAGAGCCAGACCGATGACGAGGAGAACGAGAGGCGTCGCGACCCGCAGGCGCGGCGCCAGGACCGTCCCCACCAGCATCGCCAGACCGAGCAGAACCGTGACCTCGAGTCCCTGCATCCCCGCCGCCTTCCACCGCGCCCTCAGCACACAGCGTAGAGAGGGGCGCGGGCATTCCCCGAGGTGCGTTCGCTGTGGGCGAGCGGGGATGTGTGGGGGTGGGCGCGGGGTGCTGCGGCGCACGGTCGGTGATGCGCGGGATGTCGGTTGCGTGCGGCGGTTCGTGGGTGAGGTTGTGCGGATTGCTGAGGTTGTGCGCGGGCGCTTGATGCCACGGGCAGCAATGTGGAGTCTTTCCGGCCGAGGGCGAGTGCGGCAATCTGGTCCAATGATCGCCAATTCGCTCGCCACACCGGAAGACATAAGTCCAATAAACCTGGATTGGACGCTCATCGAGCTCCTCGCGTGGATCGGTGCGGACGACAGCCGGTGTCACGACGAACGGCTGCGGAGCATCCTGGAT
The DNA here is from genome assembly GCF_004022425.1 of Microbacterium enclense. GTDB lineage: Bacteria > Actinomycetota > Actinomycetes > Actinomycetales > Microbacteriaceae > Microbacterium > Microbacterium enclense_A. The sequence goes on along the minus strand of NZ_RBZY01000056.1, from coordinate 14,226 downwards.
GCCATCGACCGCGGTGCCCCGTCCGTCGCCGGCCGGACGGTCGTCCTGGTCCGATCGCTCGCCGTGCGCGTGGTGGCCGAGCCGGCGCTCGGCGGGATGAGAATCCGGGACGTCCTGTGGACGACCGCGGCGGCGGACGGCGGTGCCCAGCGGGTGCTCGTCGCTGTGTGAGGGCTCCGGTTGACGTCGGCCGGGTCCAGCGCCCTCCTCACGCCCCGGCTGGCAGCGCCACCTTCGCCTTCGCCCACGAGCGTCCGCGGGTGTCCTTGAGGATGTCGTACTCCACATCGACGTGCGGCTCGATCGCGCTGTACTTGTCGTTCGGCGCGCCGATGACGAGCTGGAAGCCGAGACCCCGCCACGCACCGATCGCGCGCTTGGTGAAGTGCGCGTCCGCCTTGATGAGCGCCTCGTCGAGGAACACCGGCGCGTAGCGCGGGCGCTCGGCCCCGGCATCCCCGAGCTGGTAGCGCAGGGCCGCGCCGACGATGAAGGCGATGAGCTCCTGCGATTCGCCGCCGGACTTCTCGCCGATGTGGTCGTACAGCGCCACGTGCTCGCCGGTCGCGGCGCGGAAACGCTCGGCGCTGACCCGCACGTGGTTGCGCACGTCGACGAGGTCGGCGAAGTCGGGAGCGGTGGGGCGGATGCGGCCGATGAGCCGCGCCATGCGGACGTACACGGCCTCGCGTTCCTCATCGCTGGACGCCGCGTCGATCGCCGCACGCACGTCGCGCAACTCGCGGCGGAACCGCCGCCGCACCTCGGACTGGCTCTCGCGCGGCACGATCTGCAGGCGGTGCTCGTCGTCGTAGAACGGCAGGTCGCGCATGATGTCGTTGATCGGCGCGATGCGGTCGCGGATCTCGCGAAGGGCCCGGGTGAGCGACGCGTCGAGGTTCGTGAGGTCGTTGCCGGACAGGCGCAGCAGGCTGTCGCGCCACTCGGCTTCCAGCTCGTGCAGACCGCTGGCTTCGAGGTCGGCGAGAATGCGCTCGAAGTCGCCGAGAGAGGCTTCGGGCTCGGCGAGCAGATTCGGGCTGGGCCACCGGTCGAGGAACGCCGAGAGCGTGCGGCGGAGACTCTCGCGCTGCTCGCTCCACGTCTCCTGCGCGGCGCGCTGGTCCTCCAGCAGCCGCTTCGAAGCGGACTCCAGGGCGGCATCGAACCGCGCGAGGCGCTGAGACGGGCTCTCGTCATCGGCCGAGGGTGCGACGAAAAGACCGTCGAGGTAGGTCGCTTCGTCATCGGTCAGCGCGATCGCCGCGTCCTCCGCGCGCTCGAGCAGGATCTGCGCGGCGTCGACCTCGTCGGTCACCTCGGCCCAGCGGGCCGCGAGACTCTGCTGCTCGGCCTTGGCGCTGCCGATCTCTTCGCGCAGCCGCGCAGCACGGGCGCGTGTGCCCGAGATCTGCTCCTGCAGCTCGGCGATCCGGGGGTTGCCGGCGGTGATCTCGGTGAGCGTCTCGGTCCAGCGCTCGATCTCACGATCGACGGATGCCGTGTCCACGCGGTCCCACGTGAGATCGGCGATCCTCTCCAGAGCGCTGCGCCGGTCGTCGAACGCGTCGAGGGCTGTGGCGGCCTCGTCGACGGTGTCCTTCGCGCGGTCGAGGTCACGACGGACGCTCGCGATCTCGTCGCCGAGTTCGGTCAGACGGACGCGGCTGGAGAAGCCGAGGATGCTCTGCCGCGCCGACCCGCCGTGCGCGCCGCGGGCGCCCTGGCTGCTCTGCCCCGAGATGGTGAGGGCCATGCGGTGCTGCGACAGATCGCGGGCGGCATCCACGCAGACGAAGGCGAACTGCTGCTCGAGGCGGTCCTGCAGCCAGCCGGTGAAGGGGGAGGGGCGATAGTCGAGGCGGCCGGGGAGGGTCGCGGGGTCGAGGCCCGCGCGCTCGGGAAGCCCGGTGGTCACGCCCTCGAAGCGCAGGCGCTCCGACAGCCGCACGCCGTCGATGGCGGCGCGGAAGGATGCCAGGTGCGCGGCGTCGACGAGGAGGGTCGTCGCGAAGCCCCCCAGCGCGAGCGTGAACGCCCCGCGCCACGGCTCGAACTCGGTGCGGACGTCGACGAGCTCGGCGACGAAGGGCAGCTCGGCCGCGGTGAGGCCCGCCGCCTCGGCCAGCGCCTCGCGCGCCTCGTGGAGGCGCGGCGGAATGTTGTCGTCGCGCGTCTGCGTGCGGCGGTGCTCGGCCTCGAGCGTCGCGAGCTGCTGGCGCAGGGCCGTGTGCCGGCTGCTGGCGGAGACGAACGCATCGCGCACGGCGGACTTGGCATCCGTGTCGCCGAGGGTGCGGCGCGCCTCGTCGGCGAGCGCCGCGAAGTCCTTCGCGTCGACGACGTCGGTGTCGAGCGTCGCGAGCGCGGCGTCGAACCGGTCGCGATCGCGCTGCATCTCGGCCCGGCGGCGCTCCAGCCCGCGCAGCTCGCGCTGGGCGGCGTCGAGCCGGTCGCCGCCCGCGGCGCGCAGCACGTCCCCGAGGCCGTCGCGTTCCGCTTCGGCCGCGTCGGCGAGCGCGTGGCGTTCGCGCACGAGCGCGTCGGTGGCGTGGGTGCGCTCGCGCAGCTCGTCCTCGACGGCGCCGAGCAGGTCGATGCGGCGCTGCGCGCGCCACAGCGACGCGCGCGAGGCGGGGTCGCCGAGGCGCCCGAGTGCCTCGATGATGCGCACGCGTTCGGCGGCATCCTCGATGCGGGTCGTGATGGTGCGGATGGGCTGCAGGGCCCGCACTTGCTGGCGCGCCTCGAGCATGCGCGTGCGCGTCGACTCGAGGCCGTCGAAGTGGGCGACGACGGCCTCGGCGGTGGCGAGCGTCTCGGGCTCTTCGAGGACCATGCGCTTGTAGAGGTCGTCGACGGTGGTGATCTGCTGACCGGCCTGGATGCGGGCGAGAAGGCTCATCGCCTTCCCTCCGGCCCCGGCGGCCCCGATACCGAGCACCGCGTGGAGGCGTGCCGAGAACTCGCGGTCGGTCGCGAGGGTGTCCAGGCCCGTGGCGCGGACCGCGGAGTCGGACAGGTGCTGGGAGGCCGCGCGCTCGAGACCGCGCAGGTCGAACGCGCCGTGGATCGTGCCGCGCACCTTGACGGCGTCGTCGAGCACGCGAGCGGAGGCGGGGATGTACCAGGCGCGCACCGCGGTGAAGCGGGCGCCGTCGTGGTCGACCCACGTCATCGCGATCGCCGTCCATGTGTCGGTGCCGTCGCCGCGCAGCACCCGGACCTTCGTGCCCTCGTCGGTGCGCGACTCGTCGAGCTTGCCGCGACCGTACGAGAGGATGTTGCGCTGCTCCTGCCCGCGTGGGCGGCCCACCACCGCGCCATTGGACGCGCCGTTGAACGGGGTCGTGTGCGGCATCATGAGCGCGACGTACGCGTCCATGAGCGTTGACTTCCCGGAACCCGAGCCGCCGCACAGCAGCGTCGCGGTGGGCGCGAAACGCACGCGGTGCTGGCCGTCGTAGCCGCCCCAGTTGATCAGCTGCAGTTCCTCGGCGACCCACTGCTGCCCGCGGGACGCGGCGGGGATCAGACCGAACAGGGTCTCGAGCATCGTCATGCGGTCAGCTCCTCGGGAAGGGATGCCACGGCCTCGGCGTCACGGGACGTCGCCGGGTCGGCATCCGTCGTCTGTGCGTCCAGCCACCGCTGCAGCTCGCGCAGTACCTCGGCGCTGAGCACGATCTCGATGAGCGGCCCGATGCGGTAGCGCCCCTCGGACTCCTCCTCGATGATGCCCTCGCGGTCGAGGCGCGCGATCGCGGTGCGCACGGCGCGCTGCTGGCTCGCGCGCGTGCCGTCGGACTCGGCGAAGTACGTCAGCACCGTCTGCTCGACCTCTTCGACGTCGACGCGGGCCGACGGCGCACCCGCCGTCGTCTCGCGCTGGAACACCGTGCGCAGGTACACGAGCACGAGCGTCTCGGCGCGCGAGTACGCCTCGTCCTTGAGCAGGATCGGTACGTCGACCTCGTCGCTGCGGACCTGCTCCTTGTACGCGACGCCGCGCTCGTGATCGACGACGAGTCGCACGAAGAGGTCGTTGAGGCGCGACTCGATCATCTGCTGGTGCTCCAGCAGCAGCTTCCACTCGGCGGGGGAGTTCTCGGCGAGCAGGAACCGGCGCTGCAGGATCCGCACGAGCACACGTCGCACATCGGCATCCAGGATGCCGTGATCCCCGGCGAACAGCGCGTCGGGATCGTTCTCCATCGCGACGGGGGCGATGAAGGCGGGGGTGTCGTCGTCGGGGGCGGCGGCGGTCGGGGCGGACGTGTCGACGTCAGTCATCGGCATCCGTTTCTGTCGGGCGGACGGCGGTGACCGCCGTGAAAGCGAAGCGGCGGGTCGTGCCGTCGGGGCGGACGGCCTCGACGACCGAGACCTCGTTGCCCTCGGTGAGTCCGCGACGGTGGGCGATCTCGAGAAGACCGACGAGATCGACGGGGCGGCGGGTGTCTTCGTCGGCTCCGGCGAAGGCCTCGGCGAGGTCGAAGCTCTTGCCGAGCGTCTCGACGTAGCGCTCCAGCTCGGCGTAGTGCGGGCCGCCCCACGCGCGGGTGTCCGCGTCGACGAACTCGACGTCGGCCGCGTCGGTCGACAGCGGCTCGGGGGCGCCGGGCGGGCGGACGTCGCTCAGCGAGCGTCGCAGGTGGCCGATGTCGGCGAGCGGCAGGGTGCGCACCGGCTCGACGCGGCCCGGGGCTTTCGTCTGGCTCCAGCGGTGCAGCCCCGCCATGACCGAGCGGAGCAGGTCGTCGACCTGACGGTCGCGGATCGGGTCGTGGGTCTTCACCTGCACGGTGATGACGTGCGACGCGCGCCGCTGCGCCGTGAGCACCTCGAGCACGCCCGCCTCGACGCGCCGGGCGATGGCATCCAATTCTCCGCGCTGCTCGCGGGTCATGAGTCGTGCGAAGGGCTGGGTGAGCACGGCGTGCAGCTGCTCGGTGAGGTCGTCGATGTGCTCGGGGTCGCCGATCAGGCGCAGGGCGCCCTGGAACGCCCGGCCTTCGGGCGTGGCCTGCATGACGTGACGGCCGCGCTCGAGGTACTCGCGCAGGACATCGCCGGTGGGGCGCGCGTCGCGGCGCAGCTCGGCGACGACGTCGCGCTGCATCGCCGTGATCGACTCCGCGACCCGGGAGAAGTCCGCGGGGAGCTCGCGCGCGAGGTGGATGACGTTCTCCGCCTCCTCGAGGAGGTGCTCGTCGTCGGGCGGCTCGATGACGCCGTCGTCGAGCGCCGCAATCTCGGCATCCAGGGCCGCCCGCTCGGCGAGCAGCGCCTCGCGGCGCCGCTCGGGATCGGTCTCGGCGTCGCGTGCGAGCCGCTCGACCGCGTCGAGGAGCGTCCGCACGCGCGAGCGGGAGACGCGGGCTCGACCGCCGCCCGCGCGGCCGGCGATCTCGAGAGCGCCGACGGCGTGGGCGGAGAGACGGTACACCTCGACGTCGTCCTCGATCTGCAGGCTCAACCAGCCCACGCGTACCCAGCCGCGGCAGATGTCGCGCGCGGAGCCGGCCGGGATGCGGCGGTCGTCCTCGGTGTCGTAGCCCGCGGCGCGGAGCTCGTCGATGGCTTCGGCGACCTCGACGTGCGCGTCGGCGACCGCGACCGCGGGACGGTCGGGCGAGAACACGTTCGACAGCACGGCCACGACGAACGGTGCGAACCGCCCGTGCAGCAGGTCGAGCATCGGGTTCTTGAACGCCGTGACCGAGCGCAGGTAAGCGGCTTCGGCGCGGGTGGTGGTCACTGGCTGAAGTCTACCGGCGGGGCGCGGGCGGCCCGAGTCGGGGCGCCCCGAGGCTGCACAACTCCTGCAGGCCGTGCGTGGGTGCCCGAGCGAATGCGTAGGGCGCTGATGCCGCCGGAGTTGTGCGTGCCTCCCGCGCCGTCGCGTCGATCGCACGGAGAAGCTCGCCGAGAGGCGGCGGCCGAGGTCGGCCGGAGCAATCCGGGGACCGGCATCCGCACAACTCCTGCAGATCCGGCGTCGGCGCCCGGTGGCACACCGACCTGCCCGGTTCTGCCGGAGTTGTGCCCGCGGGATCGGGTGGAGCCCCGTGCAACGCGAAGGCCGCGGCATTCATCGAGGGACGGATGCCGCGGCCGAGGCGGAACGTGTCAGATCTCTGAGCGCGGGCCCGGCACCGTCTTGTTCACCCCGGTGACCGGCTGGTTCTCGTCGAACGACGCGATCGGACGCCGGAAACCCCGCGTCAGGACGACGAGGTACACGACGCCCAGACCGGTCCAGATGAGGCCGCCGACCAACGCGTGGCCGTCGAGGTTCACCCACAGCAGACCCGTCAGCAGCATGCCGATCCCGGGGAGCACGATGTACCGGACGATGTCGCCCGGCGTCTTGCGCAGGCCCTTGCGGATCGCGAACCACGCGATCACCGAGACGTTCACGAAAGTGAAGGCGACGAGCGCCCCGTAGTTGATGTACGCCGCGATCTGCTCGAGGGTGAACGCGATCGCGAGCAGGCTCACGATGCCCACGATGATGATCGAGATCGTGGGGGTGTGGGTCTTCGGGTTGACGAAGCCGAAGACACGGCGCGGCAGGACGTTGTTGCGCCCCATGACCATCAGCATGCGCGAGACCGAGGCGTGGGAGGCGAGCCACGACGCGAGCGTCGCGGCGAAGCCCGCCGCCGTGAGCACCGCCTGCAGAACCGGACCGCCGACCTGAACGCCGATCTCGGGCAGCGTGCTGTCTTCGATCGCCTCCGGCGGGAAGGCCGCGGAGTCGGGGAAGCGCAGCTGCGTGAAGTAAGCCGCGACCAGGAAGATGACGCCGCCGGCGACGAGCGTGAGCAGGATCGCCCGCGGCATGATCTTCGGCGTCTTCGCCTCTTCGGAGTACATCGACACCGCGTCGAATCCGATGAACGAGAAGCACACGATGGTGGCGCCGGCCAGCACCGCACCGAACTGCACCTCGCTGTGGGCGAAGGGGGCGATCGACACCGCGGTTCCGGCGCCGGCTCCGCCGACCAGTTGGACGATGACCATCGCGACGAACACGGTCATGACCAGGATCGAGAACACGAGCAGGATCATGTTGACGTTCGAGGTGCCGCGCATCGTGAGGTAGATGACGCCGGTGACACCGGCAGTGAAGACGACGACCCAGATCCAACCGGGGATGTCGGGGAAGAGCGCCTCCATGTAGCTGCGGAGGATCAGGGCGTTCACCATCGGCAGGAGCATGTAGTCGATGAGAGCGGTCCAGCCGACGACGAATCCGACGCCGGGATGGATGGACTCACGGGCGTAGGTGTATGCGGATCCGGCGCTCGGGATCGCGCGGACCATCTTCCCGTAGCTGATCGCGGTGAAGATCAGCACGACGAGGGCCACCGCGTACGCGGCCGGAACGACGTTGTTGGTCTCTTCGGCGACGAGGCCGAACGTGTCGAAGACGACGGTCGGGGTCATGTAGCCCAGGCCCAGACCCACGATGGACCAGAGTCCCAGGGTGCGGGCGAGCTTCGCGCCCGAGGCAGAGGGTGCCGACACGGCGGCACCGATGTTCTCGTTCGTGGCTTCTCCTTGAGGGGCGGGTCGGGATCGGGCGGATCCGACCGGGGCGAGTGATGTCGGGTGGTGCGGCGGTGCACCGCTCCGGGTGGGAGCGGGGGAGGGAGCGAGGGATGCCGCCGTGGTGGAGTGGCATCCCTCGCTCGGTCAGAGGCGCGTCCAGGCCTCGGTGAGCGTGGCGCGCAGAATTTGCTCGATCTCGTCGAACTCGGAAGGACCGATCGTGAGGGGCGGAGCGAGCTGGATGACGGGGTCGCCGCGGTCGTCCGCGCGGCAGTACAGACCCGCGTCGAAGAGGGCCTTCGAGAGGAAGCCGCGGAGCAGGCGCTCGGACTCGTCGTCATCGAAGGTCTCCTTGGTGACCTTGTCCTTCACGAGTTCGATCCCGAAGAAGTAGCCGTCGCCGCGGACGTCGCCGACGATCGGGAGGTCGAGAAGCTTCTCCAGCGTCGACCGGAAGACGGGGGAGTTGGTGCGGACGTTCTCGAGCAGCCCCTCCTCCTCGAACACGTCGAGATTCTCCATCGCGACGGCGGAGGAGACGGGGTGACCGCCGAAGGTGTAGCCGTGGGGGAACGAGGCGTCGCCGTGCGCGAACGGCTCGTACACGCGGTCGCTCACAATCGTGCCGCCCAGCGGCGAATAGCCGCTGGTCACGGCCTTGGCGAACGTGATCATGTCGGGCTGGTAGTCGTACGCCTCGGCGCCGAAGTAGTAGCCCAGGCGACCGAACGCGCAGATGACCTCGTCGCTGACGAGCAGCACGTCGTACTTGTCGCAGATCTCGCGCACGCGCTGGAAGTAGCCGGCGGGGGCCGGGAAGCATCCGCCCGCGTTCTGCACGGGCTCGAGGAACACCGCGGCCACGGTCTCGGGCCCCTCGAACTGGATCATCTGCTCGATGCGGTCGGCGGCCCACAGGCCGAACTCCTCGGGCGTCCCGCCGCCGAAGCCGGACTCCTCCGCGCGGTAGTAGTTCGTGTTCGGCACGCGGAACCCGCCCGGGGTGACCGGCTCGAACATGTGCTTCATCACGGGGAGGCCGGTGATGGCCAGGGCGCCCTGCGTGGTGCCGTGGTAGGCGATCGCGCGAGAGATCACCTTGTGCTTGGAAGGCTTCCCCTGCGTCTTCCAGTACTGCTTGGCGAGCTTGAACGCCGTCTCGACCGCTTCCCCGCCGCCGGTCGAGAAGAACACGTGATTCAGGTCGCCCGGGGCGAGGTGCGCCAGGCGATCGGCGAGCTCGATCGCGGCCGGGTGGGCGTAGGACCACAGGGGGAAGAACGCGAGTTCCTCGGCCTGCTTCGCGGCCGCCTGAGCGATGCGTCGGCGGCCGTGGCCGGCATTGACGACGAACAGGCCCGCAAGCCCGTCGATGTAGCGCTTGCCCGCGGCATCCCAGATGTGATGTCCCTCACCCTTGACGATGATGGGGACCCCCGGGCCGTCCGTCATGACGGACTGGCGGGCGAAGTGCATCCAGAGGTGGTCGCGGGCCTTGGCCTGGAGGTCGGTGTGCAGGTCGATTTCGTGAAGCGTCATCGCGTTCCCCAGTTGTAGAGCTGTCGGTGGAGTTTCAAATACACGAACGTCTCGGTCGCCACCACGTCGGGCAGCGACCGGATGCGGTCGTTGAGCAGGTCGATGAGGTCGTCGTCGCTCTCGCACACGACTTCGACGAGGAGGTCGAACGACCCGGCCGTCGAGACGACGTACGTCACCCCCGGCAGCTCCGCCATCTCGGCTGCGATGAGGCGCGTGTCTCCCGAGACCCGGACACCGATCATGGCCTGCCGCGCGAACCCGAGCTGCAGGGGGTCGGTGACGGCGACGATCTGCAGCAGCCCGGCGTCCTGCATCTTCTGCACGCGCTGACGGGTGGCGGTCTCGCTGAGGCCGACGGCCTTGCCGATCTCGGCGTACGAGCGCCGTCCGTCCTCCTGCAGTTGCTCGACGATGGCTTTCGACACGTTGTCGAGGACCGGACGCCGTTCCGCGGAGATGCTCATGATGGGCCGACGGTATCAGCGGCATCACCGGTTACTCAATGGTGAAATCGAGTCTTATTTCGCCGTAACAACGCGGAAACCGTCGTCGGGGAGGGAGGTGAGAGCTGGCCGGCCCTGAGCGCGTCCGTGCGTGTCAAGCTGGGCGGGGCGACGAACGGAGGGCCGAGAATGGCCGACGGCGACATCACGGCGGGTCTACGGGCCGCACTCGAACGGGAGGACGCGTCCCTGCGCCTGCGGGCGGCGATGGATGCCGGGACCCGCCCGAACGCCGCGTTCGTCGCCGTGCTGGTGGACCGTTGCGCCGTCGAACCGGACTTCTTCGTCCGCGACATGCTCACGTGGGCGCTGACCCGGCACGACCCCGCGCTCGTCGTCCCGGCTGTGGTGCGGGAGCTGGGTTCGCCCTTCCCGCAGGCCCGGAGCCAGGGCCTGCACACGCTGTCGAAGATCGGCGACCCCGACACCTGGCCGGCGATCACCCCGGCGCTGCTGCACGACGAGGAGACCGCTGTGGCGCGCGCGGCGTGGCGGGCCGCGGCGGGGCTCGTGCCCGACGACCGCCGCGCCGACCTGGCCGCGGAACTGGGGCCGCATCTCGGTCAGGGCGACATCGAGACGCGTCGCAGCCTCAGCCGTGCGTTCGTCGTGATCGGCGAGGACGCGGGTGCCGTGGTGGACGCCGCGGCGGAGTCCGACGACGAAGTGGTTCGCGTGCACGCCCTGGCGACGCGCGCCCTGATGGACGACCCGGATGCCGGTTTCGAGGGCGCCGTCGACCACGCCCGGCGTGTGAACGCCCAGCGCAACACCCCCGTCGCGCCGGACGCCCCCGGGCCGAAGGCGCCCGACGCCTGAGTCTCGTCAGGCCAGGCTCGACATCACGTGCTTGATGCGCGTGTAGTCCTCGAAGCCGTAGACCGAGAGGTCCTTGCCGTAGCCGGAGTGCTTGAACCCGCCGTGCGGCATGTCCGACACGAACGGGATGTGGGCATTGATCCACACGCACCCGAAGTCGAGGTCGCGGCTGAAGCGCAGGGCCCGGCCATGCTCACGCGTCCAGACGGATGCAGCAAGCGCATACGGCACGTCGTTCGCCATCTCGAGCGCCTCGGCGTCGTCGTCGAACGCCTGCACCGCGAGGATCGGGCCGAACACCTCCTGCTGCACCAGCTCGTCGTCCTGGCGGAGGCCGGTGACGATCGTCGGCGCGAAGAAGCAACCGGTATCGCCGACGCGATGACCGCCGGTCGCCACGCGCGCGTGCGCCGGGAGACGGTCGACGAAGCCCTGCACCCGGGCGAGCTGGTCGGGGTTGTTCACCGGCCCGAAGAAGGCGGCGGGGTCGTCGGGGGGACCCGGGCGGACGCTCTCCTCGACGTACGCCACCAGGCGCTCGACGAAGGCGTCGTGCAGCGACGCGTGCACGAGGACGCGGGTCGCGGCCGTGCAGTCCTGCCCCGCGTTGAAGAACGCCGCCTGGGCGATCCCGGATGCCGCGGCATCCAGGTCAGCATCCGGGAAGACGATCGCGGGCGCCTTGCCGCCGAGCTCGAGGTGCACGCGCTTGACCTGCCGCGCCGCCGATTCGGCGACCTGCATGCCCGCGCGCACCGACCCGGTGATCGCGACGAGTTGCGGGGTGGGGTGCTCCACGAGCGCCCGGCCGGTCTCGCGGTCGCCCAGCACGACGTTCAGCACGCCCGGCGGGAGGATCCCGGCGGCGAGCTCGGCCAGCCGCACGGTCGTCTGCGGCGTCGTCTCGCTGGGCTTCAGCACGACGGTGTTCCCCGCCGCGATCGCCGGCGCGATCTTCCAGATCGCCATGTTGAGCGGATAATTCCAGGGCGTGACCTGCGCGACCACGCCGATCGGCTCGCGGCGCACGTACGACGTGAAGCCCTCCGCGTACTCGGCGGCGGCACGGCCCTCGAGGTCGCGGGCGGCCCCGGCGAAGAAGCGCAGCTGGTCGACGGACTGATCGATCTCGTCGGCGACGAGGGTCGCGCGGGGCTTTCCGGTGTCCTCGGACTCCAGGTCGGCGAACTCCTCCGCGTGGTCGGCGAGCGCGTCGGCGAGGCGGAAGAGCGCGAGCTGGCGGACGGCCGGCGTCGCACCCTTCCATGCCGGGAACGCGCTCGCGGCCGCGGCGACAGCGGCATCCACGTCTTCTGCCGTCGAGATCGGCGCGCGGGCGTACACCTCGCCCGTGACCGGACTCATGAGATCGAGCAGAGGTCCCGTGGATGCCACGGAAACACCGCCGACGACGCTCTGGAGAACCCTCACGACATCGCCTCGTCGGCGACCGACAGAGCCTCGTCGATGATGTCGAGGCCGCGGACGAGCTCGTCCTCCGTGATCACCAGGGGCGGCGCGACGTGCACGCGGTTGAAGTGCGTGAACGGCCAGAGGCCCGCCTTCTTGCACGCCGCCGCGAAGGCCGCCATCGGGGCGGCATCGGGACCGGCGGCGTTGAAGGGCACGAGAGGCTCGCGCGTCTCGCGGTCGCGCACGAGCTCGATCGCCCAGAACAGGCCGCGACCGCGCACCTCGCCGATCGACGGGTGCTTCTCGGCCATCTCGCGCAGACGCGGGCCGACGACGCGCTCGCCGAGGTCGCGCACGCGCTCGAGGATGCCGTCGCGGCGGAACACCTCGAACGTCGCAATGCCGGGTGCGCACGCGAGCGGGTGTCCCGAGTAGGTCAGGCCGCCGGGGAAGGTCACGGTGTCGAAGTGGCTCGCGATGGCATCCGAGATCACCACTCCGCCCAGCGGCACGTAGCCGGAGTTCACGCCCTTGGCGAAGGTGATGAGGTCGGGGACGACGTCGAACGCGTCGACGGCGAACCACTCGCCGATGCGGCCGAAACCGACCATGACCTCGTCGGCGATGTAGACGATGCCGTACTTGTCGCACAGCGCCCGGACACCGGGGAGGTAGCCGGGCGGCGGCACGAGCACGCCGTTCGTGCCCACGACGGTCTCGAGGATGATCGCCCCGATCGTCGAGGCCCCCTCGAGGATGATCGTCTGCTCGAGATGCTCCAGCGCGCGGGCGGTCTCCTCCTCTTCGGAGGCCGAGTGGAACGCCGAGCGGTACGCGTACGGGCCGAAGAAGTGCACGACCGAGGCGTCGGCGGGTTCGTTCGCCCAGCGCCGCGGGTCACCGGTGAGGGTGATGGCCGTGGAGGTGTTGCCGTGGTAGCTGCGGTACATCGCGAGCACCTTGCGCTTGCCCGTGACCAGGCGCGCCATGCGGACCGCGTTCTCGTTGGCATCCGCTCCGCCGTTGGTGAAGAACACCTTCGACATGCCGTCGGGGGCGACCTCGGTGATGAGCCGCGCGAGTTCGCCGCGCGTGCCGTTGGCCATCGCGGGCTGGATGGTGGCGAGCTCGCCGGCCTGGCGCTGGATCGCGGCGATGAGGTCGGGGTGCTGGTGGCCGAGGTTGAGGTTCACCAGCTGCGATGCGAAGTCGAGGTAGCGGTTTCCGGAGTAGTCCCAGAACGTCGCGCCCTCGCCGCCCGCGACGGGGAGCGGATCGATGAGCGCCTGCGCGCTCCACGAGTGGAAGACGTGCGCGCGGTCGTCGGCGCGGACCTGCGCGTCGGCGGCGAGGTCGGGGGAGGTGAGGGTCATGATCGTTCCTTTCCGGGATGCCGCGGGTCAGTGGTTGCTGGGGAACCCGAGGCTGATCTGGCTCTCGCTCGGGTCGGGCCAGCGGGTCGTGACGACCTTGCTGCGCGTGTAGAAGTGGATCGACTCGGGGCCGTAGATGTGCGAGTCGCCGAACAGCGAGTTGCGCCAGCCGCCGAAGGAGAACGCCCCGACGGGGACTGGGATCGGGACGTTGACGCCGACCATCCCGACCTCGATGTCGAACTCGAACTGGCGGGCGGTGCCGCCGTCGCGGGTGAAGACCGCAGTGCCGTTGGCGAATGGGCTGGAGTTGATGAGATCCACGGCCTCGTCGTACGTCTTCACCCGGACGACCGAGAGGACGGGCCCGAAGATCTCGTCGTCGTACACCTTCATGCCGGGGGCGACGCGGTCCACGAGCGAGACGCCGATGAAGAACCCGTCTCCCTCGAACTGCTGCGTCGTGCCGTCGACGACGACCTCGGCGCCCTCGGCCGCGGCTCCCGTGACGTACGAGGCGACCTTGTCGCGGTGCTCACGCGTGATGAGCGGGCCCATCTCGCTCGTGGCATCCGTGCCCGGTCCGATTCTCAGACCCTGGACGCGGGATGCCACCTTCTCGACGAGCGCGTCGGCGACGTCGTCGCCCACGGCCACGAGCACCGACACGGCCATGCAGCGCTCGCCGGCCGAGCCGTACGCGGCCGAGACGGCGGCGTCGGCGGCGGAGTCCAGGTCGGCGTCGGGCATGACGACCATGTGGTTCTTGGCCCCGCCGAGGGCCTGCACGCGCTTGCCGTTCTCGGCGGCGCGCGAGTAGATGGATTTCGCGATCGGGGTCGAGCCGACGAAGCTCACGGCGCGGACGTCGGGGGAGTCCAGGAGGGCGTCGACCGCGACCTTGTCGCCGTGCACGACGTTCAGGACACCGGCGGGAAGACCTGCCTCTTCGAACAGCTTCGCGAGGAAGAGCGAGGCCGAGGGGTCCTTCTCGCTCGGCTTCAGCACGACGGTGT
>NZ_RBZY01000055.1 GCF_004022425.1 Microbacterium enclense | reverse complement strand
GGATTTGAACCTGCGACCCCTTGACCCCCAGTCAAGTGCGCTACCAAGCTGCGCCACATCCCGTCGCCCGCGAGCGGGCAACTCGATTATCTTACCCGCTCCGCGGACCTCCCGCGAACCGACGCCGCCCCGGGCGTGTACGTGGCATCGCGGCCGCGGCCGCAACTGACGCACGGAACCTCCACGGCATCCCTTGCCCGTGTCCGGCCCGCTCGCTACGGTCGCGGCATGGGCATCGAGATCCTCCCCGCGACCGGCGATCGCTTCGACGATGCCGAGGTCGCACTCGACAGCGGCGACGGGCGCGCGTGCCAGTGCCAGTGGTGGTTGCTGTCGAACGGCCCGTGGAAAGAGAGCTCGGTTCCCGAGCGCACCGAGATGTTCCGCGCGGAGCTCGACGCCGACGCCCCACCCGGACTGATCGCGTACGTCGACGGCGAGCCGGCCGGATGGGTGCGCGTCGGCCCGCGCACGGCGCAGCCGCGCCTCGCCCGCACGCGCAACGTCGTCCGGTTCACGACCGAACCGATCGACGACGACTCGGTCTGGGCGGTCACCTGCTTCGTCATACGCAAGGCTCACCGCGGTGGCGGCCTGATGCGCAGGCTCTTGGATGCCGCTGTCGACGCCGCCCGCGACGGCGGCGCCCGGGTCCTCGAGGGGTATCCGCGCGACCCTACCGCCGCGAAGATCCCGGTGAACGACCTCTACCTCGGCACGGTCTCGGTCTTCGAAGACGCCGGCTTCACCGTCGTCGATCGCCCCAAACCCGACCGCGCGCTCGTGTCCCTCACGCTTCGCGACTGATCCCCCGACCTACGATGGAGGTTCCCCGAAGGAGCCTCGATGACGGATGCCACGCCCACCGCGCGCGTCGACGCGTGGCTGTGGGCCATCCGCGTCTACAAGACCCGGTCGGCCGCGACCACCGCGTGCCGCGCGGGTCACGTCCGCGTCAACGGCGAGCGCGCGAAGGCCGCCCAACCCGTGCGCCCCGGCGATGAGCTGCGCGTGCGCATCCAGGGCTTCGACCGCATCCTCGTCGTGAAGAAGACCATCGCGAAGCGAGTCGGCGCGGCCCTCGTCGCCGAAGCCGCCGAGGATCGCACTCCCCCGCCGCCCCCGCGCGAGAGCATGCCGTTCGTGCCCGTGCGCGACCGCGGCGCCGGGCGCCCCACCAAGCGCGACCGCCGCGAGATCGAGAAGCTCCGCGGCCGCGACCTCGACTGACGCGCCGCCCGCTGCAGAGCGATCCGCGCTCGCTCAGTCCGAAGCCGCCCCGACGACCGAGATCGTGCAGATCATCGAGTCGCCGCCGCGCGCCACTCCACCGCCGGGCGTCAGCCCAGCTGCTCCCGCAGCCACCGCACCCCGCGCACCGACGCCCCGAGTTCTTCGACGCGCGCGGCGAGGCCGCGGTCGCTAGTCACCACGATGACGGGGCTCCACGCGTCGACGAGCGAGCGAGCCACCGCGACGATCTCGTCGTCGCCCGAGCCCTCCGCGCGGACCACCGGCAGACGCTGCACGGGCACCTCCGCCGCCCGCGCCTCGCCCTCCAGCACCGCCGTGACGAGCGGGAACCAGCGCGTGGCCGTGAGGCTCAGCTGTTCGGCATCCATCCCCTCGACGGAGAGCATCGACAGCTGGGCGAGCAGGCGTGCGGCGGCTCCGGCGCGATCCTTCCACCACCCGTCGGGCACCGAGCCCACGACGTTCGCCACGTCGACGACCACCGCCGGGCGCACCGGCAGAGCAGCGCGCAGCGCGGGCCACGCCGCCGCGAATCCCGGATGCAACGGGCGGGATGCCACCTCGTCGATCGGCACCCACTCCAGCGCCACGCTCTCGGGGTCGCTGATCACCGGCTCGAACGGCGTCGTCACATCGGCGACGAGCGTCGTGTACGACCAGATGCCGAGGTCGAGAACGCTCTCGAAGCGGGGTTGCACGGCATCCACCGGCACGCCCGCCTCTTCGGCCGACTCGCGCAGGGCGCCGTCGCGAGCGGATTCGCCCTCGTGGCGCGCACCACCCGGCAGCGCCCAAGTATCGCCGAAATGACTCCACGAAACTCGGTGCTGCAGGAGGACGCCGCGCTCCGCATCGACGGCGAGCAGGCCCGCCGCGCCGAATCGGCCCCAGTACTTCTCACCCGTGGGTGCCACCACCCAGGCATCGCCGGGGTCGCGGGGCCCGTGCGGACGCCGCGGTTCGCCCGGGGCCGGAGGTTGGATCGTCATCCTCCCCAGCCTGGCACAGCCCCGACCCGCGGGGCGCCCCGCCCCTCACACGGGGTCCGCGAAAACGCAGAGGCTGCACCCGCTCGACGATCCCGCAGCACGCTGCGGTGGAGTCGTCGGCCGGATGCAGTCTCGGCGTCGGCCGTCCCGAGAACCCGCTCAGTCGAAGCGAGCACCCTCCGGCTTGGAGTCCAGAAGCATGAAGACGAACAGGATGATGCCGCCGACGAACGGCACGAAGGCGATGAAGATCCAGAAGCCGCTGCGGTTGGTGTCGTGCAGGCGACGCACAGTCAGGGCCAGGTGCGGCACGATCGTGGCCAACGCCCACAACAGGTAGATGATGAAGAACACCAGTCCGAGACCGGACGGTGCGGTGGGGTTGCCGAGCTCGTCGACGGTGGCGCCGCCGGTCGCGAGCGCGAGGATCGTCAGCGCGAACGAGACGATGGCCTGCACGAGGGCCCACCACCAGTACTCGCTGCGGCTCGCACGGCCGGTGAACGTCGCGTACTTCTTGAAGAAGCGCTGGACGGCAGCCCCGATCGGAGCCCCGTAGTACGGCTGGCTCAACGCCGGGGCGGTCTGAGAATTGGTCACGATGATCCCCCATCACGGCATCGAAAGGATGCCACACTCCGGCGGATCCGATTGGTCCGCCGCAGTGGACTCTATCGACACTCAGCTGTCTTCCAGGAAGCGTGACACGCCGCACCGACATTCTGGGCAACGATCGACCACATCACGAACGCCCCGGCCGAAACCGGGGCGTTCGTGGGGCGACTCAGCGCTGGCGCTTCTCGCGGATACGCATGTTGAGGACGATCGGCGTGCCCTCGAAGCCGTAGATCTCGCGCAGGCGCCGCTGGATGAACCGGCGGTAGCCCGGGTCGAGGAATCCGGTCGTGAACAGCACGAATGTCGGCGGACGCGTCGACGCCTGCGTCCCGAACAGGATGCGCGGCTGCTTGCCACCGCGCAGCGGGTGCGGGTGCTCGGCGACGAGCTCGGCGAGGAACGCGTTGAACTTGCCCGTCGGGATGCGCTGATCCCACGACTCCAGGGCCGTCTCGAGCGCCGGGACGAGCTTGTCGAGGTGACGGCCGGTGCGGGCCGAGATGTTCACGCGCGGTGCCCAGGTGACGTGCGCGAGGTCCTGCTCGATCTCGCGCTCGAGGTAGCGGCGCCGGTCGGCGTTCTCCATGTCGTCGTCGTTCAGGCGGTCCCACTTGTTGAACGCCAGCACGAGCGCGCGACCCGACTCGAGCACGAGGTCGATGATGTTGAGGTCCTGCACGCTGATCGACTGCGACACGTCGAGCACCACGACGGCGACCTCGGACTTCTCCAGGGCGGTCGAGGTGCGCAGCGACGCGTAGAAGTCGGCGCCCTGCTGCAGGTGTACACGACGACGGATGCCGGCGGTGTCCACGAGCGTCCAGAGCTTGCCGCCGAGCTCGACGACCTCGTCCACGGGGTCGCGGGTCGTGCCCGCGAGCTCGTTCACGACGACGCGCTCTTCGCCCGCGGCCTTGTTGAGCAGCGACGACTTGCCGACGTTCGGGCGGCCGAGGATGGCCACGCGACGCGGACCGCCGATCTCGTACTTGGCGACGGCCGAGATCTCCGGCAGCACCTTCATGAGCTCGTCGAGGAGGTCGGCGACCCCGCGGCCGTGGATGGCGGAGACGGGGTGCGGCTCACCGAGACCGAGGTTCCACAGAGCTGCGGCCTCGGGCTCCTGGCGGGCGTCGTCGACCTTGTTGGCGACGAGGAACACCGGCTTCTTGGTCTTGCGCAGCAGCCGTACGACGTGCTCGTCGGTCGCGGTCGCGCCCACCGTGGCATCCACCACGAACAGGACCACGTCGGCGAGGTCGATGGCGACCTCGGCCTGCGCCGCGACCGAGCGGTCGATGCCGCGGGCGTCGGGCTCCCAGCCGCCGGTGTCGACGAGCGAGAACCGACGGTCGAGCCATTCGGCCTTGTACGTCACGCGGTCGCGGGTGACACCCGGGGTGTCCTCGACGACGGCCTCACGGCGTCCGAGGATGCGGTTCACCAGCGCCGACTTGCCGACGTTGGGGCGACCGACGATCGCCACGACCGGCAGCGCTGGCAGGAACTCGATGCCGTCTTCCTCCCCGGCGAGGCCGGCGAGCAGCGCCGCATCGTCCTCGTCGAGGTCGAAGTCCTCGAGGCCCGCGCGCAGCGCTTGTGCGCGCTGTTCGGCCAGGACCTCGTCCAGCTCGGCCATCTTCTCGGCGAGCTGGTCGGGCCCGCCTTCGTACTCGTCGTCAACGCCCATCGCGGGCTCCCATCGTGGAGTCGACGACGTTCAGCACGGCGTCGACGGTCTGGTCTAAATCGAGGTGGGTCGAGTCGACGACCTGCACGCCGGGAGCGGCGGTGAGGAAGTCGACGACCGTGGAATCGGCCGCGTCGCGCTTGTGCAGCGCGGCGGCGACCGCGGCGGCATCGTGGCCGCCGAGTTCGGTGCTGCGTCGAGCGGCGCGCACCTCGGGCGCAGCCGTCAGCAGGATGCGCACCGGCGCATCGGGGAACACGACCGTGGTGATGTCGCGGCCCTCGACCACGACACCCCGCAGACCCGCGGATGCCACGAGCCGGCGGAAGAGGTCGTTGACGGCCTGCCGCACGGCGGGGACGCGGGCCACGCCGCTCACGGCATCCGTCACGCGGGGCTCGCGGATCGCGGCGGTGACATCGGTCCCCCCGACGCGGACCCAGCGGTCCGCCGGATCGAGCGAGATGGCGTAGTCGAAGTCGCCGAAGACCTCCAGCACCGCGGTGGCGTCGGAGGTGTCGCTGCCGTGCTCGAGCGCGTGCCAGGCGAGCGCGCGGTACGCCGCGCCCGTGTCGAGGAATCCGAAGCCGAGGCGCTCGGCCGCGGCTCTCGAGACGCTGGATTTGCCACTGCCCGCGGGCCCGTCGATCGCGACGATCGCGACGGGCGCATCGGCCGAGGGCTTGGTGAGGGACTCAGTCATGGGTGGTGCTCGCAATCCGCCATCCGCGCTGCTGGAGCCCGTCGACGGCTCGGCGGACGGCGTCGGGGACGACACTGATCTCGGCCAGACCGAAGGGAGCCCCCGGCGAGTGCTCGAGACGCAGGTCTTCGACGTTGACGTCGAGGTCGCCGAGCTCGCCGAAGAGACGGCCGAGCTGCCCGGCGGTGTCGTCGACCATGACGACGAACGTGTCGAATCGGCGGTTCTGGCCGTGCTTGCCCGGCAGACGCTCGACGCCCTCGTTGCCACGGCGGATCGTGTCGGCCACCGTGCGGCGGGCACCGGGGACGTCGGGGTCGCGCAGTGCGTCGGCCACATCGGTGAGATCGGCGGCGAGCTGATCGAGCACCTCGACCACCGGGGCCGCGTTCGCACCGAGGATCTGCACCCACAGTTCGGGAGCGGATGCCGCGATGCGGGTGGTGTCGCGCACGCCCTGCCCCGCAAGACGGAGAGATCCGTCGGGGGCCGAGACGAAGCGGCCGGCGAGCAGGCTCGCGACCAGCTGCGGCACGTGCGACATGAGGGCCACGGACTCGTCGTGCTCCTCCGGCGTCATCTCGATGAGCGTCGCGCCGAGGTCGAGGGCGAGACCCTCGACGAGGGAGAGGTCACGGGCCGAGGTCTCGCCGTCGCGGCACACGACCCAGGGGCGCCCGACGAAGATGTCGGCGCGCGCGGAGATCGCTCCCCCGCGTTCGCGTCCGGCCATCGGGTGCGATCCGATGTAGTGCGTGAGGTCGACGCCGCGCGCGCGGAGCGTGCGCAGCGGCTCGAGCTTGACGCTCGCGACGTCCGTGACCACGGCACCCGGGTACGCCGCGAGTTCGCGCTCGACCACGTCGGCGACGACGTCGGGCGGCACGGCGACGACGATGAGCGACGGCCGGTCGTCGTCGCGCTCGGCGCGTCCGGCCCCGTAGTCGATCGCGAGGCGCAGCTGCGACGGAGACGTGTCGGCCAGCACGACGTCGACGCCGAGGGCGGTGAGCGCGTGACCGACGCTGGCGCCGAGAAGGCCCGAGCCGACGACGCGGACCGTGCCGCTCGTACGGGTCGCCAACGGGGCCTCCGCGCGCGCGGACGTTCCACTCGGATCGGTCATCGGGTCTCCTGCTGCCCTGGGCGGCACTGCTCGGGCCGCGAAGCGCCCCGCGCGGTCACTCGGCCGGAGCGGCCGGGGCGTCACCGTCCCGACGGGACAGCGTGAGCAGGGCACCACGTTCTACTGTAGTCAACTCGCGGGCCTTCCCCACCGGGAGAGTTCCCAGGTGAAGGGGCCCGAACTGCCGCCGCACGAGTTCCACGACCGGATGGCCGACCTCGGCCATCATGCGCCGCACAATCCGGTTGCGCCCCGAGTGCAGCGTCAACTCGACCAGGCTTGCTCCCTGCGAGGCATCCAGGAGCCGTGCCTTGTCCGCGGCGATCGGTCCGTCCTCGAGGTCGACGCCCTTCGTCAGACGCGCGATGGTCTGCGGCGTCACGAGCCCGTCGACCTTCGCGATGTAGACCTTCGTCACGCCGAACGAGGGGTGGGCGAGCACGTGGGCGAGGTCGCCGTCGTTGGTCAGGACGAGAAGCCCCGAGGTGTCGGCATCCAGGCGTCCGACGTTGAACAGGCGCTCTTCCCAGTCGACGGTGAAGCCGCGCAGGTCGGGCCGCCCGCGATCGTCGTTCATCGAGCTGACGACCCCCGTCGGCTTGTTGAGGATCACGTAGCGCTTCGACGCGTCGAGCTGCACCGCAACGCCGTCGACGTCGACGAGATCGCTCTCCGGGTGGATGCGCGAGCCGAGCTCGGTCACCACGGCGCCGTTCACGCGCACGCGCCCCTCGACGATCATCTGCTCCGACACCCGACGCGAGGCGACCCCCGCGTTGGCGAGCACCTTCTGCAGGCGTACGCCCTCTTCGCTCATCTGAGCACCTCTCCGTCGAATCCGTCGGCGCCGTCGTCGAGCAACGGCGAGATGTGGGGCAGCTCGTCGAGCGAGTTGATGCCCAGGTTGATTAGCAGCTGGTCGGTCGTTCCGTAATGGATCGCGCCCGTGTCCGGGTCGGTGAAGACCTCGGCGATGAGCCCGCGGGCGAGCAGCGTCCGCACGACCGAGTCCACGTTCACCGCGCGGATGGATGCCACCTGCCCCCGCGTCACCGGCTGCTTGTACGCGATGACGGCCAAAGTCTCCAGCGCCGCCTGCGACAGGCGCGACGGCGCCTGGGTGTTCACGAACTCCCCCACGACGTCGTCGTACTCCTCGCGGACGTACAGCCGCCACCCCCCGCCGACCTCGCGCAGCTCGAAGCCGCGGCGGGGTCCGCCGGTCTCGCCGTCGTAGTCGGCGACGAGCCCCTCGATCGCCTGACGTACGGCCGGCACCGGTGCGGCGACGGCCGCTGCCAGCGACACGAGGCTCTGCGGTTCGTCGAGGATCAGCAGGATCGCCTCCAGGCGACGAGCGACGGATGCCGTGTCGGTCGGGCGCGCGGGCGTCTCGGCGGTCGGCCGGATGGCGGTGTCATCGGTCATAGTCGGCTCCCAGGGCGGCGAGGTTCTCTTCCGACCACCTTTCGGCGGTCCAGCGCAGGGTCAGTTCGCCGAGCGGTTCGATCTGCTCGAACGACAGCGCGGCGTGGCGGTACAGCTCGAGGATCGCGAGGAACCGCGCCACGACGACCCCGGTCTCGGTGACGCCGGCGACGAGATCACGGAAGTTCAGCGTCCCCGCTCCGCGCAGCAGGGTGACGACGATCGCGGCCTGCTCGCGGATGCTGACGAGCGGCGCGTGCAGGTGGTCGAGCCCCACGGTGGGCGGTTGCTTCGGCGCCAGCGCGACCACGGCGAGCGCTGCGAAATCCTCCGCGCTGAGCGTCCACACCAGCTCCGGGACGGCGCTGCGGTACTTCTCGTCCAGCCGGACGTTGCGGGTGTGCCGGCGGTCTTCCCGCTGCAGACAGCGCGCGAACCACGACGACACCTCTTTGAAGGCCCGGTACTGCAGCAGGCGCGCGAAGAGCAGGTCGCGGGCTTCGAGGAGCGCCACCGACTCGGCATCCACCAGTTCCCCCTGCGGCAGGAGACCGGCGATCTTCATGTCGAGCAGGGTCGCGGCCACCACCAGGAACTCGGAGGCCTCGTCGAGGTCTCCCTCGGGGCCGAGCGCCCGGAGGTACGCGATGAACTCGTCGGTCACGCGGCTGAGTGCGACCTCGGTGATGTCGAGCTCGTGCGCGGAGATGAGGTTGAGGAGCAGGTCGAACGGCCCGTCGAACACCGGAAGCGACACACGGAAGCCCGCGGCCTCGGCGTCCCCGCTGTCGGGCGGGCTGGCAGCGGTGCCGCCGTCAGGCGACGGCGCCACGGGCGACCAGCTCCCGCGCCAACCGCATGTAGGCCTGCGCGGCGGCGTGCTCGGGCGCGAACTCGGTGATCGGCATGCCCGAGACCGAGGCATCCGGGAACTTCACCGTGCGACCGATGACGGTCTCGAGGACGTCGTCTCCGAACGCCTCGACGACCCGCTCGAGGACCTCGCGCGAGTGCAGGGTGCGCGGGTCGTACATCGTCGCGAGGACGCCGTCGAGTTCGATCGCCGGGTTCAGGCGATCGCGCACCTTGTCGATCGTCTCGATGAGGAGAGCGACACCGCGCAGCGCGAAGAACTCGCACTCGAGCGGGATCAGCACACCGTGCGCGGCGGTGAGCGCGTTGACCGTGAGCAGGCCGAGCGACGGCTGGCAGTCGATGAGCACCACGTCGTAGTCGGCGGCGAGCTTTCGGAGCACCCGGGCGAGGATCGTCTCGCGCGCGACCTCGTTGACGAGGTGCACCTCGGCGGCCGACAGATCGATGTTCGCCGGGATGAGGTCGAGACCCTCGACGCGCGTGTGCACGATCGCGTCGCGCGGGTCGCGCTTCGTGTCGAGCAGCAGGTCGTAGATCGTGGGCACGTCGTGCGTCTGGATGCCGAGTCCCGCCGACAGCGCACCCTGCGGGTCGAAGTCGATCGCGAGCACGCGGCGGCCGTAGCCGGCGAGCGCGGCGGCGAGGTTGATCGTGGTGGTCGTCTTGCCGACGCCGCCCTTCTGGTTGCAGAGGGCGATGATGCGGGCGGGACCGTGGCTGTCGAGGGCGGGCGGGGTGGGGAATCCCTGGTACGGCCGTCCGGTGGGTCCGAGGATGACCTCGTCCGCGCTCTTCGCCGTCCCCTTCGTGCTCGTCGACACCGAGTCTCCCGCCTTCGTCATAACGTGCCGAGTCTACTCGTCGCCCCGCCGCTCGCCGGGAGACCCGCGGTGAGCGCGGTCGCGGCGTGTACCGAGAACAGGCGGGTGCCACCGCAACAGGCAGATCGCGGCGGAATCGCCCTGTTCTCGCCACATCGCCTGTTCTCGCGACGCCAGGCCGCGCCTGATGCCGAGCGCGCCACGTCGCGAAAACAGGCGTCGTCCCCAGAACAGGCGGATATCGCTCAGATTGCCCTGTTCTCGTCGCATCCCCTTTTCTCAGCACGACGAGCGGATGCCACTCCTTCGGCGCCGCGGCTCACCGCGCCCGCGGGTGCGCCGTGGCGTAGACGTCGCGGAGAGCGTCGACCGAGACGTGCGTGTAGATCTGGGTCGTGGCGACCGAGGCGTGGCCGAGGAGCTCCTGCACCACACGGACGTCGGCGCCGCCCTGCAGGAGGTGCGTCGCGAAGGAGTGCCGCAGCGTGTGCGGTGAGACGTGCGCGGTGAGGCCCGCCCGCTCGGCGGCGGCCTGGATGATGAGCCACGCGCTCTGGCGCGACAGCGGCGCGCCGCGGACACCCAGGAACAGCCGCGGCGTGGCCCTGCCCTTGGCCGCCCAGGCCGGCCTGATCCGTGTGAGGTACGCCTCCACCGCCGCGCGGGCGTACGAGCCGACCGGGACGATGCGCTCCTTCGCGCCCTTGCCGCGAACGCGCAGCACATCGCCATGCGCGGTGTCGTCCACGTCGAGCTGCACGATCTCCGACACGCGGGCGCCAGTGGCGTACAGCAGTTCGAGCAGGGCGCGGTCGCGGACGGCCGCGGGACCCGCCGCGGCCTGGTCCTCCGAGCCCGGCGCGGGGCCGGCGGCATCCAGCAACTGCTCGACCTGGCCAATCGACAGGGCCTTGGGGAGGCGCCGCGGCGCCTTCGGTGGGCGCAGCCGTCCGCTCGGGTCGTCGACCGCGCGCCCCTCGCGCACGAGGAAGCGGTGCAGCCCGCGCACCGAGGACTGCAGCCTCGCGAGCGACGACGCCGCGGGCGGCGGCTCGGCCGATGCCCGCTCGGCGGCGAACTCCGCCACGTGCGCGGAGGTCACGGCATCCGTGTCGTCGATGCCCCGCGCAGCCAACCACCCGGCGTACACCGCGAGATCACGGCGATACGCGGCGACGGTGTGGTCGGACAGCCCCCGTTCGAGCGCGACGTGCCGCAGGTACGTCTCGACCGCGCGCTCGAGCTTCACGTCAGGCCGACGCGGCCTCGCGGCGCAGCACCTCGGCAGCCGCGAGGACACCGGTGGCCAGGATGCCGTTGCGCAGACGCCCCGCGAGGACCCCGTCGATCACGTCGGCCAGCGGCACGCGCTCGACGCGCATGTCCGACTCCTCGTGCTCGCGCTCGTAATCGGTGACGACATCGGAGAGCCCGCGGGCGAGGAAGAGATGCACGACCTCGTCGTTGCCGCCGGGCGTCGTGTGGATCGACACGAGGTGCTGCCAGCGGTCGGCCGCGAGATCGACCTCTTCGCCGAGCTCCCGCTTCGCCGTCTCGATGGGCGGCTCACCGGCGACGTCGAGGAGGCCCGCCGGGACCTCCCAGTCCCGCTCCTTGATCGGCTGGCGGTACTGCTGGATGAGCACCACTCGGCCGTCGTCGTCGAGCGCGATGACCGCCGCGGCACCGGGGTGCTCGACGTACTGGCGGGTCATCTCGCCGTCGCCGTACCGCACGGTGTCGGACCGGACGTCCCACACCGCCCCCTGGTACACGAGGTCGCTGGCGACGACCTCCAGGTCGACGGGCTCGTCGCGCAGCGATTCCATGTCAGTCCTCCTCGACGTCGAACAGCTCGCTCGCGCGGTGACGTTCGAGCGCCGCGCCGACCAGGCCGCGGAACAGCGGGTGCGGCTGGGTGGGACGCGAGCGCAGCTCGGGGTGAGCCTGCGTGGCGATGTAATACGGGTGGACGTCGCGCGGCAGCTCGACGTACTCGACGAGGTCGAGGTCGGGGTTGAGCCCCGAGAACACCAGGCCCGCGTCGCTGAGCTGCTGACGGTACGCGTTGTTGACCTCGTAGCGGTGGCGGTGACGCTCGAACACGCGGGTCTCGCCGTACACCTCGGCCGCGAGCGAGCCCTCGCCGAGGTCGGCCGGGTACAGGCCCAGGCGCATCGTGCCGCCGAGGTCGCCGCTCTGCAGGATGTCGATCTGCTCGGCCATGGTCGCGACGACCGGGTGCACGGTGTCGGGGTCGAACTCGCTCGACGACGCGCCCTCGAGGCCCGCGACGGTCCGCGCGTACTCGATGACCATGCACTGTAGACCCAGGCAGATGCCGAGCGTCGGGATGCCCTGCTCCCGAGCGAAACGCAGCGCACCGAGCTTGCCCTCGATCCCGCGGATGCCGAAGCCGCCGGGGACGATGATGCCGTCGACCGCCGAGAGGGCCTTGGCCGCCCCCTCCGGCGTCTCGCAGAGGTCGGAGGGGATCCACGTGATCTTCACGTGCGTCTCCTGCGCGAAGCCGCCGGCCTTGATGGCCTCGGTCACCGACAGGTAGGCATCCGGCAGATCGATGTACTTGCCGACGAGACCGATGGTGACCTCGTGCTTCGGGTTGTGCACCGCCTGCAGCACCCGCTGCCACCGCGACCAGTCGACGTCGGCGGCCGCGGCGATGTCGAGCGAGTCCACGATGTAGGCGTCGAGGCCCTGGTCGTGCAGCATCGACGGGATGTCGTAGATGCTCGGGACGTCGACGGCGTTCACGACGGCGTCCTCGTCGACGTCGCACATGAGCGCGATCTTGCGCTTGTTCGACTCGGTGACCGGCCGGTCACTGCGCAGCACGAGGGCGTCGGGCTGGATGCCGATGGAGCGGAGGGCGGCGACGGAGTGCTGCGTGGGCTTGGTCTTCTGCTCGCCCGACGCGCCCATGAACGGCACGAGCGAGACGTGCACGAAGAAGACGTTCTTGCGGCCGAGTTCGTGGCGGATCTGCCGCGCCGACTCGATGAACGGCTGCGACTCGATGTCGCCGACCGTGCCGCCGATCTCGGTGATGATGACGTCCGGCTGCGGCGTCTCGGTCGCCTGGAGGCGCATGCGGCGCTTGATCTCGTCGGTGATGTGCGGGATGACCTGCACGGTGTCGCCGAGGTACTCGCCACGGCGTTCGCGCGCGATGACCTGCGAGTAGATCTGGCCGGTGGTGACGTTGGCCGCCTGGCTCAGCTCGATGTCGAGGAAGCGCTCGTAGTGACCGATGTCGAGGTCGGTCTCGGCCCCATCGTCGGTGACGAAGACCTCGCCGTGCTGGAACGGGTTCATCGTGCCCGGATCCACGTTGAGGTAAGGGTCGAGCTTTTGCATGACGACACGGAGTCCCCGCGCCGTGAGGAGGTTGCCGAGGCTGGCCGCCGTCAGGCCCTTACCGAGAGACGAGACCACTCCTCCGGTGACGAAGATGTGCTTCGTCGTGAAGGTCGATGCCGTGGTGTTGTCGTCTGAATGTCCCGCGTCCGAAGTCTGCATCACGGGCTTCGATCCTATCAGTCGTCTTCGAGGATGGCCGCGCGGAGCACGCCGCGCGTTCAGGGCAGTCTGGCATCGGCCGCCGACACGCAGGTCACCCCGGCGTGACGATCCCGTGTCGTCGCCAGGAGGTCAGCGCACCGCCCGGCCGGTCTTCAACAGCTCTCGTGCGTGCGTGAGAGCGGCATCCGAATCGGTCAGACCCGACAGCAGACGCGCCATCTCGGCCTCCCGCTCGGCGCCCTCGAGCCGACGGACACTGGATGCCGTCACCGCGCCGTCGTTGCCCTTGACCACCGTCAGGTGATTGCCGGCGAAGGCGGCCACCTGCGCGAGGTGGGTGACCGCGATGACCTGCGACGACTCCGCCAGCCGCGCGAGTCGGCGGCCCACCTCGATCGCGGCGGCCCCGCCGATTCCGGCATCCACTTCGTCGAAGACGAACGTCGGCACCGGGTCGACGCCGGCGATGACCACCTCGATCGCCAGCATCACGCGGCTGAGTTCGCCTCCCGACGCGCCGCGCGACACCGGTCGAGGATCGGCGCCGGGGTGCGGGGCGAGGAGGATGGCGACGTCGTCGCGTCCGTGCGCACCGGGCGTCGACGACGCCGTCACCTCGACGGTGAGTTTCGCATCGGGCAGGGCGAGGGCGTGCAGCTCTTCCGTGACCGCGACGCTCAGACGTTCGGCCGCCTCGCGCCGCGCGGCCGTGAGGGCGTCGGCCGCCGCGTCCACCTCTGCGGCGGCGGCATCGCGCTGCGCACCCAGGCGTTCGATGCGGTCGCCGTCGTCGTCGAGCTCGAGCAGCCGCGCCGATCCGGTCTCGAGCAGGGCGATCGCGGCATCCACGGACCCGTGCGCGCGAGTCAGCGCCGCCAGGACGCTGCGCCGCTCGTCGACCGCAGCGAGCTCGTGCGGACCCGACTCGTCGAGGTCGGCGAGGTAGCCCGAGAGGGCGACGGCGGCGTCGGTGGCGCGATAGCCCAGGTCGGCGACCTGCTCGCCGATCGCCGCGAGCTCCGCGTCGCTGCCCGAGACACGCTCCAATGCGCGGCGCGCCTCGGCGAGCAGAGCAACGACATCTGGAGTGTCGTCGTCGCTCGAGAGCGCCGCGTGAGCGCTGACCGCGGCGATCCGCAACTCCTCCGCGTTGGCGAGGCGCTCCGCGCGACGCGCGAGATCCTCCTCCTCGCCGACGACCGGCGCGGCGGCTTCGATCTCGGCGATGGCTGCGCGCAGCTCCTCGGCCTCGCGGGCGCGATCGTCGCGATCGGACGTCAGCGTCGTCAGCTCGGCATCCAGGGCTCGGAATGCGTCCCACGCGGCGCGGTACGCGGCACGGGCCGTCGCCACCGGGTCCGCTCCGAATCGGTCGAGCGCGTCGCGCTGGGCGGATGCCGAGCGCAACCGCAGCTGATCCGACTGCCCGTGCACGACGACAAGGTCGTCGGCGAGATCGGCGAGCACGCCGGCCGGGGCGGTGCGTCCGCCGACGGTCGCCCGTCCCCGACCCTCGCTGGAAACGGTGCGACCGAGGTAGAGCTCGGCTGCGCCGTCGCCCAGCGGCTCCACGTCTCCCCCGGCTTCGCGCACGCGCGCGGCCACCGGGCCCTCCTCGGAAACGATCCATACGCCCTCGACCGCGGCCTGAGCGGCGCCCGAGCGCACCGCACCCGAGTCGGCGCGCTGGCCGAGCAGCAGCCCGAGACCCGTCACGACCATGGTCTTACCGGCCCCGGTCTCGCCGGTGATCGCCGTGAACCCGCGACCGATGGGCAAAGTCGCCTCGGCGATGACGCCGAGGTCGCGCAGCCGCATCTCTTCTATCACGGCATGCCCCCGAGCGCGCCGCGCCAGCCGGTCACCGGCAGACGGAACTTGCGCACGAGCCGGTCGGTGAAGGCCGCGGGGTGCAGCCGCGCGAGACGCACCGGACGCGATGACCGCCGCGCCACGACACGAGCGCCGGGCGGCAGGTCGTGCGAGCGGCGTCCGTCGCACCACAGGATGCCACTGCCGCTGGTGCGCTCGAGCACCTCTACGGCGACCGTGGCGTCGGGGCTCACCACCAGCGGGCGGGCGAAGAGCGCGTGGGCCGAGAGCGGGACGACGGCGATGGCTTCCACGGTCGGCCAGATGACGGGTCCGCCGGCCGAGAAGTTGTACGCCGTCGATCCGGTCGGCGTCGCCATGACGACCCCGTCGCACCCGAACGACGACAGGGGTCGACCGTCGACCTCCATGACCACCTCGAGCATGCGCTCGCGACTCGCCTTCTCGACCGTGGCCTCGTTCAGAGCCCACGTCTCGAAGATGACGCGGTCGTCGGCATCCAAGACCTTCACCGCGAGAGCCAGACGCTCCTCGACGCGGTAGTCGCGAGCAATCACGCGGCGCACGGCGTCATCCATGTCGTCGCGCTCGATCTCGGCGAGGAAGCCGACGTGACCCATGTTGATGCCCAGGATCGGTGCCGTACCCCCGCGGACGGTTTCCGCCGCGCGCAGGATCGTTCCGTCGCCGCCGAGGACGATGGCGAGCTCGAGCCCGTCGACGTCGACGTCGACGCCCAGGGTCTCCACGCCGTCGAGCGACAGACGCTCGGCGAGCTCGGGCCGGTCCTCGGCGGACACCACCGGGATCGCACCGGCCGCACGGACCGCCGAGAGCACGCGTTGCGCGGCCTCGACGGTGTCGTCGCGGCGCGCGTGGACGACGAGCAGTATTCGGCGTTCGCTGGGGGTCATCGGCTTCCGGTCAGTCGGGTCACGGTGCTCTCCCATTCTGAGGGGTCGGTGCCCCGGGTGTCCGAGAACCACGCCACGTACTCCTGGTTGCCGTGCGTGCCGATGAGGGGCGAGGCGATGAGCCCCGCCGTCCTGAGACCCGCGTCCCACGCGGCCCAGAGGACGCCGTGCACGGCGTCCGAGCGCATCGCGGGATCGGTCACGAGTCCGCCCTTGACCGCCGTACGACCGACCTCGAACTGCGGCTTGATGAGCAGCACGATCTCGGCCTCGGCGGCAGCGGTGTCCGCGACGGCGGGCAGCACGTGGTGCAGAGAGATGAACGACAGGTCTCCGGTGACCACGTGCGGTCGCTCGGCGACACCCGTCGCGGCGGCGAGGCTGTCGGCGGTCATGAATCGCACGTTATACCCCTCGACCGACACGACACCGGGGTCGGCGGCCAGGGTTGGGGACAACTGCCCGTGACCCACGTCGACGGCCAGGACGGGGTCCGCACCCCGCTCCCGCAGGACCTGGGTGAAGCCTCCCGTCGAGGCCCCGAGGTCGAGCGCGACCCTCCCCGACGGGTCGACGTCGAAGGCATCCAGCGCGGCGAGGAGCTTGTGCGCACCGCGGCTGACGTAGTGATCGGTCACGGCGACCTCGATGCGCGCATCGTCGTCGACACGGACCGACGGCTTGACCGCCCCGCGCCCGTCGACGCTCACCAGACCGTCGGAGATCAGCTGCGCCGCGTGCGTCCGCGATCGCGCGAGTCCCCGCGCGGCGAGTTCGGCATCCAGCCGGCCGCTCATCCGTCGGCCGGCGTCGCGGCGCCCGATTCGAGCCGGCGCGCGAGTTCGTCGTGGAGCGCGGCGTACGCGTCGGCGCGCGCGTCGAGCGGCTGATCCTCGATGATGCGGAGGCGGTCGATCAGTTCGGCCCCGACATCGGTCTCGCGGTCGTCCGACATGGATGCCATCGTATCGGCGTCAGCGCACGCGGAACGGGTCCGCGTACAGCTGTTCCGGAACGCGGAACCCGAAGATCGCGCGGCCAGAGCCCCAGATCGCGGCTGCTCCAGCGCGCAGGAGATCGATCTGCCGCTCCCCCGCCGACACGATGCGCAGGTCGACGCCGTCGATCTCGACGACCGCGTCGCCCACGCGAGTGCGCTCGCCCTTCACGATCGTGGCAGGGTAGGGCTCGAAGAGCTGTCGCAGGTCCTCGACGATGTAGTCGGGTCGTTGGTTCGGCGCGGCAGCGAGTAGTTGCTTCGGCCGGTCGATCCCCGTGAGCACGTGCACCGAGGCCATCTCCGCCGCGCGAGCGCCCTGCACGTCCGTGTCGAGCCGGTCGCCGATGAACAGCGGCGATCGGGCACCCGTTCGGGCGACGGCGAGGTCGAAGATCGGCCGCTCCGGTTTGCCCGCAACAGTGGCCAGACGCCCCACCGCGGTGTGCACGGCCGACACGAGCGTGCCGTTTCCCGGCGCGATACCGCGGGCCTGCGGGATGGTCCAATCGGTGTTCGTCGCAATCCAGGGGATGCCACCCTCGTCCACCGGCGTCGCGAGCGCGTACGCCGCCTCGGCGAGCTGCGCCCACCCGACCTCCGGCGCGAATCCCTGCACGACGGCGGCCGGAGCGTCCTCGGCGCTTCGAGTGACGACGTAGCCCGCCTTCTCGACCTCGACGACGAGCCCCTCGCCCCCGACGACCAGCAGCGTCGATCCCGCCGGAACGAGGTCGTTCAGCAAGCGCATCGCGGCTTGAGGGCTCGTCACGACATCGTCCGCGGCCACGTGCAACCCGAGGGACGTCAGGTGTTCGGCCACTGAGGCGTCCGTGCGCGAAGCGTTGTTCGTGATGTAGCCGACTCGGCGCCCCTCCTCCACGGCACGATTGAGGCTGTCCACGGCGTGCGGCAACGCACCCGGGCCGGCGTACACGACGCCGTCCAGGTCGGCGAGCACGACGTCGACGCCGTCGAGGGGGGTGGATCCGGGCTTGCTCCGACCGAAAATCATCGCTCCTCGTCCTCGTCCTCACCCTCGCCCTGCATCGGGACGACTCCGGGTGCCACGTCCACGCCGCCCTCGTCATCGATGAGGTCGATCTCCTCCACGACGATGACCTCGCGGTCGGCGACCCCGGCGGCGGCGTCCAGGGCGTCCGCCGCGATCTCGGCGCGCCGGAACCACTCGGCGGCCTCCTCGTGCCGCCCGAGTTCCTCGAGCACTGCAGCGCGCGCCGCGAACAGGGCGGGGCTCCAGTCGAACGCCCGATCGGGATCGGCCTCGGGGATGTCCAGCTCCTGGAGCGCGCGCTCCGGCTCCCCGAGGTCCAGACGTGCGCCCGACATCGCGATCGCCAGCTGAGCGCGCACCGCCGTCGGGAGGGTCGAGCGATCCACTGCGCGCCCCTCTTCCAGCGCGCGGTCGGGGCGTCCCACCCCGCGCTCGCTGTCGACGATGAGCGGCAGCTGCTCGTCCGACCCGGAGATGCGGCGGTGCGTCCGGAGTTCGCGGAGAGCCAGCGCGAAGTCGCCGGTCGCGTAGGCCGTGATGGCGACGGTCTCGCGGACGATGGCCACGCGCCCGGCGCTGCGCGAAGCAGCGAGAGCATGTTCGTGAGCCAGGGCGGGATCGTCGTCGATCAGACGCGACGCCATCACCAGGTGGCGGGCGACGTTCTCGGCGTTGTCCTTGCTCAGAGTCTTCAGTTCGTTGCGCGCCGCACCCGGCAGGTCTCGGGCGGTGACGTCCTCAGGAATCGCGGGTCCGCGCTCACGCTGATCCTGCGGCGGACGCGTGGCGCGAGCATCGGCGCGGTCGAACCGGCGCGGTGCACCTGCCCCGGGGCGACGGTCGCCCGACGGGCGGCGGTCATTGCCCTCTGTGCGGGGCCGGTACGGACGCGAGTCACCGCTCTCGCCGCGGGGACGCCCCGGGCGTGAGTCGCCGTCCCGGCGCGGGCGGCCCGCGGAGTCACCGTCGCGGCGGGGTCGGAAATCCGCGTCGCGCCGCGGTCGCCCGGCGCTGGAGCCGTCGCTGCGGAAAGGCCGGGAATCACCATCGCGCCGCGGACGGTCGAACCCGCCGCCCGCGGACCGGCGCGGATCACCCTCGCGGCGGGGGCGGTTCTCTCCCGCACCGTTGTTCGGCCGCGCGTCGCCGTCCCGACGCGGACGATACGTGCGATCGTCGTCGCGACGGGGCCGATAAGTGGAATCCCCTTCGCGCCGCGGACGATCGGAGCGGTCACCCGCGCCGCGGGGAGCCCGATCCTGACCGTCGCGACGCGGACGGCCAGGTCGTTCTCCATCCTGACGGAACGGGCGCGCCGACGAATCGCGCGCGGGACGTTCACGCCCGCCGGAAGATCCACGAGACGGGGTCGATCGGGGGCGGGATCCGTCGCCGGAGCGACCTCCGTTGACGTTGCGCTCGCCCGCGTCGTCGTTCGACATGTCGATCCTTCCCCACGGAAAATGTGTCCGTATATGCGAAATGGCCACCCA
>NZ_RBZY01000054.1 GCF_004022425.1 Microbacterium enclense | reverse complement strand
CGACAACTCCGTCGACGAGGCCCTCGCCGGCTACTGCGACACGATCGACGTCACGATCCTCTCCGACGGCGCCGTTCGCGTGATCGACAACGGTCGTGGCATCCCGGTCGACATGCACCGCACCGAGGGCAAGTCGACCGTCGAGGTCGTCCTGACCGTTCTGCACGCCGGTGGCAAGTTCGGCGGCGGCGGGTACGCCGTCTCGGGTGGTCTCCACGGCGTCGGGTCGTCCGTCGTGAACGCGCTCTCCACGCGCCTCGAGGTCGAGGTCAAGCGTCAGGGTCATGTCTGGCGTCAGTCCTTCCGCAACGGCGGCGTTCCTCTCGCCCCCCTCGAGAAGGGCGAAGAGAGCGACGCGACCGGCACCGCTATCACCTTCTGGCCGGATGCCACGATCTTCGACACCGTCGACTTCGACTACGACACGCTCCGCACCCGCTTCCAGCAGATGGCGTTCCTCAACAAGGGGCTTCGCATCAGCCTCCGCGACGAGCGCCCGCAGGCGATCGTGACCGAGGGCGAGCCCGGCGAGGAGGTGACGCAGGCGCGTCACGACTCCTTCCTGTACGAGCGCGGTCTCGTCGACTACGTCGAGCACCTGAACCGCGTCCGCAAGGCCGACGTCGTCAATGACGAGATCATCGAGGTCGAGTCCGAGGACACCGACCGCAACATCGCCCTCGAACTCGCCATGCAGTGGACCACGGCCTATACGGAGAACGTGTTCACCTTCGCCAACACCATCAACACGCACGAGGGCGGCACGCACGAAGAGGGCTTCCGCGCCGCGTTGACCACGCTGGTCAATCGCTACGCGCGTGCGAACAACCTGCTGAAGGAGAAGGACGACAACCTCACGGGCGAGGACATCCGCGAGGGACTCACGGCCGTCATCTCGGTGAAGCTGTCCGAGCCGCAGTTCGAAGGACAGACCAAGACCAAGCTCGGCAACACCGAAGCGCGCGCCTACGTGCAGAAGGTCGTCGGCGACAAGCTCGGCGACTGGTTCGACCGCAACCCGACGCAGGCCAAGAACATCATCCGCAAGGCCATCGACGCCGCGACCGCGCGTCTCGCCGCCCGGAAGGCCCGCGAGACCGCACGCCGCAAGAGCGTGTTCGAGTCGGCGGCCATGCCCGACAAGCTCAAGGACTGCACCTCGAAAGACCCCTCGATCAGCGAGATCTTCCTCGTCGAGGGCGACTCGGCCGGCGGCTCGGCGGTGCAGGGCCGCGACCCGCACACCCAGGCGATCCTGGCCCTGCGCGGCAAGATCCTGAACGTCGAGCGTGCGCGCCTCGACCGCGCGCTGGGCAACAAGGAAGTCCAGGCGATGATCCAGGCCTTCGGCACGGGCATCGGCGAGGACTTCGACATGGCCAAGGCGCGGTACCACAAGATCGTCCTGATGGCGGATGCCGACGTCGACGGCCAGCACATCACGACGCTGCTGCTCACGCTGCTGTTCCGCTACATGCGCGGTCTCATCGAGGCCGGCTTCGTCTACCTCGCGCAGCCGCCGCTGTACCGCCTCAAGTGGTCGAACCACCCTCACGAGTACGCGTACAGCGACCGCGAGCGCGACGCGATGCTCGTGGACGGCCAGGCCTCGGGCCGCCGCATCCCCAAGGACAACGGCATCCAGCGCTACAAGGGTCTGGGTGAGATGAACGATCACGAGCTCTGGGAGACCACCATGGATCCCGAGACGCGCACCCTCAAGCAGGTCACGATCGACGATGCCGCCTCGGCGGACGAGATCTTCTCGGTGCTGATGGGTGAGGACGTCGAGTCGCGCCGCAGCTTCATCCAGCGCAACGCCAAAGACGTCCGCTTCCTCGACATCTGATCCGGTCGACTCGATACGAAACTGAGAATCCATGGCTGACGACACCACTCCCGAGCCCGCCGACGCGCGTGAGGACGCCGCGCACAACCACGGCAAGATCGACCAGGTCGACCTGCAGCTCGAGATGCAGCGGAGCTACCTCGACTACGCGATGAGCGTCATCGTCGGGCGTGCTCTGCCCGACGTGCGCGACGGTCTCAAGCCCGTCCACCGTCGCGTGATCTACGGCATGTACGACGGCGGCTTCCGCCCCGACAAGTCGTTCTCGAAGTGCGCGCGCGTCGTCGGCGAGGTCATGGGGCACTACCACCCGCACGGCGATGCTCCGATCTACGACGCTCTCGTGCGTCTCGTCCAGCCGTGGTCGCTGCGCTACCCGCTCGCACTCGGCCAGGGCAACTTCGGTTCGCCGGGCAACCAGGGGGCGGCCGCCCCGCGGTACACCGAGACGAAGATGGCTCCCCTCGCGCTCGAGATGGTGCGCGACATCGAGGAAGAGACCGTCGACTTCGAGGACAACTACGACGGCCAGACCCAGGAGCCGACGGTTCTGCCGGCGCGCTTCCCGAACCTGCTCGTCAACGGTTCCGTCGGTATCGCCGTCGGTATGGCGACGAACATCCCGCCGCACAACCTGCGCGAGGTCTCGGCCGGCGCCCTGTGGGCGCTGGAGAACCCTGACGCCACCCGCGAGGAGCTGCTCGAGGCGCTCATGGAGCGCATCCCCGGGCCCGATTTCCCGACCCACGCCCAGATCCTCGGCACGCGCGGAATCAAAGAGGCGTACCGCACCGGCCGCGGTTCCATCACCATGCGCGCGGTGGTCAACATCGAGGAGATCCAGGGCCGCACGTGCCTGGTCATCACGGAGCTGCCGTACCAGGTCAACCCCGACAACGTCGCGGTGAAGATCGGCGACCTCGCGCGCGAGGGCAAGATCACCGGCATCGCCGACATCCGCGACGAGACGTCGGGGCGCACCGGCCAGCGTCTCGTGATCGTGCTGAAGCGCGACGCGGTCGCCAAGGTCGTGCTGAACAACCTCTACAAGCACACGCAGCTGCAGGAGAACTTCGGCGCGAACATGCTCGCCATCGTCGATGGCGTGCCCCGCACCCTGTCGCTCGACGGGTTCATCAGCCTGTGGATCGACCACCAGGTCGAGGTCATCGTCCGTCGCACGCGCTACCGCCTCCGCAAGGCGGAGGAGCGCATGCACATCCTGCGCGGCTACCTGAAGGCGCTCGACGCGCTGGACGAGGTCATCGCGCTCATCCGCCGGTCTCCGACGGCCCAGGATGCCAACGAGGGACTGCAGAAGCTCCTCGACATCGACGACATCCAGGCGCAGGCGATCCTCGACATGCAGCTGCGTCGTCTGGCCGCCCTCGAGCGCCAGAAGATCGTCGACGAGGCGACCGAGCTCGAAGCCCGCATCGCCGATTACAACGACATCCTCGCCACCCCGGCGCGTCAGCGCACGATCATCCGCGACGAGCTCACCGCGATCGTCGACCGTTTCGGCGACGACCGCCGCACCGAAATCCTGCACGGGTTCGACGGCGACGTGTCGGTGGAAGACCTCATCGCCGAGGAAGAGATGGTCGTCACGGTCACCCGCGACGGCTACATCAAGCGCACGCGCAGCGACAACTACCGCTCGCAGCACCGCGGCGGCAAGGGCGTGAAGGGCGCGCAGCTGCGCGCCGACGACGTGGTCGAGCACTTCTTCGTCACCACGACCCACCACTGGCTGTTGTTCTTCACGAACAAGGGTCGCGTGTACCGCTCGAAGGCCTACGAGGTTCCGGAGGCGGGTCGGGATGCCAAGGGCCAGCATGTCGCGAACCTCCTCGCCCTGCAGCCCGACGAGGAGATCGCGCAGATCCTCGACATCCGCGACTACACCGTCGCGACGTACCTGGTGCTCGCGACCCGCAACGGCTTGGTCAAGAAGACCCGTCTGGACGAGTACGACACCAACCGTCAGGGCGGCGTGATCGCCATCAAGCTGCGCGGTCAGGCGTCGGATGACGCGGACGACGCCGAGCAGGGCACCCCCGACGAGCTCGTGAGCGCCCTGCTCGTCGATGAGGGCGACGACATCCTTCTCATCAGCCGGCTGGGCATGTCGCTGCGCTTCTCCGCCACCGACAGTGCGCTGCGGCCGATGGGCCGGTCGACGTCGGGCGTGAAGGGCATGGACTTCCGTGCGGGCGACAGCCTGCTCTCGGCATCCGTCGCCAAGGACGACGAGTTCGTCTTCATCGTCACCGAGGGCGGCTATGCCAAGCGCACGTCGGTCACCGAATATCGCATGCAGAACCGTGGTGGTCTAGGGATCAAGGTGGCTCGCCTGACCGACGATCGCGGGGTTCTCGCGGGCGGCATGATGGTCTCCGAGGGCGACGAGGTCCTTGTGGTTCTTGCCAGCGGCAAGGTGGTACGCTCCTCCGTGGCCGAGGTGCCTGCCAAGGGTCGCGACACGATGGGTGTCGTGTTCGCCCGTGCCGGAGGCGATGATCGCATCATCGCGATCGCCCGGAACAGCGAGCGAAACCTCACCGAGACGACGGAGACGATCACCGATCCGGCTGCGCCCGATGCGGTCGAGACCGATTCCTCCTCCGAGACCCCCGAGGAAAGTACTGACGCATGAGCACGGTAGCCGACAAACTCGCCAAGAAGTCGACGCACAAGACCCAGGCCAAGCAGGTGCGTCTGCGCCTGGTCTACATCGACTTCTGGTCGGCCGTGAAGCTGTCCTTCCTGGCCGCCGTCGCGATCGCCATCGTCACGGTGGTGTCGTACTTCCTGATGTACCTCGTGCTGAGTGCCACGAATCTCATCGGCCAGGCCGACGAGTTCTTCGCGAGCTTCACCGACGGCAGCGCCACGCTCTCGCAGTACGTGGGCCTGCCCCAGGTCATGGCGTTCGCCGCCATCGTGGCGATCCTCAATCTCGTCGTCGTGACGGTCATGGGCGCGGTCATCGCCGGCATCTACAACCTCGCGGTCAAGGTCACGGGCGGACTGCTCGTGGGCTTCACGTCGAACTGACACCGATTCGGAAAAACCTCGGGATTCAGGTAAAGTCTTCGAGGTTGACGACGTTACGTCGGCAAGACGGGGCTATAGCTCAGGCGGTTAGAGCGCTTCACTGATAATGAAGAGGTCCCAGGTTCAAGTCCTGGTAGCCCCACCCGTTCCCTCCCCGGGGCCTTAGCTCAGCTGGTAGAGCGCCTGCTTTGCAAGCAGGATGTCAGGAGTTCGAATCTCCTAGGCTCCACAACTTCCTCGAAGGCCCGACCTTCGTCGTCCGGCCGCTCCTTCGCGTCGTGGCGCGGCTAGGGTGATCGCAATGGACATCCGAGTCGCCGCGTACGCCGTCATCACCGACGCCGACGATCGCGTGCTGCTCGCCCACTGGGTCGAGGGCCGACGCGCGGCCTGGACCCTCCCGGGTGGCGGACTCGAGGACGGCGAGGACCCCGAGCGCGCGGTGCGCCGCGAGGTCCGCGAAGAGACCGGGTTCCGGGTCGTGGTCGACGAGCTGCTCGGCATCCATTCCCGGGTCATTCCGACACAGGCCCGTTTGGCGGACGACGCCCGGGAACCCCTCCATGCCCTGCGCATCGTCTATCGCGCCCACGTCGTCGGCGGACGACTGCGCTACGAGGTCGACGGATCGACGGATCGGGCCGCGTGGTTCTCGCTTGCCGCAACGCGCCGGCTCCGCCGCGTGCAGCTCGTGGACGTCGCCTTCCGGATGGCTCGCCTGTCGCCGTCTAGTCGCGCGGAGCCGTGATGTCGGCGACCGTCGCGCCGTAGGCGCGGATCAGGTCGTCGGCGTCGACGAAGAGGCTGTAGCCGTGGGCTCCGGCACCCATCGCGATCCGGCGGCCGACGATGCTCTCGTCGGCGTAGACCGGCCAGTCCGTCGTGCTGCCGATGGGCACGATCGTGCCGCGCTCGTACCCGGTCGCGGCGAGGGCGAGCTCGGGTTCGGGGAGGCGGAGCTTGTTGACGCCCACGATCGCGCGCAGCTTCGGCCACGAGATGACTTTGTCGCCCGGGACGAGCGCGAACAGGAACGTGTCGTCCGAGCGTTTGACGACGAGCGTCTTGACGATGTCATCGGGATGGATGCCGAGGAGTTCGGCCGCCTCCTCGAGGGAGCGGGCGGCGGGTCGCTCGCGCACATCGACAGAGAGGCCGCGCGTGAGCGCGGCCTCTCTGACTCTGCTGGTGGGATCGCTCACGCGTCGGGAGCGCGGAGCGGGTCGTCGGCCACCCACAGCTCGTCGTCGGCGCGCAGGGTCTGCCAGGCGGCGTACGCGACGCCCACGGCGGCGGCGACGCCGAGGAGGATGGCGATGACGCCACCGGCACCGATGCCGTCGTTCTGCTTCGGGAGCTTGGCGGCGAGCCTCTTGCTTGCCTTCTTGCCGTACTTCTCGGCACGCTTGGCGTACTTGTGGGTGTCGAGCTCGAAACCGCGGCCCTTGGCCAGGCGGTCGCGGGTGTCGCCCGCGGCATCCCACACCGACATCGCTCCGCCCACGACGGCGCCCGCGGCCGGGATGACCTTGCCGCTCAGAAGGCGGTTGGCATAGGTCGTGCTCTTCTGGACGTACGGTGCGGCGTACTTGTCGTACCCGTCGTGCACGGCGGGAACGAGGTCTTCACGGCTGAAGCGACCGAGCTGGCGACCGGCTTCGCGGGCCACCTTTCCGCTCTCGCCCAGCAGAACCTGCTGAGACTCCCACACCTTCGCGGCGTGCTTCTGGAGCTTACGCAGTTCCTTCTTGCTCTTGCGGCTGAGGCCCACGGCTTCATCCTCCCTGTCGATGGGATGTACGCGTTTCATCTTGCCAGAACGGGGGTCCCGGTCCGCGAACCCTTGCAGATAACTCTGAGAGAATGTACCCATGGCTTCCCACACCGCCGTTGCGACCCTCCACACCAACCACGGCGACATCGTCGTCAACCTGTTCGGCGACCACGCGCCCCGGACCGTTCGGAACTTCGTCGGCCTCGCCGATGGCACGCAGGAATGGACCAACCCCGGCACCGGCGCCCCGGGCGAGGGTCCCCTGTACGCCAACGTCGTGTTCCACCGCATCATCCCCGGTTTCATGATCCAGGGCGGCGACCCGCTCGGTCAGGGCGTCGGCGGTCCCGGCTACACCTTCAACGACGAGATCCACCCCGAGCTCGACTTCTCGGCTCCCTACAAGCTCGCCATGGCCAACGCCGGCCTTCGCCGCAACGCCATCACCGGTCAGCCCGAGGGCACCAACGGCTCGCAGTTCTTCATCACGACCGACCCGACGCCGTGGCTGCACGGCAAGCACACCATCTTCGGTGAGGTCGCCGACGACGCGTCGAAGAAGGTCGTCGACGCGATCAGCAAGGTGCCCACCGCCGCCGGCGATCGTCCCGTCGAGCCCGTCGTGCTCGAATCGGTCGACGTCGTCACCGTCTGACCCACGGGCGGCGGCGGGTGTCCACGACCGACGAGTTCCGTCGCAACAGCGACAACTTCTGTTACCGGCATCCCGACCGGCAGAGCTTCGTGCTCTGTCAGCGGTGTCTGCGCACGGTGTGCTCGGACTGTCGGACTCCCGCCCCCGTCGGGGTCATCTGCCCCGAGTGCATGGCGCAGCAGCGCGCCACCGAGACCCCCGCGCAGAAGAAGGCCCAGCGCCGCTGGGCGCGTTCAGCTCCCGCGACGGTCGTCGCCAGCGGTCGCCCGGTCGCGACCCTGACGATCATCGCGATCACCGGTCTCTTCTACGTGATCGGACTCATCCCGGGCGTCGGCGGCATCGTCGGGAACGCGCTGGCGTTCTATCCGCCCTACCTGGTTCCGCAGTTCGGGCCGATCGAGCCGTGGAGGCTGTTCACCGCCGCGCTCGTGCACTCGGGCTTCTTCCACATCGGCCTGAACATGCTGGCGCTGTGGTTCCTCGGTCGCAACCTCGAGCCCTTGCTCGGCCGTGGGCGCTTCGTCGTCCTCTACCTGCTGGGTGCTCTGGGGGGTTCGGTCGCCGTCGCCCTGCTGGCGCCGACGACGATCGTGGTCGGCGCGTCGGGAGCGATCTTCGCCCTCTTCGGCGCGCTCCTCGTGATCGGTCGGCATATCGGTGCCGACATCCGCGTCATCGCGATCCTCATCGGCATCAACTTCATCTGGCCGTTCGTCGTCGCGTTCATCTCGTCGCTGGGCACCGGCGACTTCTTCGGCGCGCTCGCCAACGTCGGAGTCTCGTGGCAGGCGCACCTCGGTGGACTCGTCGTCGGCGCCGTGGTCGGCTTGATCTACGCCCGTTCGCGCCTTCTACGGCAGCGACCGGTGCAGATCGGGCTGCTCGTCGCGCTCACCGTCGCGCTCGTCGCGCTCCTGGCGATCCCGGCAGTGGTCTACTACTGAGAGTTATCCACAGGTTCATCCACAGGTGGGGATGAATTACACGAGTGTAAGTCGGGCGAAGGTCAACGCCAGCGAGTGGTCATCAGGAAGCCGATGAAGGCGATCCCGAAACCGATCACGAGATTCCACGGTCCGATGCCGGGCACGGGGAACTGCGAGTTGCTGAGGTAGAAGACGAGCACCCACACCAAGCCGACGAGCATGAGGCCGACCATGATCGGCAGGAACCACACCGGGTTGGGCGGGGAACCGTTCTCGTTGCGCTCAGCGATCGGGTCTTCGCCGTTGCCAGTACGTGCCATGCGGGTCAGTCTA
Source organism: Microbacterium enclense (assembly GCF_004022425.1). GTDB lineage: Bacteria > Actinomycetota > Actinomycetes > Actinomycetales > Microbacteriaceae > Microbacterium > Microbacterium enclense_A. The sequence goes on along the minus strand of NZ_RBZY01000054.1, from coordinate 10,719 downwards.
ACGGCCCGGTCGCCCTCAGCCCACGGAACTAGACTCGCCTGGTGTCCACCGTCGACCCGCCCCGCACGCGCCGCGCGTCGCGTCGGCGCTCGCCGCGCCGGCGAGGCATCAGCGTGGTGGGCCTCCTGGGCGACCTGCTCCTCACGGCCGGTGTCGTCGTGCTCCTGTTCGTGGGCTGGCAGCTGTGGATCGGCGACGCCATCATCGGGGCCCAGTTCAAGAGCGAGGCGGGAGAGCTGACCGAGGAATGGGCCGCGGCGCCCGTCACCCCCGACACCTCCGTCGCACCCGGACCGGCGGAACCGCCCGCGCTGGCGCAGCCGGGGAACGGCGAAGTCTTCGGTGTTCTCCGCATCCCTCGGCTGGGGCCCGATTACCAGTTCAAGCTCGCGGGTGGCGTCAGCACATCCGTCACTCTCGACCCCATCGGGATCGGCCACTACCCCGACACGGCGATGCCGGGGCAGGAGGGCAACTTCGCCGTCGCCGGCCATCGCGGCAGCCACGGTGCCCCCTTCGCCGACCTGCCGACGCTGCGCATCGGGGACGCGGTCGTGATCGAGACGCCCAACGGCTGGTACACGTATCGGTTCCGCAATCTCGAGTACGTGCGGCCCGACGGTGTGCAGGTGCTCCTGCCCGTCCCGCAGCAGCCCGAGGTGCAGGCCACAGACAAGCTGATCACCATGACGACGTGCAGTCCGCGGTTCGGCTCGACGGAGCGCGCGATCGCCTACGGCGTCTTCGAGTCCTACACCCCCCGCGCCGACGGCCCGCCCGCGTCGCTGAGCACCGGAGTCGCCTGATGTACGGAGCGCTCTGGCGCGTGCTGCCCGGACCCTGGTGGGTCCGACTCCTGATCGTCCTCGTGCTGGCCGCCGCTGTGCTGTACGGGTTGTTCTTCTACGTCTTCCCCTGGGTGAGCGACATCCTCTATCCACAGGAGGTCACGGTCGAGTGAGTTTCCGCGTGGTCGTCGTGGACAACCGCGACAGCTTCGTGCACACGCTCGCCGGGTACATCGCCGACCTGGGTGCCGAGGTCGCGATGCACTCCGCCGAGGGCCTCGACCCCGCGGCCGCCCTCGCCGGGGCGGACGCCGTCGTCATCTCACCCGGGCCTGGGCATCCCGCGGACGCCGGTACGTCCGTGGAGGTCGTCCGCACGGCGCACTCCGTCGGCATCCCGCTGCTGGGCGTGTGCCTCGGCCATCAAGCCCTCGCCGTGGCGTTCGGCGCTCGCGTGACGACCGCACCCGAATTGCTCCACGGCATCACGAGCCGCATCCGCCACGACGGTCGCGGTGTCTTCGCGGGTCTCCCGGACGGTTTCCAGGCCACGCGTTACCACTCGTTGGCGGTGGATCCTGCGTCGGTACCGGACGAGCTCCGCGTGACGGCACGCAGTGACTCGGGCGTGATCATGGGTCTCGCGCACCGCACGGCACCGCTGACCGGCGTGCAGTTCCACCCGGAGAGCGTCCTCACCGACGGCGGGCACGCGCTGCTGGGCAGGTGGCTGGAGGATGCCGGTCTGCGCGGAGCCGCGGCGGTCGGCCGCGGCCTCCACCCCCGACGGCGTCAGGACCCGCTGCAGTAGCTGAGCGTGATCTCGCTGTGGATGGGGACCTCACCCGGCGCGAGCGACTGCGTCTTCACCAACGACGGTGTCGTGGCGGGACACGCGGGGTCCTCCTGCGTGGTGACGACCAATTGCTTGTCGTCGGACTCCAGCTCCCGCTGCGCCACGTCGACGGGGTAGCCCTCGTAGTTCACGATCACCACGGTTCCGCTGGCCACGACCAGGTTCACCGTCGTGCCCTTGGCGACCTCGGTTCCGGATGCCACGCTCGCCGACATCACCACGCCACCGGCGAGTGCCGGGTCGGGTCTGCGTTGCACCAGACCGAGGGAGAGCCCCGTGGATTCGAGGGCGGAGCGCGCCTCGGATTCCGTGATCCCCTCGAGCGTGGGCACCGTCGCGGTGTCCGCACCGGTCGAGACGTAGACGGTCACCTCCTGCCCCGCGGCGACGGACGTGTCGGCCCCGGGTGTCGTCCGCACGACGCTGCCCTCGGCGGTCGCCGCGTCGGGGATGTCGACGCGCTTGGCGACGAGGTCTTCGTTCTCGAGCTCCTCGACCGCCTGGTCGTAGGGCATGTCGACGACGTTGGGGATCGCGCGCCCCGTGGAGGGGACGTCGCTCGACGGCTGGATCTGGATGACCCACAGCAGCACCGAGATGAGCAGCACGGCCAGCACGGCCACGCCCGCCCAGATCCACGCCACGGGCGGACCGGGCTGCGTGCGGCGCATGGTGGTGTCGGTGCTGAGCTGGCGGAGCGATCGAGCCGTCTCCGCGGCCTGCCGCGGGTTCGGTCCGTAGAGTTCGTTCGACAGCGCCGACAGCTGGCGCTTCGTCGGCTCCTTGCCTTCGACCGTGGCATCCAGGTCTTCTCGGAAGCCGGCGGCGTCCTGCGGCCGCTGGAAGGGATCCTTCGCCAGGGCGCGGAGGACCACCGCGTCGAGCGCGCGCGGCACGGACTCGTTGAGCTCGCTCGGCGCCACCGGCGCCTCGCTCACGTGCTGGTAGGCCACAGCCACCGGCGTGTCCCCGCGGAACGGAGGGCGTCCCGTGAGCAGCTCGTACAGCACCACACCGGTGGAGTAGAGGTCGGCGCGTGCGTCGACGGACTCGCCCTTGGCCTGCTCCGGGGAGAAGTACGCGGCCGTGCCGACGATCGCGGTCGTCTCGGCGACGGTCGACGACGAATCCGAGACGGCACGGGCGATGCCGAAGTCCATCACCTTGATGCGTCCGGACTCGGTGATCATGACGTTGCCGGGCTTGATGTCGCGGTGCACGACTCCCGCGCGGTGCGAGTATTCGAGAGCCTCGAGGATGCCGTCGACGTAGCGCAGTGCATCGTCGAGGGGGACGGGGCCGGCGGCGATGACGTCCTTCAGGAGTCGTCCGTGGACGAGCTCCATGACGATGTACGGCACGGGCACGTCGTTGCCGTCGGCACCCGCCTCGACATCTTCGCCCGCGTCGAACACACGGACGATGGTCGGGTGCGCCATGCGGGAGGCGGCCTGCGCCTCGAGTCGGAATCGCGTACGGAACGCGGCATCGCCGGCGAGATCGGCCTTCAGGATCTTGATGGCCACCGTCCGCCCGAGGGTCTGATCGTAGCCGCGGTAGACGCTGGCCATACCGCCGCGACCGATGAGGTCGTCGACGCGGTAACGCCCGGAGAGGACGCGCGTCTCAGTGGTCACGGGGGAACTCCTGGAGTGGTGGGGGATCGGGGGCCGCGGGTCAGCGGCTGGCGGCGGGGCTCGCCGAGGGGCTCGGCGCCGCCGACGAAATGGATGCCGTGGCCGCGCCGGACTCGACCGTGCGGTCGGTGCCCGAGCAGTTCACCGTGTAGGTGACCTGCAGGGTCTCGCCGGGCGAATTGCTGACCTGGAGCCGGGCCGTGCGCGCGTCGGGCGCGAACGACGAGTTCGACTGCCCGTTCTGGAAGGTGCCCTGCGTCGCGGTGAAGTTGTACGACGCGACGTTGCCCGTGCCGGAGGGGCAGGTGTACGGCTGCCAGGTCACCTCGACCGTGCCGCCCGCCGTCGCTTCGCTCGGCTGGATGGTCGGGGTCGCGGGGGTCGGCAGCTGCGTCTGCTCGCCGAACACGCGCAGCGTGATGATCGTTCCGGCGGGGACACGACCGGTGGGCGTGACGGTGTCGACCGTGCCGACCTGCTCGGGGGTGGTCGCGGCGTTGCCGGTCTCGCAGTTGGCGCCGAGGTCGGCGTCGCTGAGGATCTGGCTCGCGTCGTCGCACGTCCGGCCCGGGAGCCCCAGCGCGTTTACGTCGATGAGCGCCGACGAGGGCGTCGGTGTCGCGGAGGGCGTCGACGGGGTGGGCGACGGGGCCGAGGGTGTCGCGGAGGGGCTGGACGGCGCGGGATCCGGCGTGTTCTGGTTGCTCAACACGGCGAACAACGTTCCACCGAGCACGAGCACCAGCAGCGCGATGAGCGCCACGAGAGGCCACGTCCACGGGCTCCGCTTCTTCTTCTGCGGCTGCGCGTCCTCTTCGGTGTGCTCCTCGGTGAGCAGCGACGTCGCGGCGGGGGCCGGAAGCAGACGCGTGGCGGCGGAGGTCTGTCCCGCCGTGAGGAGCTGCGTGGCCTCGTCGGCGACCGCGACACCCGCGGCGATCGCCGGCACGGCACCGGCGGCAGCGGCGAGGTCGCCGCGGCGAAGCGCCGTCGCAGCACGAGACACCGCGGCGGCAGAGGCCGGACGGTCGTCGGGCTTCTTCGCGATCATCGCCATGACGAGGTTCTGCACCGGGACCGCGACCGTCGGCGGCAGCGGAGCGGGCTGCTCGTTGATCTGCGCCATGGCGATCGCGACCTGCGACTCGCCCGTGAACGGGCGCTTGCCCGCCAGGCTCTCGTACGCGACGATGCCGAGCGAGTAGATGTCGGTCGCCGGGGAGGCGGGGTGGCCGGAGGCCTGCTCGGGCGAGAGGTACTGCACGGTTCCCATGACCTGGCCGGTCGCGGTGAGCGGCACCTGGTCGGCGATGCGGGCGATGCCGAAGTCGGTGATCTTCACGCGCCCGTCGGGCGTGATCAAGAGGTTCCCGGGCTTGATGTCGCGGTGCACGAGACCGGCGGCGTGCGCGGCCTGCAGGGCCGCGGCCGTCTGGGCCACGATGTCGAGGGTCTTGTCGGTCGACAGGGACCCCTCGCGCTCGAGGATCGTCGACAGTGCCTCACCGGGCACCAGCTCCATCACGAGGAAGGCGCTGCCGTCCTCCTCGCCGTAGTCGAACACACTCGCGATGCCCTCGTGGTTGACGAGTGCGGCGTGGCGGGCCTCAGCGCGGAAGCGCTCGAGGAACCCGGGATCGCCCATGTACTCGTCTTTGAGGATCTTGATCGCGACGGTACGTCCGATGACGTGGTCGGTCGCTTCCCAGACTTCGCCCATCCCGCCGATCGCGATCCGCGAATCCAGCTCGTAGCGTCCTCCGAAGGTCACTCCTTGCGTCGGTCTCATCAGCCCAGCACCGCCTCCATGACCTTCTTCGCTATCGGGGCGGCGATCTCGTTGCCGCTCCCGTTCTGTCCCTGGCCCCCGCCGTTCTCCACCACAACAGCGACGGCGACCTTCGGGTCGTCCGCCGGGGCGAAACCGGTGAACCAGAGAGTGTAGGGACGAGCGTCGTTCTCTGCGGTGCCGGTCTTACCCGCCACCTGGACCCCGTCTATTCTTGCATTCGACGCCGCGCCGTCCTGGACGTTCGCCGTCATCATCGTGACCATCTGGGCCGCGACGTTCGACTCGAGCGCACGACCGAACTCACTGTTGGTGCCCTCGTTGCGGACCGACAGGTCCGTCCCGATCACCCGGTCGACCATGCGCGGGTTCATCACCATGCCACCGTTCGCGATCCCCGCCGACACCATGGCCATCTGCAGCGGCGTTGCGCGCACCGACCCCTGGCCGAACCCGCTCAGCGCCGTCTGCGCGTCGTCGAGGTTCGACGGATAGGTCGACGCGGCCGACGTGACGCCCATCGAGAACGACGAGTTGAAGCCGTACTTCTCGGCCTCGGCGCGGATCGCGTCGTCGCCCAGCTCGACCGCGAGCTCGGCGAACGGGATGTTGCAACTGAGCCGCAGCGCCGTCGCGATGGTCACGGTGTCGCCGTCTCCGCACGCCCCGCCGCCGGCGTTGCGGACGATGCTCGTGGACTGCGGGAGCGTGTACGTCGCCACGTTGGGGAACGCCGAGTCGGGGGTGTACCGCCCGGATGCCAGGGCGGCCGAGGCCACGACCAGCTTGAACGTCGAGCCGGGCGGGTTGAGGTCGCCCTCGATCGCTCGGTTGACCAGGGGCTGCGCAGGATCCTCGACGAGCTGGTCGTACGCGGCGTTGACGGCGTCGAGGTCGTGCACGGCGAGGGTGTTGGTGTCGAAGCCCGGCTTCGACACCATGGCGAGGATCCGGCCCGTCGAGGGCTCGATCGCGACGACGGCGCCCTGCTGGTCGCCCAGGGCGTCCCACGCGGCGCGCTGCACCGTGGCATCCACCGACACCTCGACGTTCGATCCGCGCGGCGCCTGGCCCGTCAGGGCGCGCTCGATGCGCGAGAAGAACTGGTTCTCCTCCGAGCCGCTCAGTTCGGCGTTCGACGACGACTCGATGCGGGTCTTCGCGTCGAGGACCGGGTTCATGTAGCCGGTGATGGGCGCCCACATGTCGGCATCCACGTACTGACGCTGCCAGCTGTAGACGTCGTCGGACGGGACGGATGACGCGATCGGTGTGCCGCTGGCGATGATCGATCCGCGCTGGATCTCGTACGAGTCGTAGAGCGCGCGGCGGTTGCCGGGGGTGTTCCCGAGGTTGGCCGCCTGGCCCACCTGGATGACGCTCGCCGAGACGAACAGCGCGAGGAACATCGCGAGCATGACGACGCTGAGGCGTCGGAGTTCTTTGGTCACGGCGCCTCCTCCGAAGTGCGGGTGCGGACGGTCACGGGGGTGCTCATCAGCCGATCACCACCCGGGGCCGGCTGCGCACGGCATCCGAGATGCGCAGGAGGAACGCGACGATGATCCAGTTCGCCACGAGAGACGACCCGCCCGCCGCGAGGAACGGCGTCGTCAGGCCCGTCAGAGGGATGACGCGCGTGACACCGCCGACCATGATGAACACCTGCAGCGCGATCGTGAACGAGAAGCCGGTGGCGAGGAGCTTGCCGAAATCGTCCTGACCGGCGAGACCCACGCGGATGCCGCGGCTCGTGAAGACCATGTAGAGGGCGAGGATGGCGAAGAGTCCGACGAGGCCCAGCTCTTCGCCGAGGCTCGGAACGATGTAATCGCTCTGCGACAGCGGGGTGATGTACGGACGGCCCTGACCGAGGCCCGTGCCGAAGAGTCCACCGTGGGCGAGGCCGAAGATGCCCTGGGTCAGCTGGTAGCTGCCGCCGTCCGCGTCGACGACCGCGGGGTTGAAGGCGTCGAGCCAGTTCTCGAAGCGGCCCCGGACGTAGGGCAGGACACGGGATGCCAGGAACGCCCCCGTCGCGGCGAGCACGACACCGATCAGCACCCAGCTGGTCTTGCCGGTCGCGACGTAGAGCATCGCGACGAACATGCCGAAGATGAGCAGACCCGTACCCAGGTCGCGCTGGAGCACGATGATGCCGAGCGACACGAGCCAGATGATCAGCAGCGGCCCGAGCTCGCGTGCGCGCGGCCACGTCATGAACAGGAAGCGCGTGCCGGTCGACGTGAGGCTTTCACGTGTGCGCACCAGGTAGCCGGCGAAGAAGATCGCGAGGGCGATCTTCGCCAGTTCGCCCGGCTGGAACGACACGAACCCGAGCGACACCCAGACGTCGGCGTTCTGCTCGGTTCCCAGCCCCGGAACGAACGGCAGCAGGAGCAGGAGGATGCCGACCAGGCCCGAGAGGTAGGTGTACCGGAAGAGCACGCGGTAGTTGCGCACGAAGATCACCACGAGCAGGGCCGCGACCAGGGCGATCGACGCCCAGGCGATCTGGCGGATGGCCGTGGCATCCCACCCCTTCAGACCCACCGCGAGGTCGATCCGATAGATCATCGCGATGCCGAGACCGGTGAGCACCGTCGCGATCGGGAGCACGAACGGATCGGCGTCGCGCGCGCGCAGGCGCAGCACGACGTGCACGACCAGGGCGAGCAGGGCCGGGATGCCGGCGAGCATGAGGTAGCCGGACTCCACCACGCCGTTGACGCCGAGCTGCACGAGCACGATCGCCGAACCGTAGACCGCGATCGCGAACAGCAGGAGCCCGAGTTCGCGATTGCGCTGGGTTGCGGGGACGCGGATCTTCTTCAGCGCGCGCATGACGGCGGTGTCGGCGGACACCTCGTCCGGGCGGGTGACTTTCTGGTCGGTCATCCGGTGGCCTCCGGTTGCGGACGCAGACGATCCACGATGAGTTCGGCGTCCGACAGCGATCGGGCCGTGATGGTGGTCTCCACGGCCTGACGGTCGAAGTCGGACAGGTCGGCGAGGACGATGTCGGTGTCTTCGTACACGGACGACAGCGTCAGCGGGCCGATGGACTGCTGGATGCCGCGGTAGATGACGACCGAGTCGTCGTCGGCTCCGACGTAGTAGCGCGTCTGCGTCCAGGTGTAGCCCGCGAACAGACCGGCTCCGATCGCGGCGAGCACGAGGATGAGCGCGGCGAGCCAGCCGAGGCGGCGCCGGCGTGCGCGCCGACGGTCCTCTTCGATCAGTTCCTCGAGGAACTCCGCGGCCGGCTCGAAGTGCGTGGGCTCGTTCGCGGCCTGTCGCGCCGAGTGCAGCCACGGAGACCGCGCGGGGCGGACCGGGGGCACCACGACCCCGCTCGGGTTGGAGGCCGAGCCGACGATCGTCGGCGTGCCGATGAACACCGGGTGCTGCCCGCCCACGTCGACGATGACGACCGTCACGTTGTCGGGTGCGCCGCCGTCGAGCGCCTGCTTCAGCAGCGCGTCCGCGGTGCGGGCGGGCGGCATCCCGAGCGCGAGAGCCTTCGTCGTGTGGGCGTCGTCGACGACACCGGACAGCCCGTCGGAGCACAGCAACCACCGGTCGCCGTCCTGCGTCGGCATGATGAACGTGTCGACCTCGGGGTCGGGATCCATGTCGCCGAGCACCCGCATCAGCACGGAACGCCGGGGGTGGTACCGCGCCTCCTCCGGCGTGATGCGGCCGGAGTCGACGAGGCGCTGCACGAAGGTGTGGTCGGTCGTGATCTGCGTGAGCGTGTCGTCGCGGTAGAGATAGACGCGCGAGTCGCCGATGTGACCGATGACGGCGTAGTCGTCGACCATGACCACGGCGCTCACCGTCGTGCCCATGCCCGCCAGCTCGGGCCGACGGGCGACCGTGTCGATGAGTTCGGTCGCGGTGTCGGCGAGGGCGTCGCGCAGCGCGTGCTCGGCCGCCGTCGTGCTCGGGAAGGGCTGGTCGAGTTCGGTCAGACGCGCGATCGCCAGGGCCGAGGCGACATCACCGCCCGCGTGGCCGCCCATCCCGTCGGCGACCACGAAGAGGTTGGACCCGGCGTAGCCGGAGTCCTGGTTGTTGGAGCGGACCTTGCCCGTGTGGGAGATGGCCGCGCTCGAGCCCTGGAAGACCATGGAGTCGCGTTACTTCCGCAACTCGAAGGTCGTCGCGCCCACCTTGATCGGCGCGCCCACCTTGACCTGCACCGGGGATGCCACGCGCACCCCGTCGTGCGAGGTGCCGTTGGTGGAATCGAGGTCCTGCAGCATCCACTGCTCGCCCCACAGCACGAGTCGCGCGTGGTGGCTCGAGGTGTAGTCGTCGCGGATGACCAGGCCCGATTCGCTCGAGCGCCCGATCGTCAGCGGCTCGGTGCCGAGGGGGAGCTCGAGTCCGGCCTTGGGCCCGCTCGTGATCACGATGCGCGACACCGATGCGGTCGTCGCGAGGCCACCCGCCGGTGCCGCGGCCGGAGGGGCGGGCCGCTTGACCTGGGTCGTCACCGCGTTGGGCGACGCCGCGGGCGCGGGAGCAGCCGGTGCGGAAGGGGATGCCGAGGGCTCGGGGAGCTTGCGCACTTTTACGCCGAAGAGGTCGGCGCGCAGCGAGTACACGACGCCGAACACGAAGAACCACAGCAGGACGAGGAACCCGCCCTGCAGAAGGAGGAGAGTCAGCGGACTCATGACAGGGGCCCCCGCTCCCGAGCGTCGAACAGCTGCGTCGCGTCGGAGGGCGCCGCTCGCCGTGCGGTCTGCGCCTGGGCGACCACACGGAAGACGATATCGGTACGACCGATCGAGATCCGCGAGTCGGGTGGCAGGGCCGCCTCGGACACCTTGCGACCGTTCAGCGTCGTGCCGTTGGTCGAGCCGAGGTCGCGGACCATCGCGCGCTCGCCGTCCCACAGGATCTCGACGTGCTTCCGACTCGTGCCGGCGTCGGGGATCGTGATGTCGGCGTCGCTGCCGCGCCCGATGACCGTCCGGGACTTCACCAGCGGATGGCGCGTGCCGTTGATGTCGACCACGCCGCGCCACGCCACCTGACCCTCGGTGGTGCGCGACTCGACACGCAGCGTTCCGGTCGACAGCGTCGTGTCGCGCTCGATCGAGATCGTCACGGGCCCCGCGAACGAATACCCCTGCGTGCGCGCGTGCTTCTTCACGAGGGTGTCGAGTTCGGTGACGAGCGTGGACCCCAGCGCGCTCATCTTCTCGTCGTCGGCGGGCGACAGTCGCACCGAGAACGCGTTCGGCGCCAGGATGCGCTCGCGTGTGACCACCACGGCATTCTTGTCGAGCTCGCTCCGCAGCGCGGAGGCGATCTCCACCGGCTGGATGCCACTGCGGAAGGTCTTCGCGAACGCACCGTTGACGGCGCGTTCAAGACCCTTCTCGAAACTGTCGAGTAGCCCCACGAGACTCCTTCAGGCAGGCAGACCAGTAGCCACATCGTAGTCAGCACGCCTGGACAGGTGATGGATGCGCCATCGGACACGGTTCGTGCGGGCCGGAGGGCCGTGATATTCTCGGGAAGTTGAGTGCATCGGTCGATGCCGAAACACGCGCGAGTGGCGGAATAGGTAGACGCGCTGGCTTCAGGTGCCAGTGCCCGCAAGGGCGTGGGGGTTCAAGTCCCCCCTCGCGC
>NZ_RBZY01000053.1 GCF_004022425.1 Microbacterium enclense | reverse complement strand
TCGTCATCGCCGCCTTCGCAATCCGAGAGGGTATCGAGGCATGGCGCGGCGACGCCTGCGCCACCTCCGTGGGAATGCTCCTCGAGGAAGAGCACGACGACGACCATCACCGCTGAGCGGGTAGAGCACCTCAGATCAGCCATGACGGCTTCTGTCGCACGCCGCATGAGGAATCTAGGACGTCGTTCTACCGCGCACGGGAGAGGAACACCACCCACCCACCCAGAACGACCGCGATCGCGGAGCCAGCAGCCAGCACCACTCCACCGAAGTCTTGGTCTTCGGCTGGTGCTCTACCCCAGGTGCGGCCCATCGCACCGAACCAGTCGGCGGCTACTAGACCGGCAGTAGAGATGTACACAGATACAACCGCCATCGCCACAGCTAAACCGACGACCATCAGCAGCTTCATCTGTGTCGGCCGGCGGCTGGACCCGTCACCACCTATCAAGCCACGCACGAGCAGAGATCCCACGACGAGGGTTGCTGCCGTCGCCATTTGCCGCCCTAGGAGATCCCCTACTGTCCAACGGAGGAGGTCAGAACTGAAAAGCAGCCAAATCAACATCGCGGTGGCCGGGACAGCGACCACGGGTGCCGAAGCGAAACGCACACCTCGCGAATGCATGAGCACCTGCGCCCATTCATACCCTCCCCTGCTGCCGTCTTCGCGGCGATGGGCTGCCTTGCGGGCGAGCTCGATTGGCGCCCCGGCTGCGAGAAGGGGCACCACCCCGACAAGGAGAATGACTATCCCAAGAACGTGCGCACTGTAGATGTAGCTACGGTAAGCGCCCAACGCTCCGCTAGTGACCCATACCAAGAGGAGCGTCCCTGCCACCCACGCGGTCGCCCGCCAGGGGTTCCATCGGTACCCACGCGCCTTTAGCCGCAGCACAGCGCTCACGTAGAAGATGAGTCCGAGCACGGCGGCAACTAACCACAGCAGGTCGGGGCTCCACGCCGTGAACCAACGCGACATAGTCCACTCAGGAGGTAGCGGAGCGCCGGTGAGTACCTCAGCGGGTGTGAGCGCGCCTGCAGGTTCGGGGAGAATCGGCGGCGGTGTTCTCGCGAGAGCGGCAGCCGCTCCACTAGCCATCCCCATCAATCCCAACTCCGCACACAACAGCAGCCAGAAAGTCTTGGCGTCGCTGGGGTTGGCGCGCATCCTTCGGAGTAGACGCAGTCGGTAGATCGCCCCCAGAACACCGATGGCGGTGAGGGCTACAACCTTGACGATGAGGATGAGGCCGTAAGGGGAGGCGAGAGCACCGAGAGTTTCTAGGCCGATGGCGGCTCGAACCGTGCCCGAGAACGCGACGAGCGCGAAGGCAATAACGGCGATGGTGGAGTACCGCATCAGAACTGTCGCCATCTCACTCTTGGAAGTGACGGAACGAATGATCGCCAGCAGCAGCAGACCACCGAGCCAGACCGCTGCGGCGATGAGGTGTATGACGATGGCTGTCGTGGCTTGCTGGTGAGAGGCCTCATCACCTGAATGGCCTTGTGTTCCCATCGGGACAAGCGCTGCCAGCGCGAGAAGTGCCACGGTTGCTGTCCCGCCCCACGAACGCACCGCAAATGTGAGCACCGCGAGAATGGCACCCGCGATGGTCGTCATCAACCACACACGTCCCCCCTCGGTCTGCACGAGGTACCGGCCAAGCTGAGACCCGAATTCGGGACCGGCATTGAACGCGGGGTTGAAGATGACCATGAAGCTGAAGAAGCCAGTAGCAGCAGATGCCACAGTGAAGATGGCGGCACATACCGCGGCAACATCCAACGCCAATTCAAACCCGCGCTGTTCGACGCGCACCGTGAACAAGGCGACAAAGAGCGCCCCTCCCATCCCCGCGGCGCTCATGTTTACGACGAGCTTTGACACTGGCAGCCCCCACCTTGCGAGGGGCCCTGCGTCGGCTAGTTGCAAGGGGGCAGCGCCACCGCCGACTGCGAGAGCGCACACCAAGGCAGCGACTGCGCTGACGACGAGGATGATGAGCGCAATCACGCGGTACACGTTCCAACGGCGCGGTTGCAGAGACGGAAGCCGCGTGGAGCCAGGTGACCCCACCGTCACCGTCGGGTGGGCGCGCCCAAGCTTGGCGCCGGAAGTAGGCATCAGTTCAGCCCCGAATAGGCATGCAGACCCTTAAAGAACATGTTCACGGCAGTGAAGTTGAATAGCACCGCAGCGAACCCGACGATGGACAGCCACGCAGAACGGTTACCGCGCCATCCACGGGTGGCACGGGCGTGGATGTACCCGGCGTACAGCACCCAGATGATGAAAGTCCACACCTCTTTGGTATCAAAACCCCAGAAGCGTCCCCAGGAGTCGTTTGCCCAGATGGCTCCGGCGATCAGGGTGAAGGTCCAGAAGATGAAGCCAATGATGGCGAACCGGTAAGCCAGGGCTTCCAGATCTTCAGAGGTGGGCAGGGTTCGAAGCAGGCCCCGCCGCGTGTTGACGGAGGGGCGATTCTCGCGCCGGTGTTGCAGAAGTTGCGTCACGGACAGGCCGCACGCGATGGCGAACAGCGCAGTCGCAAGGGAGGCCACGAAGACGTGGATGACAAGCCACACGCTTCGCAGCGGGTCCATCAGAGGGGTGACTTCGACGTAGAACGCCAAGGTCGCACCACCCAGAAGAAGGACGACCATCCCAAGCAAGAAGGAGCCGAGGAAACGCAGGTCGTACCACCGAAGGACGAAAAGGAACACGCCGACGATGAGAAGGGTGCCGGTGAGTGCGAATTCGTACATGTTCGCCCACGGCACACGAGCTGCGGCGATGCCTCGGAGGACATCCCCGCTCAGCTGCAGCGCGAATCCCAAAATGGTGAGGGCGGTTCCGATACGTGCCCATACGAGACGTTCGCGCTCACGTGGCGGCACTTGCAATTGCACCGCGGCCGCCGGGGGCGCCACCGGTGGAGCCACGTCCCCGACCGTCACGAGTTCCGCAGCGGGCGCCTCGACGCGAGACACGCGCACGGCAAGGTCGATGGCATACGCCGCAAAGGCGAGCGCGTAAACGCCGATGGCCGTCCACACCATCAGCAGGGACAGCCCATCAAGGGTGAGGGCGGATGATTCGGTCACGGGTGGAATCCTTAGATTGTCCAGCACTCTTTGACGGTGCCGGTGGTTGCCAGGGCGAGAGTCGGAACGCGCTCGGTGAAGGATCGAGTGGTCTCGGGGAAGGGGGCGTACTCGACGACCCGCCACCCCACGACGCCGAAATCCTCGTCCAGGGCTTGGATGGCGCACGCGAACCGTGCGCCGGAGGGAGGGGTGGCTTGAAAGGACACCGTCACAGCCCGCTCATCGACGACGAGGTAGCCGGTCTCGGCGATGGAGATGTCGTCCAAGCTATTTTGAAGTGTGATCCAGACCAGGTAGGCAATGGCAGCCACCGCGAACACAGCAACACTGATCCAGAAAGCTCGGCGACGCCAGGGAAGCGAAGTGCGGCCGTATCGATCGTCGAGTTTCTTTTGCAGTGCCGTTCGCTGCGGTGCGGCGCGGCGCCTGCCGCCGCGCTTTGTAATGGCGCGTTTAGTCACTGAGCATTCGCTTCCAACCACGCCAGGGAATCCACGGTGACGTCGTTGACGGACACCTCGAAATGCAAGTGGTTTGCGGTGGAGCGGCCTGTGCTTCCGACGAGTCCGAGGAGTTGGCCCGCCTGCACTTCCTGGCCGCTGCCGACCTGCCGGGTGTTGTACTGCATGTGCGGGTAGACGGCCCGGATACGTTGGCCGTTGACGACGGACTCAACGGTGACAGCGACGCCGTAGGCGCCATAGCTCTCGCTCGAGACATCGACTGTCCCGGCCACGGACGCGTAGATTGGCGTGCCGCCCGCGGTCACCATGTCGGTGCCCATGTGCGCCCCGCCTCTTGCTCCGAATTGGTCCGTGACTCTGAACGTCGAGGTCAATGGCCAGCGCACAACCCCGCTACCGGCGGCGAGGACGGGGACTGCGCGTTCAGCAGCGAAGGTGGTAGCGGGCCGAGCTGCGCGTGCTGCGGCGGCCGCGGCCGCCGCAGCCTCTCGCGCCTTTTTCTGATGAATTTCTTCCTGAGACGTCGCTGCGTAGCTCTGCCTGTCCAGGGGCGAAGCGGGGAGCGCGGAGGACACGGTGAATTGTTGTGAGTCGTCCGCAGCGGCTTGCTGCAAGGTCGGCTCGGAGTCCGTGACAGGTGAGGCCGCGTACGCCGGCAGCGCCAGAGGACACATGAGCGCCAGCGCCAACGCACTCGCAACAAGCGGGCGGGCGCGCATTGCGCGCGCGGCCTCAGGACCGTGGGAGCTCCGCGCCTCACGCATCCTGAACTCATCAGCGTGGCGCCGTTCCCTGCGCGTTAGAGGGCGTGACTGGTGTGTCGACCAAATCTCACTGCTCATTGACGGTGTTCCTTCACTGCCCCACCTGCTGCTGTCGTCGACGCCGTCCGGACGAGAAAAGCACAAGCGCCGCCGCGCCCAGAATGACGACAGCGACGCCAGTCACTAACAGCGGAAGACCGATTCCGCTCCGTGGCTCTTCGACCTCCGCCACGGCGTCTGCTGTCGCGCTTTGTTCTGGTGTCGACGAGATGGCCGGGCTCTGCTCAGATGAGGAGGGGGCACCCGTGGTTGCAGAGGGGTCCGGTTCGGCGGACGCCGTGGGCGTTACGGGAGCGTCAACCGTGAACGCGTACTCACCGCTGATGGGGTGACCGTCGCTGGAGACCACGCGCCATCGCACCGTGACTACGCCTGGAGACGTGACTGGCTTCACTGCCTGGGTCACCGTCGTGTCAGCGACGACCGGAGGCGTCAGTGCAACGTTCGCTCCTGAGGAGTCAATCACTTCGACCGCGATGGCGCTGGAGGCGTCGAAGACCTCCCCGCTGTATGTCATTGACACCTCAGCGGGCGTCGCTGAGACGACTGAGTCCGCTGCTGGGGAGGACTGGACCAAAGCGTCGTGAGCACGAGCCGGCGGCGAACCGGGTAGAACGAACATCAGGGATAGTGCCGTCACGGCAATGCCGGCGGCTGCGAACCAGCGAGGCGAACGGGGGGCGAAAAGTGTGTGCATGGCGTCTTTCAGTGGGACTGCGGCGCCCGGGGATTGGGCGCCCACGGCAGTCGTCGAGCGTCGGATCAGAAACGCTCCGAGTGCACCTGTACGGCCGCGCCCGAAGGGGTGGGAAGTTGCGTTCGACTACAACTTCGTTGGCGTCAGATCAGCCGAGAAGGTGTGATTTTCGGAGCCCCGGTACGGGTCAGGTCCGTGAGAGAGACAGTTCGGTCAAGCTCAGCGTCGTGGTGTGTGAGCGGACGGTACGTAAAACGTGAGGCTGATCGCGTCGAGGTGAGCGGATGACATTGAGATTCGACCGCATGAGACGGAAGCGATGCTCCAGCAGCATTCCCGCCACACACACGCCTACCAGGCATAGCGCTACGGCCGCCGCTGGGAGAGCCTGCGTCAGGCTGTTGACAACGTCACCGGCGGGCTCATCGAGGACTGTTCGACTACCTTGATCGCTCTCCCACGTGTGGGTCGCGGACGCCGCATCGGAGGTCGTGGAAGCATCAGAGTGGCTGCTTGACCATACAGCGAGCAGACACATCAAGATTAGGACGAGGCTGGCGATGATCCTCATTCTCACGACGGAGGCGGTACTGGCCCCAAGTGGGGCGCGTCCCGTGCTTACCGGCATCGCAGCGATGGTACCAATCCGAACTGGCCGTCACAGCCAAGCCGGGGCAGCCTGGCATCGGAGGCCAAGCGTGCGCTGCTCGCGCGGGGTGCGCGATGCGGTCTGCCGTTTGTCCAGCTCATCACCGTTTCCGCGCACGAACGTGGATGCGCAGACGAACGCACAACAGCACACCGGCCGATGCAACGACCATTGCAATTTCGATGGTGGGGCTGAGCCAGCTCGCCGGCGTGATCCCCGCCCGTAGCGGCACCTCGCTCACTCGGCCAGCGGCCGTGTCCACCCCGATGGTCTCTTCGGTCGACCCATCGGGGTTGATCACTTGGCTTGTTCCCACGGTGGAGACGTTGACCACTGCGCGCCCGGTTTCGATGGCTCGCATTCGCGCGATGGCGAGCTGCTGCACGTTCTCGTCTGTTCCGCGGAAGTCGGCGTTGTTTGTCTGGAAGATGTAGACCTGCGCGCCTTGCCGTGCTGCATCGAAGATCACGTCGTCGTAGATGACGTCGAAACAGATCGCCAGCCCGACGCGGGTGCCTCCTATATCCATCACTGGCGCCGATCTGCCTGGGGTGTACTCCCTCTGGATCAGACTGACAAGGTCAGGTGCGAGACGTTCAAACAGCCACCGGTCGGGCACGTATTCGCCGAACGGGACGGGGTTGAGTTTGTCGTAGCTCTGCTCGCTACCGTCCGTCGTCCACAGCATGGTTGAGTTGAACGTTTGCTCGCCTCTCGTGGTTGCGGCGTTCATTAGGAGCGGGGCACCGTACGCGGCGGAGATTTCACTCAGCACTCGACGTGTGGGTTCTGAAGACGCCGGGTCGATGTCCACGGAGCCCTCTGGCCAGGCGAGCACGTCCATCTGCTGGCCCCGAATCGTTTTCGATGTTGATGCTTGGGCTCGGAGCATGTCGCCTTCGTTGCGGTCGTCGAAATAGCCTGCCGGCCCGTTGCCTTGGACCCACCCGACGGTGAACGTTCCGATACTCCGGGTGGCGTACTGGGGTGTGACCGCCATGAGCAGGACTCCCACGAGCGCCGGCACGCCGGCACGCAGAGTGCGACGCCCCGGTCTGAGGGCCTGCACGAGGGCGGCGCACACGCCCACGACGAGGAAGGTCACACCCGTCGTTCCCACCCAGGACGCCACTTCAGGAAATGGTCCCGACACTTGCGTCATTCCTACCCGTGCCCAGGGGAAGCCCGAGTACGGCCACATTCCGACAAGTACTTCCCGCGCGGCCCACAGGGCTGCTACCAGCGCGGGGATACCCAGCAGGTCTAAGGCCCCGCCGAGCCTACGTACCTTCACCCAACGGTAGGTGAGGGTGATGGTTATGCTGCTGACACCGATCAGGACTGTCTGCAGGGCGCTGAGGGCCAACCAGGGCACTGGTCCGAGGAATTGCGCCACCCATACGAGGTGGGCAAGGTTGAACACGGCCCCGAAGACGCAACCCACGACGAAGGAAGCGAGCGTGCCTCTTCCGAGGAGAGCCGCGAGCAGGATCGTCACGCTCACGAAAGCAAGCGGCCACCATCCGAGGTCCGGTGTGGCCGCATCCATCAGCAACCCCGCCGCTGCCGCCAAGGGCAACGCCGCCGTCACGGGCAAGGAATCCGTGCCGCTGGTCCACATAGAGGGCATGCGCAGCGCGCCGGTTGCCCCTCGAAGTGCTGTCATGCGGACCCGCCTTTCTCTAGACGGCGCAGGTACTCGTTGTACTCGTCGAGCTCTGGATCCCCGTGCGCGTCCGCCCATCTGCTTGCGGCGGCGTCACGAACGGAGTCGTGCCGGAACCACCGGTGCATCACGATCAGGATCATGATGAGTGTGGGCGCCTCGCCATAGGACCATGCAAGACCGCCGGCTACGCGTTGGTCCTCGATGGGGTCGATCCCTAGGGCAATGGTCGATTCAGCGAATGTTCCTACTACCAGACTGGTCGCCATCATGAGGAACACCCCGAAGAAGGCGTGCAACGCTGCCTCAGCGAAAAGGTCGAGTGCCCGTCCTCCGTGGCTCATGCGGACCGGTAGTGGATCTGTGGAGAGCACCGGGATGGTGAACAGGATCCCGCTGATCAGGAACGCCGATTCTAAGGCGGTGTGACCGCCGGGGAGGGCTAGGACGGGATCGAGCAGATCTGCGATGTACAGGCCGTAGAAGGCCGCGAGGTAGGCGGGTAATGCGACCCAGGGGCTTAGGGCCCATCTTGACCCTCGCCACCGCAACGCGCCGTGCGCCACTTTGAGGACACTTTTTCCGACGCCGCGGTGCGGGGTGGCACGCAGCAGAAGGGTTCCCGGGGAACCGAGCACGAGCAGCGGTGGGATGGCCATCATCAATGTCAGCTGCTGAAACATGAACACCGAAAGCAGGGCTTTGCCGTAGTCCTCTACAGCGAGGCCGGTGACGGCGGCGAGGGCTGCGCAGCCGGAGACGAAGCTCACCGTGCGCAACACCGACCACCGTCGATGCTGCCGCCACAGACGCAGCGCCCCGAGGAGGTAGATGGTGGCCATCACCGTTGCGGCGCCCGGCAAAAGGGTAAAGGGGTGCGCTGCGGGCAGCAGGTAGTCGCCAAGGTCGAGGGGGGCGTTCATAGCTGTGGACCTATCGTGGCTGCGCGGCCGTATTCGCCCGCTCACACACTTCTGTGTGAGCCTCCGCTAGGTGCTGGACCGCGCGGGCAAGCCCCGGGTCGTCTCCTCGGGCGAGGGCGGCGTACTCCACGTGGATCGTCGAGTCGGTTGTGGTCGCCGAGTGGTGGACTTTCACCCAGATTCGGCGGCGAGGTATGAGAAGTCCGGTGAACAGCCCGACGCAGGCCAGCACAGAGAACGCGAGGACCCAGCCGCTGCTGGGGTCGCGTTGGATCTGCAGGGACGCGAACCGTTTCACCGGAGCACCGTCGGCTTCCTCCCAGGTGATGGTGCCCCACCCGTTGGGCAGCGCACCGGTGGTACCGGGCCTGAGTTCAATGGATTCCTGTCCGGTGTTGCCGCCGGTGAGCTGGGTGAGTTGGTCAACTTCCAGGGCGTAGACGGAACGGGGGGTTCCATCGTCGATGCCCAGGTCGCCTGCGAATGCGTTGAGGGTGATGACGGGGTTGATTACGTCGGGGTAGATCGAGGTGGCGGCACCTGAGGGCAAGGTGTCCTGTGTGGGGTAGAAAAAGCCGATCAGCCCGAGCTGCTGCGGCAAGCCATCCGGAACTTTCACGACGCCTAGTGAGGTCATGTTGGAGTCTTGCGGGAGGAAGGGTAGTGAGTCGCTATAAACGATCTGACCTTCCGCGTCACGGATGGTGAGGGTAGGCGCGTAACCGTTTCCGAGGAGATGGATGCGGTCGGTCCCTACAGTGATGGGGTAGTTGACGACCACCCGCTCGGTTCGGTCGTCTGCTCCGGGGGATCTGATCGTGACGTTGGCGGCGAAGTCGCCCGCTTGCCCACCGCCAGGGGAGCCTGCTGGCTGGTAGGTGACGTCGAAACGGTCCAGCGTGAGGGAGTACGGCGTCAGGTTGGATCCGTCCGCGAAACGGCCGGGGTCGAAGGAGGAGAAGTCGCTGAGGGTGTTGACGAAGGTTGTCCCCTCCACCACGACGCGCTGGCCGGTGTAGGCGAACGCCTTGCCGACGACGACGGAGACGAGCACGCCGACCAGGGCGATGTGAAAGAGCAGGTTGCCGGTCTCGCGGAGGTACCCGCGTTCGGCCGAAACGGAGGTCCACCCCTTCCCGTCGTAGCGGCGGACGCGATAGCGACGCCGGGCGAGTTCTGTTTCGGCAAGATCCAAAGCTGCCGCGGGGGTGAGATGCTCGCCGGGGATGGCTCGCTCGAGGTGTTCGGGGAGTCGAGCGAACCGGATGGGTGTGCGCGGCGGTTGTCCTTTGAGAGCGCGGTAGTGGTGTTTCGCCCGCGGGATGACGCACCCGATGAGGGATACGAACAGCAGCAGATAAATGGACGAGAACCAGGGCGAGTAGTAAACGTCGAACAATCCGACGGCGTCGAGGAACGGGAACCACTCGGGGTTGTTGCGCTCCCATTGGATGACGCCGTTGGGGTCGGCGCCTCGTTGAGGAAACAGTGAGCCGGGTACTGCGGCCAGGGCGAGGGAGAGCAGGAGGATGAGCGCGGTGCGCATGCTGGTGAGCTGGCGCCATGTCCAGCGGAGCCACCCTTTGCCATCCAGCTTTACCTGTGGGCCGTCTTGATCGTTCGGGGCCCCGTCAGGATGGTCCGCCGGCCGCCGCGGGTCTGAATCGACGTGGCGGGTATCAGAGCGGGAGGGGGACATTGATTACCACCTGTTGCAGAAGTGACATGAGCGAGGTCCACACGCCCGTCACCATGAGCAGCCCGAGCAGGATGAGCACGGCGCCTCCGATGAGGTTGAGTGTGCGGATGTGAGTGCGGAGGACTGTGACGGACCGCGCAGCCCACCCCCATCCGAGCGCCAGTACGAGGAAGGGCACTCCGAGGCCGAGTGAGTAAGACAGACCGAGGAGCCCGGCTCGGGCGGGGTCACCAAGGTTCCACGACACGGACAGGATTGCTGCGAGTGTGGGGCCAATGCACGGTGTCCAGCCGACACCAAGTGAGAACCCGAGAAGCGGAGCGCCGACGAGCCCGGCTCGACGACGGAGGGTCGGACGCATGCCACGCTGTCCAAGCCGGATTGCGCCTGTGAAGACCAGCCCCAGGACGATGTTCACAATGCCGAAGACGCGGGTAAGGAGATCGGCGTAGCGCGAGAGCGCCACCCCGAAGAATCCCCCCAAGACGGTCACGGCGACGAAGACCACAGTAAATCCGGCGATGAAGAGCAGGACGCCTGCTACGAGCCGCGGGCGTGTGGTGACCGTCGTCGCACCGTCTCCTCCGGTTGTGGAGGTGGGAGGGGCGGCCACACCGCCGAGGTACCCGAGGTAGCCGGGCACCAGCGGTAGGACACAGGGCGATAGGAAGGAGATGAGACCGGCGACCAGGGCGAGGGGGATGGCAAGCCAGAGTGCGCCGTCGACGACGAGCGCCCCGGCGCTCATGGTCTCTCCGCCAGCGTGTCCGCGACGATGGTGGACAGGATGGACGCGCTGGGAAGTTGGCCGATGATGCGGGCGGCGAGGCGACCCTGGCGGTCCATTACGAGCGTTGTGGGTGTGGCCTGGATCGGGGTGAGTTGCGCGAAGGCGAGTTTCACCTGACCGTCATTGACGTCGATGACGCTGGGATAGGTGACGTTGTTCTCGCGCGCGAAAGAGAGTGCTGTCTCAGCTTGGTCGTAGGTGTTCACTCCGAGGAAGTCGACTTCCTCGTTCTGGAAGCGCAGAAAGACCTCCTCGAGCATGGGAGCCTCGACGATGCACGGTCCGCAGGCGGCGTACCAGAAGTTCACCACGAGCACCTCACCTCGGTAGTCGTCGCTGGTGACGGTTTCACCGGTTTCGATGACGCCTTCGAACTGAACGGGTTCGCCTCTGTCCGACGGGGCAATCTCGGCCACTTGGAAATTCCCATCGGAGAACGATGCGCCCGCGCCGGCGTCCGTTGTTTGGGTCGTGGCGGTGCAACCGCTCATCACGCCGACGATGATGAGCGCCGTGCCGAGGGCGAGGAGTTTGCGATTCATGCCCGCTCCCTCTTGATGATGGCTCCCGCGACAAGGAAGACGACTGCGGCTGCGGGTTGCGCCGCGGTCCAGACAACACCTTCAGCGGGGATGGGGAGCACCGGGTTCCATGCCACCGCGATCACAGCAAACACCGGCACCCACCACAGCTGCCGCTCCTGGTAGGCGAACGAGGCGACGATGAGCGCCAAGATTGCCACGATGAAGCGCACAAGCGTGAACCAGCCGCTGTCCAGCAGCGCTGGCGCCACGAACAGGGCGGCTGCGGCGATCAGACCGGGGGCGAGGGCGTTTCGTTGATACCGAGATGGCGTCTTGGTCTTTTTCATTGCTTGTCCTCCGGGGGAACCCCGAACGTGGGTGGTGTGGCAGGCGCGACCTTGGTGCCACTGTGGGCGCGTTGGCGGAGCATCAGCATCACTGCAACCGCTATCGCTCCAGCGGCGAGGAAGACGTCTGCCAAGTTGCCGATGAACAGACGCCCGTATGCAAGGAAGTCGGTGACGTGGCCGATTGCGAATCCTGGCGGCGACATGAAACGGTCGATGAGGTTGCCGACAGCTCCACCGAGGAATAGCCCCACACCACCCGCCCATCCCACCGTTCGCGCGCGGGCCGCCAGGACGAAAAGCCCGGCAACGGCTGCCACGCCTATCAAGGTGAGAACCCAGGTCATGCCCGAGCCCGTTCCCAGCACCGCGCCGGGGTTGAAGGCGAGTTGCAGACCGAATGCGTCCCCAATAATGGGCACCCGTCTCCCGTCGGCAAGCGCAGTCAGGGCGATGGCTTTACTGAACTGGTCTATCAACACCGCGGCCGCTGCCACCATGCAGGCGACGGCGAACGGCCGCGTCTTCTCAGCGGTCACCTTCTTGGCCCTTCCGGAGGTGGCGGGTTCGCCGCGCTGTGACCAGAAGCGTGACCAGCGCTCCGCCGAGAATCATCGCCACCGCGGAGACTCCCAGCACGGGAGCGACCTCGCCACCGCCGGTGGGCACTCCTCGACCGTCCGCGCGTGGGGTGGCCGTGGAATGAGGATGGGTCTGGTGCCCAGGTGATGGAGTCTCGGAGCTCGTTACGGTGGTTCCTGAACGTTCGACGCTCAGAGGCGCAGTGGTGAAGCTGACATCCATGGCCGAGCTCAGCGCCGGGGCCACGACAGCAAAGGTCGGCGCGGCGGGTCCTGCAACGATGAGGGCGGCGCTAAGAGCGACAGTGGCGCACAGCGTCACCGTGACCTGCGTTGCGCGATGGCGAGGTCTGGATACGAGGAAGAATCTCATTGGTCTTTTCAAGGTCGGGCGTAGATGAATCGGGCAATACGAGCCGCGTCCGTCCATACCCCGGGAAGGGTGTTAGCTCTGGCCTGGCTGTGCACGGGGATTCCGGCAACGAACAGACCGGGTAGCGTCGTCGCGGTGGGGATGCGTCGCTGAAGCTGCGGCTGCGTGGGCAACCACTCGTCGCCCGCTTCGTACCCGGTGGCGAACACGACTGACTGGTAGGCCTGCCGGTAGCCATCCGCGAAGGCGAACTTGGCCCCGTCCACCCCAATCGTCTCGGCTCGAATGGAGACGCCTTTATCTCGGAGGGCGTCGTAGAGGGGTTCTGGGGCGATCTTCACGCGCCGCCACGGTGAGACGCGCGGCTGGGTGGGGAATTGCCGCGGATGCGCTTCAGCCCGTCGGGTGCGGACCGCCAGAGTGACGTCGTGCGACTTCGCGAGGTCGGAAGCAACTTCCGTCCCGGCGATACCACCGCCGACAATAAGTACCCGGCCTCGCGGAATCTGCTCGGGTGTTCTGTAGGCGTTGGTGTGCATCTGTACTCCTTCGACTTCGGCGTCCGCGGCCCATTTCGGAAATCGGGGACGTGCTGCGGCGCCGGTAGCGCACACGACGTTGCGGGTCTGCACTTCGCCAACCGTGGTGCTCAAGAGCAGGGTTGGGCCGTTGCCGTGGCGAGTCACGGCGAGGGCCTGGACACCCCAGACGGGGTTTACCCCGAGCTCCGCTTCGAATCTGTGTAGATAGCCTTCGATGTCTCCCGGGGTGGGGTACCGATACGGGTCACCCTCCAGTGGTCTGCGGGGGAAGCTGGAGTGCTCAGCATTGCTGAGCAACCGCATAGAAGGCCAGCGCGCACTCCACGTGCGTTGTCCCCGCGCGGAACTGTCGATGACCACGAAGTCACGCTGCGGTTCCATGCCGCGAGCGATCAGTGCCGCTGCAGTTGCCAATCCAGCCTGCCCTGCGCCCACGATGATGACTCGTCGGTGTGACAGGCCCGCCACTAGGGGGTGCCGTCCAAGCGGGTGGTGATGGCACTTTCAAGGTCGTTCCATCGTTCAATGACAAGAGGTTCGCCGTCGACGAAGAACGTAGGGGTTCGGTCCACGCCGAGGGCGCGTCCGTCGTCGAGGTCGGATCGAACGCGCTCGAGAGTGGCAGGGTCGGCGACAGCTTCGTCGTAGGCCGTCATATCCAAGCCCAACTCGGTCGCGTACGAGCGGAACAGCTCCGCTTGGCTTTGCTGAGACTCCCCCCACTGTGCTTGCGTCTCAAAGAGACGGTTGTACATGTCTTCGAAGCGTCCCTGGGCTGCCGCGGCCTCCGCAGCGACCGCTGAGTTTTCGGAGTTGATGTGGCCGGGAAGGGGGAAGTAGCGAACGACGTAGTTGATCTGTCCCTCATACTTCACACGAAGCTCTTCGACGACGGGGTAGTAGGCGCCGCAGGCTTCGCACTCGAAGTCCAAGAACTCCACGATGGTGATGGCGCCGTCGCCGGCGTCGTCGAGGACGTGGGAGTCGTCTCTAACAACCGCTATCGACCCTCCTCCCCGTTCCTCGGCGGCAACGCGGGTGTTGTTCTGATCGACTAGGACATAGATGACAGCCCCCGCGACGACCGCGACGGCGACGGCGGCGGTAATGACCGTCGCCTTCCAGTTGATTTTCATGGGTACTCCAACACTTGACGGCACAAGAAAAGCCCGGGTTGCCCGGGATGAGTGTCGCCGCGGGGGCGACGTGCCGATGTCAGGTTCTAGAGATACCCAGTTGCGCGATTGTGAGGGCGTGGCCCTCAGGCCTGCCGGACACCGGGTGGATCAAAGACGGCGGGAGGGCGCGCCAGACGAGTGTGATCCCAGCCGGTCCGCGGCGCACCAGGAGATGAACAACGAGGTACAGCACGAATCCGCAGACGACGCCGAGAACGCACAGCGCCATTCCGGGCGATACGTCGTACACGCTCGCCTCGACGATAGAGGTAGCGACGGGTGCGGCCGGGTCGTGCGGCGCAGTGTCAGATGCCGTCGCGACCACACCGCTTACCGGGGCGTTGTCGCCATGGTTGAGGGCCACGACTCCGAGCAGCAGGAGGGCCCCGAGGGCGATGATGGTAATGAGTCGCGTTATCGCTCCGTGCTCTTTCGCCAGCGCTGAGCGCCGGGCGTGAGCGTCGGTATACATCAGCAGCCAGTGTACGGAGAGGTTCTGGGCGAATGGCTGGGAACGGCCGACGGTGTGCCGATATGCGATCGGGCTGCGAACACGCCCGTTCGAGCGGTTCGGCGCCCGCGATTAAGCGTGACGGACATCCCCGGGTTCCGAATCTTGCAGGTCGGCTGTCTCAATCTGGAAGGTGGAGTGCAGCACGGACACCTCGAAGTGTTGAGCCACACATGCTCTGACGTCCTTGAGGACAGCGGCTGCGTGTCCGTCCGTGAAGCATTCGTCTTCAACCACGACATGCGCGCTGATTGTCGGCAGGCCGGTGGCGACTGTCGAGGCGTGTAGGTCATGGACGTCTATGACGTGGTCGAGTTGGAGAATGTGAGATCTCACATCGTCCAAGTCCAAACCGTCGGGGGTGAACTCCATCAACACCGACGACGTCTCGCGTAGCAACTTGAACGCACGCGGCACGATGAGAGCGGCGATGAAAAGACCGGCGATGGCGTCCGCTTGAAAGAAACCCGTCGTCCAGATGACGACAGCCGCGACGATAACCCCCAGTGATCCCAGCGCGTCATTCAGCACTTCCAGATACGCTGCCCGCATGTTGAAGTTAGCTCCGCGACTGGAAGACAGCACGAAGATGGCGATGACGTTCGCGACTAACCCAACGACTCCAAAACCCAGCAGTTCCGCAGCTGGCACCTCCGGGGGCTCGAAGAGCCGGCGTACCCCCTCGATGGCTGTGTAACCCCCTACCGCCATCAACAGAGCCGCTTGCCCGAAGGCAGCGATAACTTCGATGCGACGGAACCCCCACGTGCGTCGCGCACTAGCCGGCCGCAGCACCAGCGTCGCGGCGATGAGTGCAACGAGAAGTCCGGATGCGTCAGTGAGTGCGTGGGCCGTGTCCGTGAGGAGGGCAAGACTGCCGGTAAAGAAGGATCCAACCGCTTGAGTCACGGCGATTGCCGCGGTGATTGCAAACGCAATCCAGAGACGCGCCCGATGGTCGGTCGGATGCCCGGCCGCGCCGGTAGACGGTGCGTGCGTGTGACCGGCGCCCATCAGGCCGCGTCCGTTCCAAGGGCGAAGTCTTCACCAGGCTGATGAAGGTGAGCGCATAGCGTGACACGCGTGCCGGTGTCTCTCAGCAGGAGTTCGGCGGCGTTAATGAGAGCCGCAGTCGCCACAGGTTGCGCAAGATCGAACCAGGAAGCCCGACCCTCCGAGCGAACAGTGACTAGTCGGCAGTCCCGCAGGAAGCTGAGGTGCTTACTTACGGTTGATTGCGCCAATCCGAGGTGCTGGACGAGATCCCGGACGCGATGCTCGCCGGACGCCAGATGCTGGAGAACCGCCAATCGCGTGGGGTCCCCAAGCGCGTCGAATAGGTGCGCGTACACAGCGGTCGCGTCAGGATCGAGTAGACCACCCTCTTTATTCATCGCCACATAGCGATGATATCGTCAAATGCCGTGTCCGTCACGTCTGCATCCAACTGGGAACCATGCTCATTCTCGCCGGATCAGTGGGCCACCCGAATGCTCGCCCACAGAGCAAGCGCGACGATTGCGGTGAGGGTGGTGAAGGACAAGGCGCGGGGCCGGAGACCGGCGCGCGGTGGTAGTTGTAGTCGCGCCACAGGGTGCGTTTCGTCTGATCAGGTGGTGGGGCGCGGTGGGCTTTCCGCGCCCCACCCCGGGCGGGATCAGAGAGTGGCGAGAAGCTCCTCCATCGTGGCGATCTCGGAGGTCTGCGCCTCGATGATGGTGTTGGCGAGTGCGACGGCGTCGCTGTTCTGGCCGTTGGTCGCTTCTTCCAGGGCCATGTCGATGGCACCGCGGTGGTGCTCGATCATCTGCTGGAGGAACAGCCGGGCGGCGTCGGTTCCGGTGGCCTGCTTGAGCGATTGCATGTCGTCTTCGCTCATCATGCCGCCGCCGTGGTCCATGCTGCCGGTGGCGGGATCAACGGCTCATGACCGTCAACGGGGCGTGAGGGCCGCGCGTGGTACAGGTTTGGTCTCCGATGTCTCAGCTGCAGCGCTCCCCCGAGCCGGGGGTGTGGCTCGTCTTCGACCGCAGCAGACGAATCGCGATTGTGCGCGTGGTCGAGGTGCAGGGGCGGAAGCTGCTGCGCTCGGTGACGTTTCACGACGATCCGGCTCAGCGGCAACTAATCGGCTATTTTCCCGAGGACGGGATGAAGCTCGCAGTGGAATGCACCTGGGCGGAGTACGTCAAGCACACCGGTCCCTCGACGAGCAACCGGAAGTGAGGACTATCGCGCTCGGCCCTCATCACCTTCGGCCACAGGAATGTCCCCGTGTGCCGTTGGCATAAACGGGGGATCGAAAATGCTCCCACCAGCCAGCGTTGACCGGCGACGGGGCGAGCTCCCCGCGTGAGGGGCGTTGTCGGAACTGGCGGGACGCTCACTTATCAGGGAAGGCCGCGGTTGCGGACGCTGTCGGGGCATGACGTTTCTCCTTTGAGAACGAAGACGGACTCCATGAGACAAATGTCTAGATGGACCGTAAGTCATCTTCGGGCGCGCCCCCGGGAGCGAGTCCGGAAAGTGATTCACCCCTCCCCCGGATGCTGGGATCGTGGCACGCGGTCGATCACCGTCAAGGGCGCTGCGCGTCGCGATGCGATGCGGCGTTGCCGCACCCTGGACCGTGCTCTCCCTTGCGCAAGATCGGCATGTATCCGGTGCGAGCGGCTGATGTGGTGATGCTCGAGAACGAAGGAAGGGACCGGCCCCGTGGGCACGGTCCCTTCTCAGCGCGTGTCAGGCGGTCTTGGAGACCGTCTGGGCCTCGGGGTCGACGCCGAATCTGCGGATGTAGGTCTGGCGGATCTCTTGAAGCTGTGCGCGCTCGCGATCGCTGATCGGGTCGGCCTCGCCTGCCGCGATGCGGCGCTGGAGGCTGCCCTTGTGCGATGTCACGAAGCGTCCGGTGAAGGACGAGCGGGAATGCCGAGCCATCTGATCACCTTCCTTCTCGGTCTATTTTCCGTCGCGATTGCGGGCGTGTCTACGGCGGCTGGGCGTTGAAGGTTCTTGATCGTGCGGTAGATCATCTTGCCTTCGGTGGGGGTCGCGTCCTCGAGCAGGGCCTGGAGGGCGTCGTTTGCGACCTCGCGGTCTTCCTGGTCATCGGATGCGGCCAGCCCTAGGGCCCATTGCGCGCGGTTCCACCACTGTTCGCGCGCGGCGTTCTCGCGGGCGATTTTGGTTGAGCGGATGGCGGGAGTGAAGGCGATGACGGCGGCGATGACAGCGAAGACGCCGGCCATCGGGGGCCCGCTCAGAATCGCGCGCCAGAGAGCTTCGTCGATGACAACGGGTGTGGTCAGCGCTGGGTAGGGCGGGAAGGCGCTGCGAAGGCCGTATCCGACACCCCCGCTTGCGAGGATGATCCCGGCCAGCGCCCAGCCGCGCCGCGCTCGAGCGCTCACGTCATACCCCCATTGGGCGCCCCTGGGGCAGTTCGCGGGCCTTGACGGGCGGGAACGGCTTGCCGTCGTTGTACTTGGCCTCGAGGCGCTCGACCTCTTTCATCGCGGCAGCGTTGAGGAATTGCGAGAGGTTGCGGAACCCTTCTTGTGCGAACGTGTGCAGGATTGCACCGCGGATGCGGTCGGTGTCTTCAAGCTCCTGGTAGAACGACACCTTCGGCGGGTACTTGGTGCGCTTCTTCGGCGCGGGTGCCTCGGCCGCGGGGGCCGCCTCGGCGGTCTTCTCCACGGGGGCGGCGGCGGGCGCCGGCTGTGGGGTCTCAGCGGGCTGATCGTCCTCGAGGCGCCCGACGAGGGAGGAGAGGGTTTTGCGTGCCATGGGAGATCCCCTATCTCTTTCCGTTGGCCCAGAGGCTCGTGAGCTCCAGGGCGAGGTCTTTGTAGTCGTCGATGGCGTTGGCGGTGGCTCGGCTGCGGGGGTAGGTGGTGACCACTTCCCCGGTCAGCGGTGCGTCCGTGTGCATGACGTATTCGCGGATGACGCTGCGGAAGCGTGGGAGGTGCATCTCGTCGAGGAGTTCGAGCGCGTCGTCTTTGCGGCGCACCGCGGAGGGATCGCGCTTCACACGGCTCACCAGGACTCGGTAGGGCAGGTTCCGCGGCTCGATCAGCTGGCGAATGACGCGAACTGCGGGCTTCACGCTCATGGTCGCGGGTTCCATGGGCAGGATGACGAAATCGCTGTTGTCGAGGACCGCGCCGAGAACGTCGGTGTCCCGCAAGCTTCCCGGGGTGTCGACGACGATCACGTCGTACTCGTTGGTGCGCCGTAGACCGGCGAGGACTTGGGGGTCTGACTCGGTAGCGAAGTCGAAGGGCACATTGTCCCCTCCCGCCTCCGCCCAGTCGGTTGCGCTGCGCTGCGGGTCGACGTCGACGACGAGTACGCGGGCATGATCTGACAGCACTGCGGCGAGGTTCATGACGGTCGTCGTCTTACCGACGCCGCCCTTCTGCCCGACGACGGCGAGGATGCGAAGAGTCATGTGAGGCACCTTCCTTGTAACGGTAATAGTACTCTTAGGGGTGCGCTTTGCCGTGGCGGCGCACCCCTGCGAGTCTCGGATCTCACTCCATAGTAACGGGATTAGTACTGTTAGGGGTATTAGGGTTAGTTGCTGCGCTCAACCTCGATGCGGTGCCCGTCCATCTGCGACGGGTAGAACACGTGCTCGACGTCGCTACTTGGGAACGGGTTCACCAGGCGCACACCTTGAACGGTTCCTGCGCCGATGCACCCGAGCCCCTGCGCAACGATCCGCACCGGAATATATGCGCGGCCGTCCAGGCTTACGAGGCGGTCCCCTGCGCGAAGGTCTGCGAGGCGGGTAACGGCGATCTTCTCCATGGTGTCTCCTTCGGTCGTGCGCTTTGCGCCTGTACCCCTATTAGTACTATTAGGGGTGTTTTCGGTTAGTGGTAACGGGATTAGTACTGTTTTGGCTGGGGATCACGCGGCGAACTTCGCGGCGATCCGGTCGATCTGGTCGGGGCGCATGTCGCACCAGTGATCGTCGTCGGCCACGACGACAACCGGGGCCATGCTGTAGCCGAGCTCTTCCGTCACGTACTCGTGTGCGGCCGGGTTCTGAGTGATGTCGACCTCGACGAATGGGATGCCTTTGCCTTTCAGCATCATCTTGGTCATCGAGCACTTTCCGCAGCTGGGGCCCGTCGTGTAGACCGTGAGCTTGTCCATTTCGTGATCCTCCCATCCCAATCGTTTTCTTGCCGTGAAGGCGATTTATCGCCGCTAGGAAGAGCGGCCGTAGTGCCAGTGACCGTGGAATACCGGAGGGAGCGAAGCGAGCGAGGATATGCCGCGAAAGCTCTGGCGCGCAGGGTGGTCGACCGTATGCTGCCGAAGGCTTCACGGCAAAAGAACGGGCCGACAGGCCTTGACTGCCGATCGGCTCCGTCCGATCGTCCGATGCCGGCGGCTGCTCCGTCTGCCGCTGGGTCCCATGATGCTCTTCTGCTGGGATTAGTACTGTTCCCCCTCGACGCGACGCAGCCGCTTCTGGAGGT
>NZ_RBZY01000052.1 GCF_004022425.1 Microbacterium enclense | reverse complement strand
CCGGGGCGACAGAAGTGGCCCCGGGGCCACTTCCCCACACCCGACGTCAGCCGTCGATCACCGCGACGAGCTCGTCGAGGAACGCGGGGAAGTCGGTCGCGCGTCGCACGATGCGCTGCACGCTGTCGCGCTCGCTGAATACCTCGACGAACTGCTCGAAGACGGTCTGGAACGCCTCGCGGTCGGCCTCGGAGAACGCCACGAGCGCCACCACCTGCACTCTCCCCTCGCCCCAGGGGATCGAGGGGTCGGCGATGCCGATCGCGATGCGCGTCTGCGTCGCGGTCATGCCCATCGCGTGCGGCACGGCGAGCGCGTCGGTGAACGCCGTCGACGAGATCGCCTCGCGCTCCACCGCCCGATCCACGTAGTCGTCGTCGATGACCCCCTCCGCCACCAGCAACCCGCCCAACCGACGGATGACCCCGGCCTCGCCGCCGTCGGCATCCACGCCCCGGACGAAGGCCTCCGGCGAGAAGTACCGCTCGAGCTCGGCGCGGAGCCGCGCGAGGCGCCGCGCGCGCCGTACGCGGGATGCCGCCGCCTGCACGCGCTCGACGTCGGCGTCCGTGAGGAACGGCTGGATCCGCACGAACCGCTCGACCGGTCGCGGCGGGTCGATCGTGGTGAGCACGAGGTCGGTGTCGATCGAGTCCCACGCCGGGTCGATGCGCGTCTCGACACCGACGACCTCGATCGCCTGGCCGAGCGAGCGGTCGACGCTCGAGCGCAGCAGCTCGTGCAGTTCGTAGTACCCGGGGCACACGATCGTGGCCGTGAGCAGCTGGTCGGAACGCCGACTGCGTTCGAGGCGCCCGCCGACGTGCATCGCGATGTAGGCGATCTCGTCATCGAGGATCGGGATGCCGAGGGCGTCCTGCAGTCCCTTCGCGATGTACACCGCGACCTCGAAGATCATCGGGTACGTCGACTTCAACGACCGCGTCAGGGGGTTGCGCGACCACGCCTGTTCCCGCGAGCGGTGCAGCAGGTTCTGCACGTGAAGGGCGAGGCGCAGGACGAAGTCGTCGTGCGCGATGTCGACGAGGAACTGGGATGCCGCGGCCTCGACGACCGCGCGCACGGCCTGCTCGACCGCCGGGTCGAGGCGCGATCGCACGTCATCGGCCGCGGGAGCGCCGGGGGCGACGATCCGCGTGAGGACGAGGGTCGCGAGGTGCCGGAGATCGCCCGCGCCGAGCTGCACACCGATGTGCTTGAGCGTGAGGCGATCGAGGAGGTCCGCGACGGCGTTCGCGGCATCCGAGGACTCCCCGGCGGCAGCCCCGAGGCCCCGGTCGCGCGTGACCCGGTCGGCGGCGATCGCGATGTGCATGACCACGTCGCCGATGCCGATCTCGTTGACGAAGTAGCCGAGCGCCCCGAGTTCGGCGACGAGCTCGGCCTTGAACGGCCCGAACGCCCGTGCGCCGACCGATCGCTCCCCGAGCGTGCGCCGCAGGGCGTCGAGGTCGAACATCCCGGCATCCATCTCGTCGTGAGCGAGCTTGGAGAGGAGCCGCCGCTGGGCGACCTCGGTCCCGCGCAAGCGAGCCGTGGATGCCGAGCGCTCGAGGGTCAGCTCCGTTCCGCCGAGCAGACCCCGCACGCGAGCGAGGTCGGCTTCGAGCGTGGCGGCGCTGACGTGCAGCGAGTCGGCGGTTTCGAACACGTCGATGCCGTCCGCGGAGTCGAGCAGCCGCCGGACGAGCGTGTGGAGCCGGTCGCGCGGCGTGCCGCTGTCGGCCGGGGAGCCCGAGCGCAGGGCGACGGCCGCGTCGGTGCCCGCGCGGTAGCCCAGCGGGCCGGACTCGACCGCGGCTCCCCCGGGAACGCGCGCGTTCAGCGCGGTGACGTACGAGCGCACGCTGCGGGGGGTCACGCCCAGCGCATCCGCCAGAGACGCGGCCGTGGACCACTCCGCGTCCCGCAGCAGCAGGGCCAGCAGGCGGTCTTGGCGAGCTTTCGTCGTCACGATCCGTCCTTCGCGCCGTCCCCAGAATGGCAGCGCTCCCTCCATCCAACCACGCGGCTCCGCCCCCGGCGCCGGGGGCGCGGCATCCATGTTCCGGGGGGTGGGAAACGAACCTGGTTGTCCGCTGTGAACACGATGCCCAGAATCGAGGGGAAGGAGGCGGGTCGATGAGGATCCTCGTGGTGTGCGGCGCGGGTGCGTCGAGCACATTCGTCGCACAGCGTGTTCAACGCGCCGCCCACGATCGCGGCCTCCGTTATTCCGCTTCGGCGGGAACCGTGCGGTCGCTCCCGAACGACCTGTTCGAAACCGACATCGTCCTCGTCGGTCCGCACCTCGGTTCCGAGCTGGAGTGGATTCGACAGGATGCCGCGACACGGGGGGTGCGGGTCGTGCTGCTGCCCGAGGACGTCTTCACCGACCTGACCGGAACCCGCACGCTGGCCCTCGTGGACGAGGCCACGAGCGCGCGGGAATCCGCGGACACCGTCTGACCCGCCGCCGGAAAGGAACACCCATGCCCCAGATCACCCGGACGGTTCGCATCGGCTCGTCGCACGGCTTGCACGCCCGCCCCGCGAAGCTCTTCGCGCAAGCGGCCAAAGAGTCTGGCATCCCGGTGACCATTGCGAAAGACGCGGGAGCCCCGGTCAACGCAGCAAGCATCCTGGGGATCATCGCGCTGGGCCTCGAGCAGGGCGATTACGTCACGCTCACCGCCGACGGCGACACCGCCGACGCGACGCTCGAGCGCCTCGCCGAGCTTCTCACCACCGACCACGACGCCGAGTAAAGGAACCACAGAAACATGACGGAACTCCGCGGAGTCGGAATCGGACTGGGCGTCGCCCAGGGACCGGTCGCGCGCATGGCCGAGCCCCTGCCCGCACCGAAGGACGCGCCCAGCGAGCTGTCGGTCGAGGAGGAGACCGCGCGCGTGCGCGAGGCCGTCGGTGCGGTCGCGCGCGAGCTCGAGGCGCGCGGCGCTCAGGCCGGCGGCGCGGCACGCGAAGTCCTCGAGGCCCAGGCGATGATCGCCGAGGACCCGACCCTCGAAGCCGAGGTCGACGCGCGCCTGACCGCCGGGAAGACCGGCGAGTTCGCCGTCCACGACGCCTTCGCCTCGTTCCGCGAGCAGCTGGTCGCCCTGGGCGGCTACCTCGGCGAGCGCGCCGCGGACCTCGACGACGTCGCCCAGCGCGTCATCGCGCGCCTCAGCGGCGTCGCGGCTCCCGGCGTGCCGGACCCGGGCCACCCCTTCGTGCTGGTTGCGAAGGACCTCGCCCCTGCCGACACGGCGCTTCTCGACCTCGACAAGGTTCTCGCCCTCGTGACCACCGAGGGCGGCCCCACGTCGCACACCGCGATCCTCGCGCGCGAGAAGTCGATCGTCGCGGTCGTCGGCGCGAGCGGCGCGAAGGACCTGGCCGACGGTCAGACGGTGATCGTGGATGCCGCCGCGGGCGTCGTCACGGTCGACCCGAGCGACGACGACCTGGCGCGGGCCAAGAACCGCGCCGACGCGCGCGCGTCCGCCGCCTCCGCCCCGATCACCGACGGCGCTCTCGCCGACGGCACGAAGGTGCCGCTGCTGGCGAACCTCGGCAAGCCCGGCGGCGCGGCTGAAGCCGTCGAACTCGGCGCCGAGGGCGTCGGCCTCTTCCGCACCGAATTCCTGTTCCTCAGCTCCAGCTCCGCCCCCACCGTCGAGGAGCAGCGCGCCGCCTACGTCGAATTGCTCAGCGCGTTCCCCGGCAAGAAGGTGGTCGTGCGCGTGCTGGACGCGGGCGCGGACAAGCCGCTCCCCTTCCTCAACGACGCGCACGAGGAGAACCCCGCGCTGGGTCTCCGGGGCCTGCGCGCCCTCCGCGCGAGCGAGGACATCCTGCGCGAGCAGCTCACGGCCCTCGCCGAGGCGGATGCCGAGACCCGGAAGTCCGCGGCGGGACCTGCCGATCTCTGGGTCATGGCGCCGATGGTGTCGACCGTCGAGGAGGCCCGGTACTTCACCGGCCTCGCCAAGGAGTACGGCCTGAAGACCACGGGCGTGATGGTCGAGGTGCCCTCCTCGGCGCTGCTCGCCGACCGCATCCTGCAGATCGCCGACTTCGCCTCGATCGGCACGAACGACCTGACGCAGTACACCCTCGCCGCCGATCGACTGCTCGGTTCGGTCGCCTCGTTCCAGGACCCCTGGCATCCGGCCGTCCTGCGCCTCATCCGCGAGGTCGGCGCCGCAGGACGGGCGAACGGCAAGCCCGTCGGGATCTGCGGCGAGGCCGCCGCCGACCCGCTGCTGGCCGTCGTGCTCGTCGGACTCGGTGCGACCACGCTGTCGATGGCCCCCACGGCCCTCGCCGACGTCCGCGCCACCCTGCTCGCCCACACTCTCGACGATGCCCGCCGCATCGCCGAGGCAGCCCTGGCCGCCGATGACGCGGCCTCCGCCCGGGAGGCCGCCCAGGCCGCCTCCACCACCACCGCGGCGTGAGCCGCGACACACCCCGCGACCCCGGTCGCATCCCTACACAAGGAGAAACAGCAATGACGACGGCGTCTACAGCCAAGAAGCCGGGAGGAGCACGCGTCGCGGTCCAGCGATTCGGAACGTTCCTCTCCGGCATGATCATGCCCAACATCGCGGCGTTCATCGCGTGGGGCTTCATCACCATGCTCTTCATCCCGGCCGGATTCTTCGGCGCGGACAGCCCGTTCGGCTGGCACTGGGCCCCCGTCGCGGAGATCATCGGCGGCGGCGGGGACGCAGCGGCCATCGGCTGGCCCGGGGCCATGACGGCGCTCACCGAGGGCGACAACGGCACCTACCAGGGCTACGTCGGCCTGGTGAGCGTCATGATCACCTACCTCCTGCCCCTGCTCATCGCCAACACCGGTGGCCGCATGGTCTACGGCGCACGCGGTGGCGTCGTGGCGACGATCGCCGTCATGGGCGTCATCGTCGGCACGAACATCCCGATGTTCCTCGGCGCGATGATCATGGGCCCGCTCGCGGCGTGGATCACCAAGCAGATGGACAAGATCTGGGACGGCAAGATCCGGCCCGGCTTCGAGATGCTGGTGAACAACTTCTCCGCCGGCATCCTCGGCATGGTCCTCGCGATCGTCGGCTTCTTCGCCTTCGGTCCGGTCTTCCTCGGCATCAGCGCGTTCCTCGGCGGCATCGTCGGCTGGCTCGTTCAGTACAACCTGCTTCCGGTGCTGTCGGTCATCGTCGAGCCCGCAAAGGTGCTCTTCCTCAATAACGCGATCAACCACGGTGTCTTCACGCCGCTCGGCATCGAGCAGGCGGCAGAGACGGGCAAGTCGATCCTGTTCCTCATCGAGGCCAACCCCGGCCCCGGTCTCGGCCTCCTCCTCGCGTTCACGTTCTTCGGTGTCGGCGCGGCCAAGGCCTCGGCCCCGGGCGCGATCATCATCCAGTTCTTCGGTGGCATCCACGAGATCTACTTCCCGTACGCCCTGGCGAAGCCGATGACGATCCTCGCGCTCATCGCCGGTGGCGCCGCGGGTGTGACGACGAACATGATCTTCGGGGGTGGACTGGTGTTCCCGGCCGCACCCGGCAGCATCATCGCCGTGACGGCCGCCGCCATCGGTGCCGGACCGGCGAACCTGCTGGTCGTGTACCTCTCGGTCGTCGTGGCCGCTGTGGTCACGTTCCTGGTCGCGGGTGTCATCCTGCGCGCCTCGCGCAAGCGCGACCTCGCGGCCGAGGGCGGCGACGACGCGTTCGCCGCGGCGATCGACCAGACCGAGGCCAACAAGGGCAAGGAGTCGTCGGCGCTCGGCGGCCTGCGCTCGCGCACGTCGAGCGACGTCACCGCGTCCGCCGATCACGACGTCGAGGGTGCCCTGGGCGGCCTCGGCGGTGCCGTCGCCACGAAGCAGGTGAACGCGATCGTGTTCGCGTGCGACGCGGGCATGGGCTCCTCGGCGATGGGCGCGAGCGTCCTGCGCAACAAGATCAAGAAGGCCGGGATCGAAGGGGTCACCGTCACCAACGCGGCGATCGCGAACCTCGACGGCACGGCCGACCTGATCATCACCCAGAACCAGCTCACCGACCGCGCGAAGGCGCAGAACCCCGATGCGATCCACGTGTCGGTGGACAACTTCATGAACTCGCCGAAGTACGACGAGGTCGTGGAGATGGTCCGCAGCCAGCACGAAGCGAAGTAACACCCATACGGAGGGGCTGGGGCACAACCCCGGCCCCTCCGTCTTCCCGTCCGGCCCGTGTTTTGCGAGGCTGGACAGCACGACGAGAAAGGCGAGAACCATGTCGAACGTCCTCCGCATCGAATCGGTCCGCATCCACCCCGGCAGCGCCACGCGCGAAGAGGCCATGAAGGAGGCCGCCGACCTGCTCGAGGCCACCGGCTCCGTCACCGGCGAATACTTCTCCGCCATGCAGCAGCGCGAGGAGACGGTGTCCACCTACATGGGCAACGAGCTCGCGATCCCGCACGGCACCAACGAGACCAAGCAGGCGATCCTCGCCTCGGGCCTGTCGGTCGTCCGCTACGACGGCGGCGTCGACTGGGGCGGCGAGCCCGTGACGTTCGTCGTCGGCATCGCCGGCAAGGGTGACGAGCACCTCGAGATCCTGTCGCAGATCGCCATCCTCTTCTCCGAGGAGGATGACGTCGCCCGTCTGAAGGCCGCCTCCTCGCCCGAGGAGCTCTACGAAGCCCTCTCGGGCTCCGTCAACGCATGAAGGCCGTCCACTTCGGGGCCGGCAACATCGGTCGCGGCTTCGTCGGTCTGCTGCTGCACGAGGGCGGCTACGACCTCGTCTTCTCCGACGTCGCGGCGCCGCTGGTCGCCGCGATCAACGCGGCATCCGAGTACACCGTCCACGAGGTCGGCGAGGGCGGCACCGACAAGACGGTGACCGGATTCCGCGCGATCGACAGCTCGACGGATGCCGAGACCCTGGTCGACGAGATCGCCACCGCCGACGTGGTGACCACCGCCGTCGGCCCCACGATCCTGAAATTCGTGGCGCCGCACATCGTCGCGGGGCTGGCGCTTCGCGACCCCTCGCTCGCCCCGCTGCAGATCATGGCGTGCGAGAACGCCATCGGCGCGACCGATCAGCTCCGCGAGCACGTGGTCGAGATCGCCGGGGACTCCTGGGACGCCCTCGAAGCCCGCGCCGTGTTCGCCAACACGGCGGTCGACCGCATCGTTCCGGCACAGGCCGGCGGCGGCGTCGACGTCACGGTCGAGCCCTTCTACGAGTGGGCGATCGAGCGCGGCCCGTTCGGCGACACCCCGCCGCACATTCCGGGCGCCCACTTCGTGGACGATCTGGCGCCCTACATCGAGCGCAAGCTTTTCACCGTCAACACCGGGCACGCCACCACGGCGTACTTCGGGGCGCAGGTGGGGATCGAGCGGATCTCGGACGCCCTGGCCGACCCCGCGATCGCCGCCAAGGTCGAGGCGACGCTCCAGGAGACGAGCGCCCTTCTCGTGCAGAAGCACGAGCTCGACGCCGAGGTGCAGGGGCAGTATCGCGACACGATCCTGCAGCGCTTCCGCAACCCCGCGCTGCCCGACACGGTGTGGCGGGTCGGACGTCAGCCGCTGCGCAAGCTCTCACGGCACGAGCGCTTCGTGGGCCCCGCCGCCGAGGCGATCGAGCGAGACCTCCCCGTCGATGCGCTCGTCGCCGCGATGGCGGCGGCCCTGGAGTTCCAGGATGCCGAGGACGCCCAGGCCGTGGAGCTCCAGCGCCTGCTCGGTGAGCTGGATGCCGCCGGATTCACCGCCCAGGTGACCGGCCTCGAGCCGCAGCACCCGCTGTTCGCGCGCGTGGAGGAGATCGTCGCGGCCCGTCAGGCCGCACTACGCTCGTGAGGTGACCGACACCTCCCCGTCCGCCGACGGGGCGCCCCGTGCGCCCCGTCGGCGTTTTCGCGCCCTGCGCTGGATCCTGGGCGGCCTCGGCGCCCTCGTGGTCGTGGCGGTCGTCGGCATCCTGATCTACAGCCAGGTCGGTGTCATGGGCGCTGAGCCCGACCCGCTCGCCGAAGCACGGGCCGACCCCGGCCTGACGATCACCGAGGATGCCACCGCGGTGATCCTGACGCCGACCTCGGGCGACACCGGACGCGGTCTGGTTTTCATCCCCGGCGCGAAGGTCGACGCGCTCGGGTACGTCGCGACGTTGACCGACACCGTCGTCGACGACGGCGTGACGGTGGTGATCACGCGCCCGTGGCTGAATCTCGCCTTCTTCGACCCGCGACCGCTGTCGACCTTCACGGACCTCGCCCCGGACGTGCGCGCGTGGGCGGTGGGCGGCCACTCCCTCGGCGGCGTGCGCGCGTGTCAGCTCGCCGGGGACGCCGACGCGCTGGTGCTGTTCGCCTCGTACTGCGCGAACGACCTGTCGGCATCCGGTCTTCCCGTGCTGAGCCTCTCGGGTTCGGAGGACGGCCTGTCGACTCCGCTGAAGATCGCCGACGCCGCGGAGGAACTCCCGGTGGACGCGGAGTTCGTCGAGATCCCGGGCGCCTCGCACGCCTCGTTCGGCGCTTACGGCCCCCAGCCCGGCGACGGCACGCCGACGGCGGATCCCGCCGAGGTCGACCGCATCATCGCCGAGCAGCTGGACGCGTTCCTTCCGGAACCCTGACGCTCGGCCGACCCGCGGGCAGTGCCGGTGTGCGCGGGGGCGAAACGTTGAGTGTCCAAAACACGCGGATGCAACGTGGGCTCGTCCGCGTGTTCTGGACACTGAAGCGTGTGAGCTGCGCCGTGGCCCGACAGCGCGGGTCAGCGCTGGAAGCCCTCGGCGATGATCTCGATGAGCTCCTCGCGCTCCTCCACCGGCAGGAAGGCGCCGGCTGCGGCGTTCAGCTGGAAGGCCTCGAGATCGTCGAGGTCGTAGTCGAAGGCCTGCGCCAGCAGTCCGAGCTCGCGGGTCAGGGTCGTGCGGCTCATGAGGCGGTTGTCGACGTTCACCGTGACCGAGAAGCCCAGCTGGTACAGAAGGTCGAACGGGTGGGCGTCGAGGGTGTCGCCCCACGCCGTGATCGCGCCGCTCTGCAGGTTCGAGGTCGGCGACAGCTCGAGCGTGATCTCGCGGTCCCGCACCCAGCGTGCCATGTCACCGAAGGTGACGAGCACCTCCTCGCCCTCTCGCGAGACGACGTCCAGGTCGTTGGCGATCCGCACGCCGTGGCCGAGGCGCACGGCTCGCCCGTCGAGGAGGGCGGAGCGGATGGATGCCAGTCCCGCACCCTCGCCGGCGTGCACCGTCGCGGGGAAGAACTGCTCGGCGAGGTAGTCGAACGCCGCACGATGGTTCGAGGCCGGGAACCCCTCCTCGGGACCGGCGAGGTCGAAGCCCACCACGCCGCGCCCGCGCCAGGCCACCGCCAGCTCGGCGATCTCGCGCGAGCGCGACCCCTGCCGCATGGCGGTCAGCAGCTGACCCACCCGGATGTCCTTGCCGCGGGCGTCCGCGGCGTCCTCGCCCTCTTCGATGCCCTCCTGCACGGCATCCACGACGTCGTCCAAGCTCAGGCCGCGCGTGCGGTGCTGCTCGGGAGCCCACCGCACCTCGCCGTAGACGACGCCGTCGTCCGCGAGGTCCTCGACGAACTCCTTCGCCGCCCGCACCAGCCCCTCACGGGTCTGCAGCACGCCGACGGTGAGCGAGAACTTCTCGAGGTAGTCCTCGAGCGAACCGGACTCGACGTGGTCCGCGAACCAGTCCTCGAGGCCCGCGGCGTCGTCGGCGGGCAGGTCGAGGTCGAGGTCGTCGGCGAGCTCGAGCACCGTCTGGGCGCGCATGCCACCGTCGAGGTGGTCGTGCAGAGAGACCTTCGGGAGGCTTTTCAGCTTCTTGCCCTGGATGCGGACGTCGTCGGTGGCCATGGTGCTCCTCGGGTCGGATGCCATCACGCGGTGATGCGCTCGCGCACGAGCGGGGTGCGCGCGGGAGCGGTGTCGCCGATCTCCCACGCCCCCTCGACCGCGGCGAGGGCGCGGTCGAAGCGCGACTCATCATCGGCCGAGAGAGTGAACAGCGGCTGGCCGGCAGCGACCGTGTCGCCCACTGTGACATGGAGATCGATACCGGCGGCGTGCACGACGGCGTCCTCCGCGCGCGCGCGTCCGGCGCCCAGACGCCACGCGCCGATGCCGAAGGGCAGCGCCTCGACGCGGGTCACCACGCCGCCGCGGTCGGCCACGACGGTGTGCGTCTCCCGCGGGGTCGGGAGCGCGGCATCCGGGTCGCCCTCCTGGGCGCGGATCATCCGCTTCCACACGTCCATGGCGCGACCGTCGGACAGAGCGGCCTCGACGTCGGCATCGGGCTGGCCGGCCAGCGTCAGCATCTCGCGGGCGAGGGCGACGGTGAGTTCGACGACGTCGGCCGGGCCTCCCCCGGCGAGCACCTCGACGGACTCGCGCACTTCGTTCGCGTTGCCGATCGCAAGCCCGAGGGGGGTGTTCATGTCGGTCAGGAGCGCCGTGGTTCTGACGCCCGAGTCGGTGCCCAGGGCGACCATGGTCTCCGCGAGCTCGCGCGCCCGGTCGATGTCCTGCATGAACGCGCCGGAGCCGAACTTCACGTCGAGCACGAGCGAGTCGGTGCCCTCGGCGATCTTCTTCGACATGATGCTCGAGGCGATGAGCGGGATCGCCTCGACCGTGCCGGTCACATCGCGCAGCGCGTACAGCTTCTTGTCGGCGGGCGCGAGCCCCGTGCCGGCCGCGCAGATGACAGCACCGACGTCCGCGAGTTGCGCGAGGATCTCGTCGTTGGAGAGCGCGGCCCGCCAGCCGGGGATCGACTCGAGCTTGTCAAGGGTTCCGCCGGTGTGGCCGAGGCCTCGGCCCGACAGCTGCGGCACGGCGACGCCGAATGCGGCCACGAGCGGTGCCAGCGGCAGCGTGATCTTGTCACCGACGCCGCCGGTGGAGTGCTTGTCGACCGTCGTCTTGTCGAGAGACCCGAAGTCCATGCGCTCGCCCGAGGCGATCATGGCATCCGTCAGCACCCGGATCTGGTCACGGCCGAGACCGTTCAACAGGACCGCCATCGTGAACGCCGACATCTGCGCGTCCATGACGTAGCCACGCGTGTAGGCGTCGACGAGCCAGCGGATCTCGCCCTCGGTGATCGATCGTCCGTCGCGCTGGGCGCGGATGATGTCGACCGCGTCGTACTGCTCCGCGCTCATCGGGCGGCCTCCTCGAGGTCACGGGGGCCGAAGGCGTCGGGGAGGACCTCGTCGATGGTCCGGATGCCACTGACCGTCTCGAGCAGCATGCCCGGGATGGCGTGCTCGAACAGCAGCTGTCGGCAGCGACCGCACGGCATGAGGGTGCGCCCCTCGCCGTCGACGCAGACGAACGCGACGAGTTGACCGCCACCGCTCATGTGCAGTTCGGACACGAGCCCGCACTCGGCGCACAGGGTCACCCCGTAGGAGGCGTTCTCGACGTTGCACCCCGAGACGATCCTCCCGTCGGCGACGAGCGCCGCCGCGCCGACCTTGAAGCGGGAGTAGGGAGCGTAGGCGCGGTGCATGGCCTCGGTGGCTGCGGAACGGAGTTCGTCCCAGTCGATGTCGGTCATCGTGGAGCGGAGGGTCCTCTCGTGAAGGGGGGAACGGGGCCGGGTCAGCCCTTGACGTACGGTTTGCCGGCGGCCGCGGGTCCGCGGACCTTCCCGACGAGACCCGCGACGGCGAAGATCGTGACGACGTACGGCAGCATGAGCATGAACTCGCTCGGCACGGGCGATCCGATGACGCCCAGCGTGTTCTGCAGGTTCGATGCGAAGCCGAACAGCAGGGCCGCCAGCGTCGCGCGAATCGGGTCCCACTGGCCGAAGATGACCGCGGCGAGAGCAATGTAGCCGGCGCCCGCCGTCATCTCCTTGTTGAAGGCGCCGACCGAGCCGAGCGTGAAGAAAGCGCCGCCGAGACCGGCGATCGCGCCGCCCAACGAGACGTTCCAGAACCGCGTGCGGGCGATGTTGATGCCCACGGTGTCGGCCGCCTGGGGGTGCTCGCCGACGGCGCGCAGGCGGAGTCCCCAGCGGGTGTGGAAGAGCCCGACGTAGACCGCGACCACCGTGACGTACATCAGGTAGACGATGATCGTCTGGTTGAACAGCATCGGCC
The DNA here is from genome assembly GCF_004022425.1 of Microbacterium enclense. Taxonomy (GTDB): domain Bacteria; phylum Actinomycetota; class Actinomycetes; order Actinomycetales; family Microbacteriaceae; genus Microbacterium; species Microbacterium enclense_A. Next base: position 8,237 of record NZ_RBZY01000052.1, on the reverse strand, counting down.
CGATGATCGGGATGTCGGCGAGCACCGGGATGGGCAGGCGGGCGAAGCGCGGCGGCGAGTTGAGCAACGCGGAGTTGGGGGCCAGCAGCTGCGAGAACAGGAAGCTCGTCAGCCCGACGACGAGCACGTTCAGCACGACGCCGACGATGACCTGGTCGACGAAGTACTTGATGGCGAAGGCCGCGAGGACGAAGGACACCAGCACGCCGGCGACCGCGGCGGCCGCGAGCCCGATGTACGGGTTGCCGGTGAGTGTCGCCACGATCGCAGACGTGAAGGCGCCGGCGAGGAGCTGCCCCTCGATGGCGATGTTCACGACACCGACGCGCTCGCTGAGCACACCGCACATGGCACCGAAGATCAGCGGGACCGAGAGACTCAGGCCGCCGGCGAGGAGCCCGGTGAGCGGAATGACGGCGGTGGTAGCACCCGCGGCCGCCCACGTGAGGAAGCCGACCATGAACACCACGGCGAAGATCACCGCGAGCCACACCGGCGGGCGACGACGGGCACGCACCATCAGGACGCTCGCCAGGGTCACCAGGGCCAGCAGCACCGTGCAGACGGCGGCCGTGACGACGCCCCCGAGCACGACCTCGGGGAGCTGGATGAACTCGCCGGGGCTGGAGATGCGGAAGACGGCGTCGCCGTCCTGCCGGGCGATGACGAAGAGCACGGCGGCGAGCACAGTGATCACGCCGTAGACGATCGGGGCCTTCCAGCTCACGACGACGGCTCTGTCGAGCGTGGCGGCCGCGGGAGTCGCCTCGGGGTGTGCGGCGGTGGTGCTCACCGGACCGCCTCCTTCTTCTTGGTGGCGCGCGCCTTGGGCTGGTGCGCCCCGGGGGCCGGCAGACGGAAGATCGCGCGCACCAGGGGCGGGGCCGCGATGAAGAGGACGATGAGCGACTGCACGACCAGGACGATGTCGATCGGCACGCCGTTCGCGGCCTGCATGGAGAAGCCACCGGCCTTGAACGCGCCGAACAGGATGCCGGCGACGAGAACGCCGACGGGAGTGGAGCGGCCGAGCAGGGCCACGGTGATCGCGTCGAAACCGATGCCCGCGTCGATGCCGCTGGAGAAGCCCGTGGTCACGGTTCCCAGCACCTGGTCGACCCCGGCGAGGCCGATGAGGGCGCCGGAGATGAGCATCGCGTACACGTACATCGACTTGACGTTGATACCGGCGACGCGCGCGGCGTGGGGATTCAGCCCGACGGCGCGGAAGCGGAAGCCGAGCGATGAGCGCTCGAGGATCCACCAGACGAGCACGACGGCGGCGATCGACAACACGAACCCGAAGTGCAGGTTGTAGCCGGGCCCGAGCAGGTCGGGGAAGACGGCCGTCTCCTTCATCGCCGGGGTCGTGGGGTTGTTCGAGCCGGGGGCCTGGAGCAGCCCGGGGGTGCGCAGCATGTAGTACACGAGGTAGAACGCGACGTAGTTGAGCATGATCGTGACGATCACCTCGTGCGCGCCCGTCCGCGCTTTCAGCACGCCCGCGATGCCGGCCCAGATCGCACCGGCTGCGACACCCGCGACCAGAGCGACGAGGGCATGCAGCCCCCATGGCAGGTCGAACGCGAAGGCGACGTAACCGCCGGCGGCCGCGGCGACGAGCATCTGCCCACGACCGCCGATGTTGAACATGCCGACGCGGAACGCCAGCGCCACGCCGAGACCCGCGGCGATCAGCGGCGTCGCGAAGGTGAGGGTCTCCGTCAGCGGACGGATGCCGGTGGCGAACTCGGGGCGGCGGAAGTTGTAGATCGCGCCTTGGAAGAACGACGCGTAGGCCCCGGACACCGACTGCCAGATCGCGGCCAGGGTGTCGAGCGGTCGGGCGAAGAAGTAGGCGGACGCGGCCTGGACGTTCTCGTCGGTGGCGGCGATCATGATCGCACCGGCCAGGAGAGCCAGGACGACGGCGAGCACGGAGATGATCGCGTTGCCGGTCGCGATCTCACGCAGAGCTCGGCGCCATCGGTTCTCCTCCTCGCCCGGCGGCGGCGTCACGACGCGAGCACCGGCGGCGGAGTCGACCGCCGCCCCGCTCTCGAGGGCGACGTCGGCGTCGGTCGCGCTCGTCACCTCTGCGGCGCGGTCGGCGCGGGCAGCCGTGGGATCCTGCGGGCTGTGCGGATCGCTCACGCGGCCACTCCTTCGTTCTGGGGCGCTTCGCCGGCCATCATGAGGCCGAGGACGTCACGCGAGGTGTCACCGGGGACGATGCCGACGACGCGACCGCGGTACATGACCATGATCCGGTCGGCGAGGGCCGTGACCTCGTCGAGCTCCGTGGAGACGACGATGACGGGCACACCCGCGTCGCGGGTCTCGATGACACGCTTGTGGATGAATTCGATCGACCCCACGTCCACGCCGCGGGTGGGCTGGGCGGCGACGAACAGGCGAAGGTCTCGGCTCAGCTCGCGGGCGAGCACCACCTTCTGCTGATTGCCGCCGGACAGGCGGCCGACCGGCGTCTCGATGGACGGAGTGCGCACGTCGAACTCGCTCACCTTGTCGCGGGCGAAGTCGGCGAGCGTGGACAGCTGCAGGGTCCCGCCCTTCACGAACGGAGCGCCGTCCGCGCGGTCGAGCATGAGGTTCTCGGCGATCGAGAACTCCCCCACGAGCCCGTCCTCCTTGCGGTCCTCGGGAACGAATCCGACGCCCGCCTCGAGCACCGAGCGGACGCTGCGACCCGTGAGCTCGCTCGCGTCCAGCACGATGGAGCCTTCGACGCGATCCTGGAGGCCCAGAAGCGCCTCGGTGAGCTCGGTCTGGCCGTTGCCCTGCACGCCCGCGATGGCCAGGACCTCGCCGCGTCGGACCTCGAAGCTGACGTCGTTGACGACCCGTTGGCCGATGGCATCCACGACGGTGAGGTGGGAGACCGACAGAGCGACGTCGCCGAGCGTCGGCGCCTCCTTCTGCACGGTCAGCTCGACGGCGCGTCCCACCATCAACGAAGCGAGTTCGGCGTTCGACGCCTGCGGGTCGGCCTCGCCGACCACCTTGCCGAGGCGGATCACCGTGATGCGGTCGGCGACCTCGCGCACCTCGCGCAGCTTGTGGGTGATGAAGACGATCGACGTTCCCGCGGCCCTGAGCTGACGCATGATGGCCATCAGCTCGTCGGTCTCCTGGGGGGTCAACACGGCGGTCGGTTCGTCGAACACGAGCACCTTGGCATCCCGGGAGAGGGCCTTGATGATCTCGACGCGCTGCTGCACGCCGACGGGCAGGTCGTCGACGAGGGCGTCGGGGTCGACGTCGAACCCGAAGCGATCGGAGATCTCCTTCACCTTCGCCCGCGCGGCGGCCAGGTCGAGACGCCCGCCGAATTTCGTGGGTTCATGGCCGAGCATGACGTTCTCGGCGACGCTGAAGACGGGGATCAGCATGAAGTGCTGGTGCACCATGCCGATACCCGCGCGCATCGCGTCACCGGGTCCGGCGAAGTGCTGGACGGCGTCGTCCAGCAGGATCTCTCCCCCGTCGGCCTGGTACAGGCCGTAGAGGACGTTCATGAGGGTGGACTTGCCGGCACCGTTCTCGCCGAGCAGGCAGTGGATCTCGCCGGCCTCGACGGTGAGGTCGATGTGATCGTTCGCCACCAGGGATCCGAAGGTCTTCGTAATCCCGCGGAGTTCGAGCTTCATGTTCCCGATCCTAAGTTCTGTGGCACCGCACGCAGGGTGTGCGGCGGCGAAGACCCGTCTCGTGGACGGGTCCGTTTCTGAGCGAGCGGGCTCGCAGCCCCATAAGGGAGGGGAGGCCGGCACGAAGCCGGCCTCCCCGAGAAGAGTGGATCTCTCAGCCGGCCAGGTAGGACTCGACCGAGATGGTGCCACTGATGATGTCGGCCTTGAGCGCGTCGACCTGGGCGGTCAGCTCAGCCGGGACACGGTCGGACCAGTCGTGGTACGGCGCGAGGCCGACGCCCTCGTTCTCGAGGGTGCCGACGAACGGCGCGGCGTCGAACTCGCCGTTACCGGCGGCCACGATCGCGTCCTTGGTTCCGACGTCGATGCCCTTGAGGATCGAGGTCAGCAGCAGGTCGCCCACGGAGGGGTCGGTCTCGTAGACATCGGCGTCGACACCGACGAGGGCGATCTCGCGGCCCGCGTCCTGGATGGCGACAGCGGCCGACTGGTAGATCGGACCGCCGACGGGCAGCAGCACGTCGACGTTCTGGTCGATGATCGCCTGCGCGGTCTGGCGCGCGGTGTCGTTGGCCTCGAAGCCACCGGTGAACGAGCCGTCCTGGGCGGCGCGGTCCCACCCGACGACGCGGACCGAGGTGCCGTTGTCGGCGTTGTACTTCTCGACGCCCTGCGCGAAGCCGTCCATGAAGATGGTCACGGTCGGGATGTTGATGCCACCGAAGGTGCCGACGACGCCGGTCTTGGAGACACCGGCGGCGAGGTAGCCGGCGAGGTACGCGGCCTGCGCGGTGTCGAAGATGATCGGCTTGATGTTGGGGGCGTCGGTCTGGCCGTCGAAGTCGCTGTCGACGGTGTCGTCGATCGAGACGTACTCCACGTCGGCGTTGGCCGTGGCCGACTCGAGCGCGGCGGGCGCCAGGAGGAAGCCGACCGTGACGATCGTGTTGCAGCCCTGGTCGACGAGGCTCTGCAGGTTGGAGGCGTAGTCGGTCTCGGACTGCGACTCGACCTCGATGGGGGTCTGCGAGCCGAGCTCCGTCGCGGCGGCGTCGACGCCTTCCTTACCGAGCTGGTTGAACGACTTGTCGTCGAATCCACCGGCGTCCGACACCATGCAGGGCAGGTAGTCGCTGGCGCCGGCATCGGCCGATGCGCCGTTGCTCTCGGGTGCGGCGCCGCAGCCGGCGAGCAGCACGGCTGCGCCGATCATGGCGAGGCCGCTGACGACGGCCTTCTTCGTGGTCTTCACGAATGGTCCTCCAAGACGGGGGCCCCGACGGGTTCGGGGACGATGGAGTCACGTTACCCACTGTGACGATTCGCTTGTGTCCCGGGACGGGCCGCGCGCGCCAATGGTTACAAAGACGCAATCTCACGTCATGCGCGCGCCACACAGCGCGCACAGGACGGTACTGGATGCCGCAGGCAGTGGCATCCAGTATCAGAGGACGTCGCCGCGCCCGGTGAGCTTGAGCGCGTCTACGACGCCCTTGACGCGCTGGGCGTTCTCGCTGGTCGTGACCAGGAGGGCGTCGGGGGTGTCCACCACGACGATGTCGCGCACGCCGATGAGGCTGATCACGCGCTTGGTCTGGGTCACGACGATGCCGCTGGAGGCATCCGCCAGCACCCTCGCGTCCTCGCCGAGGATGGCCAGTTCGTTGCGGCCCCCGGAGGAGTTGAGCTTGGACAGGCTCGCGAAGTCGCCCACGTCATCCCAGTCGAAATGACCGGGGATGACGGCGAGGCGGCCCTTCTCGGCGGCCGGCTCGGCGACCGAGTAGTCGATCGCGATCTTCTTCAGGCCCGGCCAGATGCGGTCGACCGCCGGACCGCGGCGATCGCGGTCGTCCCACGCGTCCGCCAGTTCGAGCAGGCCCGCGTGCAGTTCGGGCTCGTTCACGGCGAGTTCGGCCAGCAGGACGTCGGCACGGGTGATGAACATGCCCGCGTTCCAGAGGTACGCGCGATCGGAGAAGTACTCCTTCGCGGTGTCGAGGTCGGGCTTCTCGACGAAGCGCTCCACCGTGTACGCCTCGGGGGCGCCGTCGACGATGAGCTCGTCCGCCTGCTTGATGTAACCGAAACCGACGCTCGGCTCGCTGGGCTGGATGCCGATGGTGCAGATGTACCCCGCGCGGGCGACCGCGACGGCCTGACGTACCGCGAAGTCGAACTGGCGCGTCTGCCGGATGACGTGATCGGCGGCGAAGGACCCGATGATCACGTCGGGCTCGCGCCGGACGAGGATCGCGGCGGCGAGGCCGATCGCGGCGCTCGAGTCGCGCGGCTCGGACTCGAGGAAGACGTTGTGGTCGGGCACGCCCGGCAGTTCCCGTTCCACCGCCGCACGGTGCGCGCGGCCCGTGACGACGGCGATGCGATCGGTTCCGGACAGGGGCGCGAGACGGTCCCATGTATCGCGCAGGAGCGTCTGGCCGGAGCCGGTGAGGTCGTGGAGGAACTTGGGGGCATCGGCTCGGGAAAGCGGCCACAGGCGGCTGCCGATCCCTCCGGCGGGGATCACGGCGTAGAAGTCGTCGATAGCAGGTTCGGCCATGGCACCGACCTTACCGGGAGCGACGTGGCGTTCCCGTGACCTTCGACGAACGGATGCCACGGCGAAACCGGACGGAGATCGTCGGGACATCGACGTCGAACTATCTCGACATCGAGAGAGTGTTAGGCGACCCTCATCCCCCCGTTTCATAGGCCGGCCGTAGTATTCAAGGGCGCCCGTGTGACGCTCGGGGCCTGTGCGGGCCCCCACACCGTGTTCGATCAGGGAGGACGACCGTGTCAGCACCAGCACGTGCCACGCTGTCGGTGAAAGAGACCACGTCGCGAGTGCCGCGCGGGACGCTCTACCGCGGCCGAGAGGGAATGTGGTCCTGGGTTCTCCACCGCATCACCGGGGTGGCGATCTTCTTCTTCCTGCTCGTCCACATCCTCGACACGGCCCTCATCCGGGTCTCGCCCGAGGCGTACGACGCGGTCATCGGGACCTACAAGAACCCCATCATGGGCCTGGGCGAGGTCGCCCTCGTGGGAGCCATCGCCTACCACGCCTACAACGGTCTGCGCATCATCCTGGTCGACTTCTGGCCGTGGGCCACGCGCCACCAGCGCCAGCTGTGGTGGGGCGTCCTGGGCCTGTGGGTCGTCACGATGCTCGGCTTCACGCCGCGCCACCTCATCAACGTGTTCAGCGCCGTCACGGGGAGCCACTGATGTCCGTCGCCCAGGAAGCCAGCACGATTCCCGCTCCCCGCACGCCCACCGTGCGGAAGAAGGGGACGAACCTCGAGAAGTGGGGCTGGATCTACATGCGCGCGTCCGGCGTGCTGTTGATCGTCCTCATCTTCGGCCACCTCTTCGTCAATCTCATGACGAACGACGGCATCCACCAGATCGACTTCGCCTTCGTGGCCGGCAAGCTCGCCTCGCCGTTCTGGCAGTGGTGGGACGTCCTGATGCTGTGGCTCGCCCTGATCCACGGTGCGAACGGCATGCGCACCATCGTCAACGACTACGTCACGAACGCCCAGGTGCGCCGCATCCTGGTCGGGTCGCTGTGGGTTTCCGCCGGGTTCCTGATCCTGCTCGGCACGCTCGTCGTCTTCACCTTCGACCCCTGCCTCGGTGTCACCGAGAGCAGCTCCCTCTGGGAGATCTGCCAGGCGTGAGCCGTGGCATCCTCCTTCCCGCCTGAGACAGCAGAGGCATTGCACACGTGAGCACTCAGACCAGCTCGGACACGATCGTCAAGGACGGCGTGCACTACCACCAGTTCGACATCGTGATCGTCGGCGCCGGTGGCGCCGGCATGCGCGCGGCGATCGAGGCCGGTCCCGGCGCCAAGACCGCCGTGATCTCGAAGCTGTACCCGACGCGCTCGCACACCGGCGCAGCGCAGGGCGGCATGGCCGCCGCGCTCGCGAACGTCGAAGAGGACTCGTGGGAGTGGCATACCTTCGACACCATCAAGGGCGGCGACTACCTCGTCGACCAGGACGCCGCGGAGATCCTCGCCAAGGAGGCGATCGACGCCGTCATCGACCTCGAGAACATGGGCCTGCCCTTCAACCGCACGCCCGAGGGCAAGATCGACCAGCGACGCTTCGGCGGTCACACCGCCGATCACGGCAAGACCCCGGTCCGCCGGGCCTGCTACGCCGCGGACCGCACGGGCCACATGATCCTGCAGACGCTGTTCCAGAACTGCGTCAAGCTCGGCATCAATTTCTTCAACGAGTTCTACGTCCTGGACCTCGTCACGCTGAAGGACGACGCCGGCAAGACCCAGGTCGCCGGCGTGGTGGCGTACGAGCTCTCGACGGGCGACCTGCACGTCTTCCAGTCCAAGGCCGTGGTGTTCGCCACCGGCGGCTTCGGCAAGATCTTCAAGACCACCTCCAACGCGCACACCCTCACCGGTGACGGCGTCGGCATCGTGTGGCGCAAGGGCCTGCCGCTGGAGGACATGGAGTTCTTCCAGTTCCACCCGACCGGCCTCGCCGGCCTCGGCATCCTGCTGACGGAAGGCGCCCGCGGCGAGGG
>NZ_RBZY01000051.1 GCF_004022425.1 Microbacterium enclense | reverse complement strand
GGCCAGCAGCAGCGCGTCGGCGTCGCCCGCGCCCTGGCCGCCGACCCGCCCGTCATGCTCATGGACGAACCCTTCGGGGCGACCGATCCCATCACCCGCGAACGCCTCCAGGCGGAGTTCCTCCGCCTCCAGGAGTCCATCGGCAAGACGATCATCTTCGTCACCCACGACTTCGACGAGGCCATCCGCCTGGGCGATCGGATCGCCGTGCTCTCCGAGCGCAGCCGCATCGAGCAGTTCGACACTCCCGCAGCGATCCTCGCTGCGCCGGCGAACGACTACGTTCGCTCCTTCATCGGACACGGAGCCGCCCTCAAGCGCCTCGCGCTCATCCCCGTCGCCGATGCACCCCTGGGTCCGGTGACGGATGCCGGGGCGGTGCCGGTGTCGATCACGGACAATCTCCGCGATGCCCTCGACCTGCTGGTGCTCAACGGCTCGCCCGCGGTCACCGTCGTCGACCGCGACGGGCGCCCGGTCGGCTCGTTGACGATGGAACGCATCTCCGCCGCCCTCGGCGTCGAGGTCGACGGTCTCTCGACACACCCGGGCGGCGAACGATGACCACCGTCACCACCGAGACGCAGAGCATCGGCGCGGCCCGGCTGGCCGCGGCCCGCCACGCCCGCGGCGGGAGGAAGGTCTGGCGCCGGTTCATCACGCCGGTCATCGTGGCGATCATCCTGGCGGCGCTTTACCTGTGGGTGTCGTCGCTGACCCTGGACTCCATCGAGCAGCGGACCATCAATCCGGACTATCTATTCCTGCGCATCGGCGAGCACCTCAGCCTCACGGTGGTCGCCTCCGCCCTGGTCGCCGTCCTGGCGATCCCCCTCGGCATCCTGCTGGCCAAGACGCCATCGCGAGCCATCCGCGCCGTCGTGCTGGCCCTCGCCAACATCGGTCAAGCCACGCCCGCGGTCGGTGTCGTCATCCTCCTGGCCATCGTCTGGCAGACGGGGTACACGACGGCGCTCGTCGCCCTCGTCATCTACGCGTTCCTCCCCGTCCTGCGCAACACCATGATCGGCATCGAGCAGGTCGACGGCGCGATCCGCGAGTCGGCCCGCGGCATGGGGATGACGCCCGTCCAGGTGCTCTCCCGGATCGAACTGCCGCTGGCCGTGCCGGTCATCCTCGCGGGCTTGCGCACCGCTCTGGTGTTCTGCGTGGGCGTGGCCACGATCGCCACGTTCATCAACGCCGGCGGGCTCGGCGACATGATCGTCAACGGCCTGAAACTGCAGCGTTACCCGGTGCTCGTCGTCGGCGCCGTCCTGGTGGCCTGCATCGCCCTGCTCATCGACTGGATCGCCGGCCTCGCCGAAGACCTCCTCACCCCCAAGGGGATCTGAACATCACCGTTCACGCCCCGCACCACCCACCGCATCACACCCAAGGAGACACAATGAAGCGTCGTCCGCTTCTCTCGCTCGCCGCCGTCGCCGCTCTCGGCGCGCTCACCCTCACCGCCTGTTCCGGTGGCTCCGGTTCGTCCGGCTCCGCCGGCGGGAGCGACGAGTTGGCCGGCCTCACCGGTCAGATCGGCTCCAAGGACTTCTCGGAGCAGTACATCCTGGCCCACATCACCACGCAGCTCCTGAACGCCCATGGTGCCGACGTCGAGGCCAACACAAAGCTCGTCGGCTCGGCCAACGTCCGCCAGGCGCTCGAGAACGACGAGTTCCTCGGGTACTGGGAGTACACCGGCACCTCATGGATCACCTACAACGGCAACACCGCGCCCGTGCCCGGCGCCGAAGCGCAGTTCGAGGCGACGAAGGAAGCGGATGCCGCGAAGGGCATCGCCTGGCTCGACCCGGCCCCGCTGAACAACACGTACGCGTTCGCCGTCCGCGCCGACAAGGCGGAGGAACTCGGTGTCAGCTCCCTCTCCGACATCGCCGCGCTTCCGGCCAACGAGCAGACGTTCTGCATCGAGAGCGAGTTCTCCACCCGCGATGACGGCTGGCCCGGACTCAAGGCCGCGTACGGACTCGACGTTCCGGACTCCAACGTCGCACTGCTGGACACCGGTGTCATCTACACCGCCACCCAGAAGGGCGATGACTGCAACTTCGGCGAGGTGTTCCAGACCGACGGCCGCATCCCCGCTCTCGACCTCGTCGTCCTCGCCGACGACGAGGAGTTCTTCCCGGTCTACCAGGGCGCCTTCACCCTGAAGCAGTCGACGCTCGACGAGTACCCCGCCATCGCGGACGTCATCGCCGAGATCGCGCCCCTGCTCACCACCGAGGAGATGCAGAAGCTCAACGCACTGGTCGATGTCGACGGTGAAGACCCGGAGGACGTCGCGACGGACTGGCTGACGGAGCAGGGTCTCATCTGATGCCCGCTGACGTGCAGATCGGCGAGAGCTTCGTCGGCGAGGGGGCGCATGCCGCCCACATCAACACGGTGCTCGGGCACCGCGACGGCCCCGTCGGCACGGCGTGGGCGACGGCTCTTGCGACGCCCAGTTCGGGTCACGTCCCGTTCGTTGCGGTCCTGCGTCCGTCGCTCCCGGTGAAGCCGCTGACGCTCTTCGTCACCAAGTCGGCGCCCGAGAGCGATGCCCACGGCCTGCTGATCTGGGGGCCGGCGCAGGCGGGGGTGGCATCCGGGATCGCCGATGCGCTCGCAGACGGCGACATCCCCGTCGACTGGGCGGACACGCACGCGATCATCGCGGCCGTGTGGGTCAATCCCGCAGCGACCGATGCGGAGCAGATCTACCGCAACAACCGCCAGTCCGCGCGCGAGGCGATCCGCAACGGCGCCCGCTCGCTGCCCGCGACCGACGAGGTCATCGCCGCACGCACGACACCCAGCAACCCGTTCTTCACCCCGGCGTCCTGAGCGGAACGAAACGGCCCCACCCTCGGGTGGGGCCGTTTCTCTGTGCGCGCCCGACACGGCTCGCCGCTCGCCGTCAGGCCGGGACGGCCTCGAGGGATGCCGCGATCGCGTCGTCGGCGCACGAGAACCGCGCGCGGTAGGCCGTGGGCGTGAGCCCCATCGTGCGGGCGAAGTTCTGGCGGAGCACCGCGGCCGAGCCGAAGCCGCACTCCGCGGCGATGCGGTCGAGGCCGAGGTCGGTCTCTTCGAGCAGCCGCTGGGCGTGCAGCAGCCGCTGCCGCGCGAGCCACGCCGCCGGCGTCGCGCCGAAATCGGCCTTGAACCGGCGGGCGAACGTGCGCGGCGACATGTGCGCGCGCGCCGCGAGCCGCTCGACCGGCAGATCGGCGTGAAGGTTCTGCAGCATCCACTCGGTGACGGGGGCGAGCGAGAGCGACGTGTCGACGGGGAGCGGAGCCGCGATGAACTGCGCCTGCCCGCCGTCGCGCTGCGGCGCCACGACCATGCGCCGCGCGATGCGGTTGGTGAGCTCGGCACCGAGTTCCTGCCGCAGCAGGTGCAGGCACGCGTCGAGCCCCGCCGCGGTGCCGGCGCTCGTGATGATGTTGTCCGACTGCACGTACAGCACGTCGGGGTCGACCTCGATCTCGGGGTACATGCGTGCCATCGTCTGCGCGTAGCGCCAGTGCGTGGTGGCGCGGCGCCCGTCGAGCACCCCGGATGCCGCGATCACGAACGACCCGCTGCAGACGCTCAGCAACCACGCCCCCCGGGCATGCGCCCGCCGTACCAGCGCGGTCACGCGCGGATCGATCGCGTCCCACTGCTCGCGGGGGACGGGAGCGAGCACGAGGATGTCGACGTCGTCCGCGGCGTCGAGACCGTGCTCGACGTTGATCGAGAACCCGATGTTCGACGGCACGACGCCCGGCTCGGGACTCACGATGCGGAAGTCGAAGTTCGGGATGCCGTCGTCGCTGCGGTCGAGCCCGAACGCCTCGCACGCGAGGCCGAACTCGAACGGGGCGAAACCGGGCTGGACGACGACGGCGACGGAACGCATGAATCCTCCGGGTGGCAGAAAAGTGACGAACGTCGTCCATCATGCCACTCGCGGGCATGATTCGTACAGACGTAGCTTCTCTGCCATGGCATACCTCATCGCTTTCGGCATCCTCGCCCTCATCGGGATCGGCGCCTCCGCGTGGCTGATCCGCACCGACGGCCACGGCCGCGTGCCCACCGACCCGCGCCGACTCCCCGGGGGAACGGACCTCGACGCGCCGCGCGAGGCCCGTGCACCCGAGGTCACGCCCGCTCCCGTGCCCGCACCCGCTCCCGTGCCCGCGACGTCGGCCCGCGTTCGGCGTGCTCAGCGCGGCGCGGCGGCGCGGGCGTAGATCTCGACCATGGCCGCCGTACGCGACGACTGCCGGAACCGCTCCCCGATCGTCGGGTCCACGACGACCGGGGAGCCCGCGGCGATGTCGGACGCCGCGCGGCGGAGGGTCTCGGCGAGCGCCGGGACCGTGGCATCCGCGACGGTCCACACTCCCCCGCCCAGCTCGGCCGCGATGTCCGGATCGCTGACCACGGCCGGCGTCCCGAGCGACGCCGCCTCGAACACGGTCATCCCTTGGGTTTCGAAGCCGATCGAGGTCTGCACGACGGCGTCCGCCGCAGCGAGCCGGGCGAGCGTCTGGGCGTACGGCATCCGTCCCGCGAATCGGATCGATGCCGCCGGCCGCGTGCGCTCCACGAGACGCCGGGCCGCGCGCGACTGGGCTCCGCCGCCGATGATCTCCACATCGGCGTCGATGCCCGCCGCGGCCACGGCCTTGAGGAAGGGAAGGAGCCTCTTCTCGGGGCTCATGCGACCAATCCACACGAACCGCGGGCGGCCGGGGCGGCGGCCGGGGGACCCCGCCGCGAGAGCGGCATCCAGGATGTCATCGTCGATACCGTTCCAGACGACGTCGACTCCGCCGGCCACCGGCACCGCACCGTGCGCCTCGAGCCGCCGCGCGAAGTGCGCCGACGGAGCCGTGACCGCGACCGACAGGTGCGCGAGGCGGCGGAGATAAGCCCACCCGTCGGGTGCCTCGCGCGGGAGCTTCGCCCGCAGCGCCGGACGCAGCGCGCGCCGCGCCCAGGCATTCAGCACCCGCAGCACGAGCCCCGGGAACGGCGCGGTCGCCTCGATGCCGACGTCGACGCGGTTGTGCATCGTGTGCACGACGGGCAGACCGTGGCGCGCGGCGAAGCGGTGACCGATGAATGCGCCCCAGAAATCCGCCTGCACGTGCACGACGTCGACGGGCGGACGCCCCGCCATCGCGGCATCCACGAGGCGATCGGTGCGGATGCCGGGCCACGACATCGCGTACTCGCGGTCGGGCGTGACGGGGATCGACGGCAGATCCACGTACGCCGGGTCGGTCGGGGTCGGCCGATGCATCCGTGGGGCGACGACCGTGACGGTATGCCCCGCGCGTTCGAGGAACCGCCGCTGCAACCGCATCGACACCTGCGCGCCGCCCGATGATTCGACGTGCTGGTCGGCGAACATCACCACATGCACGCGGTCACTCCGGCAGCGGGCGTCCGCGGTACAGGGCCTCGAAGGTGTCGAGCGTGCGGCCGATGTCGTGCACGCGCACCCCGTCGAGAGAGGCCTGCTGCATGCGCAGGCGCTCCTCGGGTGCGGCGGTCAGCACGTCGGTGAGGCGGGCGGCGAGTTCCTCGGCGTTGCCGGGCTCGAAGAGGTACCCGTTCTCGCCGTCGTGCACGAGGTGGGGCAGGGCGACGGCGTTGGCCGCGACGATCGGCAGACCGGATGCCATGGCCTCCATCGTCGCGATCGACTGCAGTTCCGCGATCGAGGCGATCGCGAAGACGCTCGCCCGCGTGTAGAGGGCGCGCAGGTCTTCCTCGGACGCATGGCCGTGGAACGTCACGCGATCGGCGACGCCCAGCTGCTCGGCGAGCTGCTCGAGGTTGCGGCGCTGGTCGCCGCCGCCGACGACGTCGAACGTCGTGTTGAGCTCGGGGTCGAGCTGCGCGAGCGCGCGCAGCACGACATCGATACCCTTCTCGCTCGTCAGGCGTCCGACGAACAGGATGCGGTTGGCGTCGCGCGGCTCGAGATCGGCCGTGTAGTTCGCGCGGTCGATTCCGCACGACACCGGGATCACGCCTCGGATGTCGATGGTCGACTCGAGGAAGTCCGCCGCGCGACGGGTCGGGGTCGTCACCGCCCGCGTGAGGGCGAAGGTGCGCTGCGCGTCGGCCCACGCGAGCTTCACGAAGATGCGGTCGAGGGAATCGGGCAGCGTCGTGAAGTCGAGGATGTTCTCGGCCATCACGTGGTTCGTCGCGATCACGGGGATTCCACGCTTACGCGCCTCGCGGGCGAGTCCGCGCCCGATGATGATGTGCGACTGGATGTGGACCACGTCGGGCTTCACCTCGTCGAGCACCCGCCGAGCGTAGTGCTTCGACCGCCACGGCAGCACGAAGGTCAGCCAGTCGTGCGGCAGGAAGCGGTAGGCCGGGAGGCGATGCATCGTCATCGGCTCACCCTCGATGACCTCGGTGAACACCCCCGACTGGTGGCCGTCGCTGGGGGCCATGACGTGGACGATGTGACCGCGGGCCACGAGGCCCGCGGCGAGGCGCTCGGCGAAGCGGGCCGCACCGTTGACGTGCGGGAGGAAGGTGTCGGCCCCGATGAGGACCCGGAGCGGGGGGTCTTCCGAGGGTGAGGGGGCGGGCGTCGCAGGAGTGGTCACGGGTGGTGAGGCCTATCTGTGCGGCGGAACGGGTCGCACGGTGCGGTGCATGCGCTCGACAACTGTACCGGAGGGGATTTTCGGTCCCCGGGATGCCGCGGCGGTCAGGCGGCTCAGGGTTCGGGGCGCGATTCTGCGATCGGGGCGGAAGAATCGCGCCCCGAAGCGAGGAATGCGCCCCGAACCCGTCGCGCAACCGTCCCGCCGGGGAGGGGCGGAGCGCTCAGCGAGGCGTCATCGTGTCTCGTCGACCGACGGATCCGGGGTGGGCGAACCCTGCGCGGGGCGCGGCGGGCCGTCGACGCCGGCGGCTGCAACCACTTGCGGCACGGCCGCAGCCTGGGCCGTCAGGACGAGCGCCTGGTCCGAGGCCGGCGTATCGGCGTCCGCCGCCGACCGGGCGTCGAGCGGTCCGCCGTCTGCTCCGTCGGCGGCACCCGGCGCGGTGTCGAGATCCGACGCGGCGGCCTCGAACTGAGACTGGTACAGGCGCCAGTAGGCGCCGTGGGCGGTGATGAGCTCGTCGTGCGAACCCTGCTCGACGATGTCGCCGTGCTCCATCACGAGGATGAGGTCGGCATCGCGGATCGTCGACAGGCGGTGCGCGATGACGAAGGACGTGCGCCCCGCGCGGAGCGCCGCCATCGCCTGCTGCAGCAGCAGCTCGGTGCGTGTGTCGACCGACGATGTGGCCTCGTCGAGGATCAGCACCGACGGACGCGCGACGAAGGCACGCGCGATCGTGATGAGCTGCTTCTCGCCGGCCGAGACGTTCGCGGCATCTTCGTCGAGGACCGTGTCGTAGCCCTCGGGCAGCGAGTGCACGAATTGGTCGACGCGCGTGGCGACGGCGGCCTCGACGATCTCGTCGTCGGTCGCGGACTCCCGCCCGTAGCGGATGTTGTCGCGGATCGTGCCGGCGAACAGCCACGGGTCTTGCAGCACCATGCCGGTGCGCGAACGGACGTCATCGCGGCGGAGCTCGGCGATGTCCTGCCCGTCGAGCAGGATCCGCCCGCCGTCGAGCTCGTAGAACCTCATGATGAGGTTCACCAGCGTCGTCTTGCCCGCGCCCGTGGGGCCGACGATCGCGACCGTCTGCCCCGGCTCGACGCGGAACGACAGGTCACGGATGAGCGGACGCTCGGGCGTGTAGGAGAAGCGCACCGACTCGAACTCGATGACGCCGCGACCCTCGACGTGGGCCGGAGCGTCGGCGGCATCCGGGTCCTGCTCGTCGGCGTCGAGCAGCGCGAAGACGCGCTCGGCCGAGGCGGTGCCCGACTGCACGACGGCGGCCATGCCGCCCAGCTGGGAGAGCGGCTGGGTGAACTGCTGCGAATACTGGATGAAGGCCTGGACGTCGCCGAGGCGGATCTGCCCGCCGGCGACCATGAGACCGCCCAGCACCGCGATACCGACATACGTCAGGTTTCCGACGAACATCATGCCGGGCATGATCATGCCCGAGAGGAACTGCGCCCGGAAGCTCGCCTCGAACAGCTCGTCGTTCTCGACCTCGAACTTCTCGCGAGCGTCCTTCTCACGCCCGTAGACCTTGACCAGCGCGTGGCCCGAGAACGACTCCTCGACGCGGACGTTGAGGCGGCCCACCTTCTTCCACTGCTCGCCGAAGGCCTTCTGCGACTTCGGGCCGATGACCCCGAAGATCACGGCCATGAGCGGCAGGGAGACGAGGGCGACGAGCGCCAGTTGCCACGAGATGCTGAACATCATGATGAGCACGCCCACCACCGTCAGCACCGAGGTGAGGGCGCTCGAGAGCGACTGCTGCATCGTCTGCGTGATGTTGTCGATGTCGTTCGTGACGCGCGAGATCAGCTCGCCACGCTGCACCTTGTCGAAGTACGCCAGCGGCAGACGGTTGATCTTGGCCTCGACGTCCTCGCGCAGACGCCACATCGTGCGCACCATGATGATGTTGATCACGTAGCCCTGGATCCACGACAGCAGCGACGAGCCGACGTAGATGGCGAGCACGGTCACGATGACCATGCGGAGGGCGTCGAAGTCGACGCCCGCGCCGACCTGGAAGTTGTTCATGGCCGAGACGATGTTCGCGACATCGCCCTGGCCCGCGGCGCGAAGCGCCTCGACGACCGTCTCTTGCGGCGTGCCCTCGGGGAAGCCCTGGGCGAGGGACTTCGAGACCACGCCCTCGAAGATGATGTTGGTCGCGTCGCCGAGCACGCGCGGGGCGAGGACCGCGAGCACGACACCGATCGCGCCGAGGAACGAGACGAAGGCGAACGACCACGCGTAGGGCCGCAGCAGTCCGAGGAGTCGGCGGAAGCTCGGTCCGAAGGCCGCGGCCTTGCCGGGTGCGACGCTGTTCCAGTCGCCGGAGTTCTGGCGCGCCTGCTCGGCGAGCTCGAGCTCGGCGCGGTCTTCTTCGGTCAGGGCGTCGGGCGTGCTCATGCTTCCACCCCCAGCTGCGACTCCACGATCTCGCGGTAGGTGGGGCTGGTCCGCAGGAGCTCGTCGTGGCTGCCGAGGCCGACCATGCGCCCGTCTTCGAGTACGACGATGCGGTCGGCCCCCGTGATCGTCGAGACACGCTGCGCGACGACGATCTTCGTCACATCGGGGAGCTCGTCCCAGAGCGCTCTGCGCAATCGGGCGTCGGTACTCAGATCGAGCGCCGAGAACGAGTCGTCGAAGACGAGGATGCGAGGCCGGTGCACGATGGCACGGGCGATGGCGAGGCGCTGCCGCTGGCCGCCCGACACGTTCGTGCCGCCCTGAGCGATGCGCGCCTCGAGCCCGCCCTCCATCTCGCTCACGAAGTCACGCCCCTGGGCGATCTCGAGCGCGCGCCAGAGCTCGTCGTCGGTGGCTTCCTCGCGCCCGAAGCGGAGGTTCGATGCCACCGTTCCGCTGAACAGGAACGGTCGCTGGGGCACGAGTCCGATCCCGCGCCACAGTTCGTCGAGGTCGGCGTCGCGCACGTCGACCCCGCCGACGCGCACCGCGCCGTCGGTGACGTCGAACAGACGGGGGATCAACGAGACCAGCGTGGTCTTGCCCGAGCCCGTCGACCCGACGATCGCCACCGTCTCGCCCGGGGCGGCGGTGAAGCTGATGCCCGAGACCACCGGAACCTCGGCCCCGGGGTAGGCGAAGGCCACGTCGTCGAAGACGACCTCGCCCGGCGCCGGGAACGCGGCGACCGGGTTCTCGGGGCGGCGGAGAGTGGAGGTGCTGTCGAGTACCTCGCCGATGCGCTCGGCCGAGACGGCGGCGCGCGGGATCATCACCGTCATGAAGCTCGCCATCAGGACGCCGCCGAGGATCTGCGCGACGTACTGGATGAAGGCGAACAGGGTGCCGATCTCGACGCCGCCGGCATCCACCTGGATGCCACCAAACCAGATGACGCCCACGACCGTGACGTTCAGCACGAGCATCGCCAGCGGGAAGAGCAGGACGAAGAGCGACCCCACCTTCCGGCCGACGACGAGGATGTCGGTGTTCGCACCGCGGAAGCGCTCCTCTTCGATGCGCTCGCGCACGAAGGCCCGCACGACGCGGACGCCGGTCAGCTGCTCCCGCATGATGCGGTTCACGGCGTCGAGCTTGGTCTGGTAGCTGCGGAAGAGCGGGACCATCCGGGCGATGATCAGCGCGACCAGCACCAGCAGCACGGGAACAGCGACGCCGATGAGCCAGCTCAGCCCGACGTCTTGCTGGAGCGCCATGATGATGCCGCCGATGGCGAGGAGCGGAGCGCTCACGAGCATCGTCGCGCCCATCATCGCGAGCATCTGCACCTGCTGGACGTCGTTGGTGTTGCGCGTGATGAGCGACCCGGCGCCGAACTGCGACAGCTCGCGCTCGGAGAAGCCGCTCACGCGCTCGAACACATCGCGGCGGATGTCGCGCCCGGCGGCCATCGCGGCCCGCGCGGCGAAGTACGTCGCGATGACGGATGCCGTGATCTGACCGAGGGAGATGACCAGCATGATCACCCCGCGCGACCAGATGTAGCCGGTGTCGCCCTGGGCGACGCCGAGGTTGATGATGTCGGCGTTCAGGCGCGGCAGGTACAGGGTCGCGATCGCGGACGCGGCCTGGAAGGCGAGAATGGCGACGAGGAGCCAGCGGTACTTCGAGAGGTACCGAATGAGGATTTTTCCGAGCACGACGGTCTCCGGATGTCAGATCGGGGCGGCGCGATCACCGCGGATACAGACTGGCACGAACCTCCGACATCGCGGGAGGCGTCCGCCGACGGCGTAGCCCGACACCCGGCATCCCGGCATCCCGACTCGTAGGCTGGAACCATGCCTCGACTCCAGGCCGACGCCCCCACCGACCTCTGGGTGCCCGTCACGGGCTCGTTGGGCTGGCGCGGCCGGCGCCATCGCAAGGCGGCGATCCGGATGCTGCTGACGCAGGCGAACCGCGCGGTCGGCTCGACCGAGCGCCCCGGCAGCGGACTCTTCGCCTGGGTGGCGAGCCAGGCGGCGCCCCTGCTCATGCGTCGCGCCGCGGGCCGCGTGCTCGTGTGGGTGTGGCGCAGCGACCCCGACCTGCTCGTCGTCATGGCGCAGTTGCAGGAGGCGACGGCGCAGTTGCGTGCCGCCCGCGCGATGATGCCCATGGAGTACGACGACACCGAGTCGTTCCGCAATCCGCACCTCGGGGTCGGCGAGAAGCTCGCGATGCCGCTCCCCTCCGACGCGCGCACGCCCCCGTTCGCGACCTACACGTGGGACACGGGCGCGCACTTCGTCACGGTCACGGCCGTGTGCGCCGACCGCGAGCGCTTCGGCACCGTGATCGGCGCGGTGGACGACGTCGCCCGCACGATCCGCGTGGTCGACGACCTGCGGGTCGGCGAAGCGGCCACCGTGCTGCGACTCGACCCTGCCTGAGACGGCTCGAGCGTACGGGTCACCCCGTCGGCGTCGCCGGGTCGTCGCCCCCGCTCTCGGCGACGGAGGCCCGCCGGAGCGCGTGAGTGTGGGAGACGCGATCGGACGCCCACGACGAGATCGTCGCGACGATGAGCCCCACGAGCACCACACCACCGGCCATGAGGACGACGGCCGCGATCCGGCCCACGACCGTAACGGGGGCGTAGTCGCCGTAGCCGACGGTGGTGACCGTGCAGAAGGCCCACCACACCGCGTCGCCGAAGGTCAGGATGTTCGCGCCGGGGGTGTGCCGCTCCGCCTGCAGCACGACGAGCGAGACCTGCCAGACGAGCAGCAGCATGCTGCCGAGGCCGTAGATGACGAGCTGGGCGCGCACCGAACTGCCCGCCGTGCGGGTGAAGCTCGTCAGTCGCGTCAAGGCGCTCAGCAGTCGCACCGGCCGCAGGATCGGCACGAACACCACGCCGAGGTCGAGGAGGTGGTGGCGGAACCAGGTCCCTTTCCGACGGGACCACACCAGACGAACGACGTAGTCGCCGGCGAACACGAGCTGCAGAGCGAGCATGAACGCGGAAGTGACGCCCTGCCACGTGCCGCGGACGTCGCCGATCACCTGCGCGGTGTAGACGAAGATCCACAGCAGCGCGAGTGCGGTGAGCGGCCAGTAGGTCCACGTCTCCCAGCGCGTCGTCGCGGCACTGTCGCCGCGGTCACGCGCCGAGGGCTGTGCGGAGGAGAGCGTCATGTTCGCACTCTAGAGGCGCCGCTCGCCCTCGTCCCCGGCCGATGCCCGCGGACCACCCGGGTGAGCGCCACTCGCCCTCTATAGGGTGACGCGTCCGACGAGGTTGACCTTCACCCCGATCCGATCGAACATCGCCGCCTTGGCGACGAGAGCGCGGTCGGCGGTCTCGGCATCCGGGGCGTAGACGACCTGCGCGTGGTTGGCCTTGTGCCGGGCCATGAACTGATCGCGGTCGACGTCGTGGAGCACGACGTGTGCGATCGGCCACTCCGGGTTCGTCATCTCCTTACGGCGACGCGTCTCCTCCTCCGGGAGTTCGACGACCGACCCACGTAGAAGATCGACCTGAAGGGTGCCGTCCGCGAGGAACACGCGCGAGATGACGACCTCGCCCGGGCGGGAGACGCCGTTGATCGTCGCCCCGCCGGCCGGGAAGAAGACCTCTCCCTGACGCCACCCTTCGGCGTGCTCCCATCCGCCCAGGTGCGACGCCGGGACCGACCCCGAGATCTCGTACACCCAGACGAACCGCCCCTGGTAGTCCTCCCCCCACCGCACATCGTGCAGCGTGTTGTCGGGAA
Source organism: Microbacterium enclense (assembly GCF_004022425.1). GTDB lineage: Bacteria > Actinomycetota > Actinomycetes > Actinomycetales > Microbacteriaceae > Microbacterium > Microbacterium enclense_A. The sequence goes on along the minus strand of NZ_RBZY01000051.1, from coordinate 8,109 downwards.
CCAGCCCCATCGCCCGCCAGATCCGGTCGGTGACCAATGCGTCGACGGCGACTCCCTCGTCGGCCTCGTTGAAGTGCGGAATCGCTCGTCCGGCGAAGAGCTCGCGCCGTCCGTCGCGGGAGAACACAGGCGGGCGGTCCGTCGTGTTGAGGATCCCCTCGGCGAGGTCCGAGGCGGGCACGAGATCTTTGAGTCCCTGCTGGTACTGGATGCCGACGGCGTCCAGACCGAAGTCATCGGCCATACGCACCGCGGCGATGTACATCTTCACCTGCCACTGAACCTGATCACGCGTGAGCTCGGTCGCCGGGTCGACACCGAATCGGAACACCATGCCCGCCGACGTCAGCCACTCGAACGCTGCGTCCGCCTCGGAGTCCTCGACCCGCAGCATCTCCGCGTAGAGGGCGGACTGCGACAGCCGCTCCTTGTAGATGCCGATCGGGTTGAGGAGCTCGTCGTCGAAGATCGCGTTGTACATGCCCATGCAGCCCTCGTCGAAGACGCCGATGATCGCCTTGTCCAGGAGCAATTCGGACCCGAGAGCGCGTCCAAGTTCGACTTCCGGGCTGTCCGGCAGGGCGGGAAGCGGCCGGACGTGCGAAACATCGTGGGTGATGCGGCCGGTCTCGATCCACTCCCGCAGACGTGACCGGAACCACTCGTCGGTGAAGTCCACCGACCACAGCGTCGAGTGCTCCTTGCCCATCTTCGCCAGACCCGCGTTGAGGCCCAGAAGCCCCACCAGTCCCGGCCATTCGCCCGCGAAGTTGGCCAGGGTGAGGATGGGGCCGCGGTGCGTCCGGAGTCCGGCGAGCACATGATGCGAGTACTGCCACACCGCCTCGGCCACGATCAGGGGCGCCTCGGTCGGGATGACGGTGAAGACTTCGAGCCCCATCCGCTGGCTCGAGATGAACCCGTGGCCCGTCGCGGGGTCGACGGCGTTGGCGCGCACGACGCTCCATCCCTCCTCGGCGAAGGCGGCGGTGACGGCCTTCTCCATCGCCTCCTGCGCGGGCCAGCCGGCGACGTTGGCCGACTCCCGCAGATCGCCCGAGGCGATGAGGTAGGCCGTGGATGCCGGAGCCTCGGGGCGGCGGCGGAGTTCGGGGAGAGTGTACGGGTTCACGACGATGTCCTTTTCCTCGGGGAGGCGTGGTGGGGTGGGCGCGCCGTCAGCGGGCGCGAGCGAAGTGCTCGATCTGGTTGCGGGTTCCGTACGACGAGGCGGCCCCGGAATGGGCGACCGCGTACGCCGCGGCCGCGGTGGCCGCCCCGGCGGCGGCGACCAGATCTGCCCCGGCGGCGAGCCGGGCGGCGAGGGTGCCGACGAACGCGTCGCCCGCGCCCGTCGTGTCGACGACCTCGACCGGCCGCGCGGGAAGCCTCTCCGTGACGCTCGCCGTGCGGACGACCGCTCCGTCGCCGCCGAGGGTGACAACGAGGGAGCGCGCGGGCGACGTCCCGGCCTCCGCCGTCGGGTCGATGCCGATCTGCGCCGCCTCGATCTCGTTGACGACGAGAGGATCCGCGGTCGCGAGCGTGTCGGCGTCCACCTCGAGGAAGGGCGCGAGATTCAGGACGAACCGCGCTCCGATGGCGCGGCACGAGTGCGCGACGGCATCGATGGCCGCTCGCGACACTTCACCCTGCACGAGCACGACGGTGGCGGCAGTCCAATGGCGGGCGGCCGCACGGACCGTTCCCTCATCGACCACGGCGTTGACCCCGGGGTCGACGAGGATCAGGTTCTCGCCGTGGGGGTCGACCAGGATGAGCGCTCGCCCGGTGGCACCGGCCAGCGTGCGCACGCCATCGACGTTCACGCCGTCGTCGCGGAGGCTCCGCAGGGCATCGGCCCCCGAGGCGTCCTCACCGACGGCCCCGACGAGGGCGACATCCGCCCCGGCGAGCGCGGCGGCGACGGCCTGGTTCGCGCCTTTGCCACCGAGACCGCGGCGGACCGGACCGGCCAGCAGCGATGTCTCGCCCGGTGTCGGCCAGGTCGCAACGGGCAGCGTCTCGTCGGCGTTGATGGAACCGACGACGACGACCGGCGCGGTCACCGGTACGTGGCGACGACGCGCTCGATCTCGGTGATCGTCGCTCCGTCGGGCTCGACCAGCGCCATCCGGCACACGCCGTCGGCGACACCCATGATCCGATAGGCGGCCTTCATCCGCGCCATGTCGCCACCGATCACGGCCACGATGTCGTCGACTGCGGCCTGCGCACGGGCGAGGGCGTCCTCGTCGCCGGCGTCGGCGGCACGGGCGAGCTCGCGGAACGGCTTGGGCAGCACCGACGATACCCCGGACACGACGCCTTGCGCCCCCGACTCCCCGGCGGCCACGAGCTCACGGTCGGCACCGGTGTACAGCACGAAGTCCTCGGGCACGACCGCGCGGTACGCGGCGAGTTCGGCGAGAGAGAGCTCGCTGACCTTCGCGCCGACGACCGCAGGCAGTTCGGCGAGCCGTGCGAGCAGGGCTGGGGAGACCGGGATGCCGCTGCGCTTGGGATACACGTAGACGTACAGCGACCCGTCGCCGACCGCGTCCGCGACCTGGGCGAAGTAGTCGTAGACGGCCTCGTCCGCAGCGGGGAGGTAGTACGGGGTCAGGGCGGCGAACTCCGTCACCCCGAGATCACGCGCGGTGCGCACACGACGGACCGCCTCGTAGGCGCTGGGCTGGCCGACGTGCGCAATGACCCGCAGGTGGCCGGAGAGCTCCTCGACGGCCATCGACACGAGCGTGCGGAACTCCTCGTCGTCGACAGCGGGGAACTCCCCGGTCGTGCCGAGGACGAACGCGCCCTCGTTGCCCGAGCGGGCGACGTAACGGAAGATCTCTCGGCTCCCCTCGACGTCGAGTGCGCCGTCGCGGCGGAAGCTGGTGGGGATGGCGGTGACGATGTCACGACGGGACATGAGGACCTTTCTGGGTCGGATCAGGCGTAGGAGGAATTGGCGGCGGGGGTGACGACGAGCTCGTTGACGCACACGTGCGCGGGCAGACCCGCGAGCCAGGCGATGGCCTCGCCGAGATCGTCGGGGCGCAGCATGAGTCCGCGGGCTTCGGCGGACGGCGGCTCGGGGCGCGTGTCGAGGATGTCGGTGGCCACCTCACCGGGGCACAGGTGCGTCGCTGTGACGCCGCCGCGGCCCTCGGCGGCGTTCAGCGTCTCGGCGAGGACGCCCAGCGCCGCCTTGCTGGCGGAGTAGGCCGGGCCCGCGCCGGGTGAGAAGCGCCATGCGGCCCACGACGAGACCAGGACGATCCTCCCCTCGCGTCGCGCCCGCATCGCGGGGAGCACGGCGTGGATGGCGCGCACGGCGCCGTGCAGGTTGGCATCCATCACGTTCTCGATGTCGACGGGCTGCACCGAGTCCCAGAACCGCCGGCGGACGTTGGTACCAGCGCTGTAGACGAGCGTGCCGACGGGGCCGTGACGGTGGGCGATCACGTCGGCCGTCGCGCGAACCGCGGACGCGTCCCCGACGTCCAGCACCGCGGCAGAGGCCGACCCGCCCGCAGCCCGCACCCGCTCGACCACGCGGTCCAGCTCGACCTGACGCCGCCCGGACACGATCACGTGCTTGTCCGCCAGGGCGAGCGCCCACGCGGCGGCCTCACCGATGCCGGAGCCGCCCCCGATGATCCACGCGGTCGACCGAGGCACGCGTCAGCCCTTCGTCGCGCCGGCGGTCAGCCCGCTGACGACGTATCTTTGCGCGACCAGCGCCACGATCATCACGGGCACCGTGATGACCACCGCGGCGGCCATGAGCCCACCCCAGTCGACAGCGGCATAGCTGGTGAAGTTCACGATTGCGACCGGGAGCGTCCTCGTCCCCTGACTGGAGAGGACGAGCGCGAAGAGGAAGTTGTTCCAGCTGAAGATGAACGACAGGATGGCCGCGGTCGCGACGCCCGGCACCGACAGCGGAAGGACGACGCGCAGGAAAGCACCGATCCGACTGGTGCCGTCGATCTGAGCGGCCTCCTCGAGTTCGACCGGGATGCCGTCGAAGAAACTCGACATGATGGCCACCACGAGCGGCATCGTGACGAACAGGTGCGTGAGGATCAGCACCGTGTACGTGCCCACCAGCTGTACCTGCGAGAACAGGAAGTACCACGGGATGAGCAGGCTCACGCCGGGAATCACTCGTGCCATCAGCAGGAACGCGGTGGTGCTCTGTGCCTTGTACCGGGCGATGCCGTAGGCCGCGGGTACACCGATGGCCAGGGCCAGAAGCGTGGCACCCGCACCCACGAAGATGCTGTTGCCGATGATGGGCAGGAAGTTCTGCGCACCGAACACCGTGTCGTAGTTGCCCAGGGTGGGTTCGAAGGCGAACGTCTTGGACGGGTCGACGACGTCGAGGTTGCGTTTCAGACTCGCCAGGAACATCCAGATCAACGGGACCAGGAACGACAGGACCACCACGATGATCGCGACGACGCGGGCCACCCCGCCGACGACCGCGGCCGGTCGACGCGGTCGGCGCTTCGGAATGGGGGACGATGCGCCGAGGGGCGCAGAGGCCGTCCGACGGGTGGTGACGGGGGTCAGGGTGGCGCTCATGAGCGGGCTCCTCGATTGCGCAGGATCGCGAGGGCGAGCAGGACGACGATGATGAGGACGAAGAAGAGCATCAGCAACGCGGAGGCCTTGCCGTATTGCGAGAACTGGAACGCCTGGCCGTAGGCGAGAATGTTCAACGTCTCGGCCTCGTGGCTGGAACCCCCGCCGATGCCCTTGGTGGCGTAGATGATGTCGAAGGTCTTCATCGCATCGATGGAGCGCAGGATCGCGGCGGCGGCGATCACCGGGGCCAGCAGCGGCAGGGTGATGTGGCGGAAGCGCTGCCAGGCGTTCGCCCCGTCGACGCGGGCGGCCTCGTCCGGCTCTTCGGGCAGCGTGGACAGCCCTGCCAGCAGAATCAGGATGACCATCGGCGTCCATTGCCAGACATCGATGAAGATCAGGGTGTTCAGCGCCATCGACGGGTCGGACAGCCATCCCTGCGGAGGCAGTCCGAGGAAGCGCATGACGACGTTGGCGAAACCGATCGAGGGCTCGAAGATGAGCAGCCACATCATGCCGACAGCCACCGGGGTGGCGACGAGGGGCAAGAGGATGAACACGCGCACCAGGCTTTGGCCACGGAAGGTCTTGCGCAGCAGCAGCGCGATGGCGAGGCCCAGCACGATCTCGAGGGCGAGCGCCATGCCAGTGAAGTAAGCGGTGCGCCCGACCGCCGGCCAGAACCGCTCGGTATCGGTGAGCCACCCGATGTAGTTCTCGAAGCCGACGAACTGGAACGGCCGTGAGACGGCCCCCGCGGAGTCGGTCATCGACAGGAACACGGTGTAGCCGATCGGGAAGGCGATCAGCAGGGCGATGAACACCACCGAGGGGGCGATGAGAATCCATTTGAGGTGCGCGTCGATCCAGTCGACGGCGCGGGTCGCGGGGGTGACGCGACGGCGTGGGGCGGTGAGGGTCGCCATCGTTCCTCTTTCGGTCGGGGGACGGGGCCCCGGCGGCATCGCCGGGGCCCCGTCGGGTCACTTCTCGGAGTCGAGGAGGTCCTGGAACTGGGAGTTGGCGGATGCCGCTGCCTCGGCGACATCCCCTCCCTCGATCGCGGTGATCACGGGGCCGCCGACGATCTCGCGCGCCGCCGCGACCTGCTCGAGGCGCGGGCGGTCGTGACCGACACCGTGGTCGGCGACGTCGCGGACGATGTCGACGAGGCCCGCGGGGAAGGACGCCACGGCGGCATCGTCGGCCCACGCGGACTGGCGCGCACCGGGCACGGTCTCGTTCGCGAGGAGCCACGTCGTGTTCTCCTCGTTGGTGACCCACTTGATGAAGTCCCACGCGGCGTCCTTTTTGGTGGAGAACTCGTTGATCCCCACCGTCTGCGGGACGATGTTGTAGAAGTGGGAGCCCGCGGGACCTGCCGGGAACTGCGCGAATCCGACCGTGTCGACGACGCTGCTCTTGCTTGCGTCGAGGAAGGTGTAGGCCTGGCTGTCAGCGTCGATGTAGAACGCCGCCTTGCCCTGGGCGAACAGTGCGGACGCCTCGACCCAGCCCATGTTGGTGACTCCGGGAGGACCGTAGTTGCTGAGCAGGTCGCCGTAGAACTCGATGGCCTCGACGGCCTCGGGCGTGTCGACGCTGGCGTTGCCGTCAGCATCCTGGAAGTCGGCGCCGTAGCTGTACAGGAAGGACGAGAGCTGCGTGACCAGCGGCACACGCGAGCCGCGCATCGCGATGCCGTACATGCCGGCATCCGGGTCGTGCAGGGCCGCGACCGCCGACTCGAGCTCGTCGAGAGTCTCCGGGACGGGCATGCCGGCCGCCTGCAGCAGGTCGGCGCGGTAGTACACGATCTGACGCTCGGTCATGACCGGGACTCCGTATACGGTGCCGTCGAGCTGCACGGCGTCGCGGGCGGCGGGCTGGAAGTCCTCCCAGTTCCATGCGGCATCGGAAGCGACGTAGTCCGTCATGTCGGCGAGCCAGCCGTTGCGCGAGAACTCCCGCATGACGTCTTGCACCTGGAAGGCCATGACGTCGAAGTCGGCGGACGAGGCGTTCAGCTTGACCTTGTAGTTGTCGTTGAGCTGCTCATTGCCGTAGGCCTCGATGTTGACCGTGATCCCGGTCTCGTCCTTGTACTTGGTCGCGAGGGTCTTCACCCCCTCGACCCAGGGGCTGTTTGCGGCGACGACGGTGATCTCGGAGACGGGGGCGTCATCGCCGCCCGATCCGCCGGCGCATCCGGTCAGCGCGAGGACGACCGCGCCTGCGGCGGCCAGTCCCGCGACGACGCGTCGGGTGTGCGGTGTGGTGAACATCGGTGTTCCTCTCGGGGTGGTGACTGCAGCGGGAGTTATGCGACGAGCGCCTCGGGAAGGCGCCCGGCGAAGACGTCGACGATCGCCCGGGCTGTGGCCAGGCCGATGCGTTCGTATGCTTCGCGGCTGTCGGCCGCCGCGTGGGGCGCGACGACGACGTTCGGATGAGCGAAAAGGGGGTTCGTGGCCGAGGTGGGCTCGACCTCGAAGACGTCGAGGCCGGCGCCCGCGATGCGACCGGATTCCAGACCGCGTACCAGAGCGGCCTGGTCGACCAGTCCGCCGCGAGCGGTGTTGACGAGGATCGTGCCCTCGCGCATCGCTCCGATGAGCGCGTCGTCGACGATGTGGTGGGTTGCGGCGACATGCGGGGCGTGGACGCTGACGATGTCGACGTCGGCGATGGCTGCGGCCGCGCTGTCGACGAGGCGGACGCCGAGGCGGGCGGCGGCGGCCTCGTCGGCAAACGGGTCGAAGGCGGTGACGGCGACGTCGAAGCCGTGCAGTCGGCGCGCGACGAGCTGCGCGATCGCGCCGAATCCGATCAGGCCGATGGACTTTCCGGCGAGTTCGCGCCCGACGAATCGGTCCCACCGTCCGGCCTTGGTTGCGGCATCCATCTCGGGCAGACGGCGCAGCACCGCGATCATGAAGCCGATGGCCAGTTCCGCGACGGCTGCGGCGTTGCCCCCCGGGACGTTGACGACGTGGATGCCACGAGTCCGGGTCGCGTCGAGATCGATGTTGTCGAGGCCGACGCCGAGGCGCGAGATGATCTGCAACCGATTGGCGTGGGCGAGAGCGTCCTGGTCGTACACCTCGACCCCCGCGACCGCGGCGTCCGCACCCACGAGGAGGGAGTGCAGCTCGGCCTGGGTCCAGGGCACCGTGGTCTCGTTCTCGACGAGCGTGAATCCATGATCGAGAAGCAACTGTCGGCCCGACCCGCACAGCTCGGCGTAGCGCACGGGTCCGACGATCACGGTGCGGCCGTCACCGACGGCGGAGGAGGCGGAAGTCATCTCGCGGAGCCCTTCTGGACGGCGAAACGATCCGGAGAACCGATCACCATCGAACGTTCTGTTTACTGTTAACAGTTACCATAAGGCGAAGCGAGACACGTGTCAACACGAGGTCCGGGCGAACTTGTGAACGGCAGGAAACGGCGCAGGACCCACGTCTGACGCGTGGCCATGGCGCCCCCCCCCCCCCCCCCCCCCCCCCC
>NZ_RBZY01000050.1 GCF_004022425.1 Microbacterium enclense | reverse complement strand
GGGTCCCGGATGCCATGGCATCCGGGACCCCCGTCGTTTCCGGCGCGTGTCTCAGCCACGTGCGCGGCGACCGAGGCGCACGCGCTCCTGCACGAGCAGGATGCCGAGGAACACCACGGCCGCGCCGGCCGGTTCGTTCCAGGTGAGCTGCTCGCCCAGCACCAGGATGCCGAGCGCGACGCCCACGACGGGGGTGATGTACGTCACGGTCGAGGCGCGGGTCGGACCCCACGCGCGCAGGGTGTTCTGGTTCCACACGTACGCCAGGCCCGTCCCGAGGACGCCGAGCGCGACGATGCTCGCGACGACGGCCGGGGTCAAACGCATCGGCTCGGCGAGGATCACCGGCGATGCCAGCAGCATGAGGACGGCCGCCGGGCCGATGTACCCGAACGCGAACGCGATGCCCGAGAGCCCGGCGTTCCCGAGGAACCGGCGCATGTAGGCGAGGCTGAAGCCGTAGCACGCGGTCGCGCCGAGCAGCGCGAGCTGCGCCACCGTGCTGCCTCCGACGTCGGCGATCGCCCCGGGCGCGATGATCACCACGACCCCGACGATGCCCACGCCGATTCCGAGCAGCTGGCCCGTGTGCAGCCGCTCCACCCGGAACACCGCCCACGCCATGACGGCGGTCATGATCGGGGTGGTCGCGTTGAAGATGCTCGCGAGGCCCGACGAGACGTGCTGCTCGGCCCACGCGAAGAGCAGGAACGGCACGACGCAGAACGTCACGCTCAGCACGCAGAGGTGGGCCCAGACGCGGAGGCTTCGCGGCATCCGTTCCCGGCGCAGCGCGACGACAGCGGCGAGGGCGAGCGCGCCGAACAGCAGCCGGCCGCCGGCGACCTGAGCGGGAGCCATGCCGGTGAGGGCTACCGCGATGAACAGGAAGCTCGAGCCCCAGACGATGCCGGTCAGGACGAACTGCACCGTGATCGCGACGGGGGAGGGGGAAGGAGCGGATGCCACGCCCCCGACACTAGGCCGGGGGTGCGACACGCACCTCGGCCCGCGGGTGAGACGTCCGGAATCCGCCGGTGGTTGACGCTACGGCGTGGGATTCAGCGCGTCGTACTCCCGGAACCGCGGCGAGAAGCGCACCAGCACCCCGACGATCGCCAGGATCAGGATGCCACCGAGGAGGGGAGGCACCCAGAGCGCCGCGAACGTCGCGAGCGTTCCGGCGTACAGGGCGCCGACGCGCGGCCCCCCGGCCACCACGACGATGAAGATGCCCTGGAGGCGTCCGCGCATGGCATCCGGGACCGCCGCCTGCATCATCGTCGAGCGGTAGATGGCGCTGACGTTGTCGGCGGCGCCCGAGACGGCCAGGGTGATCGCCGCGAGCACGATCAGGACGAGGGCCGCGGAGTCCTCGCCGGTGTTGGCGGGCCGCAGCCAGCCCAGGCTCGCGGCGAGCAGGACGAGACCGAAGGCCCCGATCGACAGCCCGTAGACCTGGATCGCGCGCTCGATGCCGAGGCCGTGTCGGCGCACGCGGCCGACCGGGCCGGAGAACAGGCTCGACAGGAACGCCCCCGCCGCCACCGCGGCCGTGAGCACACCCGTCGTGATCGCGCCGCCGCCGAGCAGAACGGCACCGATCGCCGGGAAGAGCGCCAGGGGCTGACCGAAGGTCATCGCGGTGATGTCCAGGAGATACTGCAGGCGGATGTTCGGAGCCCGACGCAGGAACCGGACGCCGTCGCGGAACGATTCCAGCCCCGGCCGGACGATCTGCCCCTCCGGGCGGAGCTTGGGCAGCGACCACAGGCCGAGGAACAGCGACGTCATCAGCAGCACGTCGAGCGAGTAGGTCCAGGCGTAGCCGGCGACCGCGACGAGCACTCCCGCGAGGGCCGGACCCGCCATCACCATGATCCCGACCGTGACCCCCTGCAGCGCGGCCGCGGCGGGCAGCAGGTCGCGGGGGAGCAGTCGCGGGGTGATCGCCGAGCGGGTTGCCATGACGATCGAGTTCGCCGCCGAGTTGACCACGCTGAGGACGAACAGGGATGCCACGTCCTCCAGGCCCGTCCACGCCAGGGCCGCGAGGAGCGCGGTGGACACGAACGTGACGGAGGCGGCGAGCAGGGCCACGGTGCGCCGGTCGAAGGCATCGGCGAGCATGCCGCCGTAGAGCCCCGCGAGGACCATCGGCACGAGCCCGGCGACGGCGATCATCGACACCGCGAACGTGCTCTGCGTCAGCTCGAAGACGTGGAGCATCACCGCGACCACCGTGAGCTGTCCGCCCATGCCCGACAGGGTCGACCCGATCCACAGACGCGCGAACGCCGGAGACGTGGTGAGGGGGCGCAGATCGATCAGCGCGCTGCCGCGGCTCACTCTCCGGCCTCGCCGCGCGCGCTCCGGACGGTGGGGCCACGCCGGGCGCCGGGGGTCACGCGGACGGTGATCTGCACCCGTCGAGGCTACGACACTCCTACGGCGCCGGTCCTCCGGGCGCGTGGGTGCTGGCATCCGGATGCTGGTAGACTCATGCGGTTGCCGTTCGATCGGCCGCGGATAAAGAGAGCCCTCGCATCAGGCGTCGGGCGCCGCGCAACGAAGAGAAAGGGGATCACCTATGGCACTGGAAGCAGACGTCAAGAAGGCGATCATCGAAGAGTACGCGACGCACCCCGGTGACACCGGATCCCCCGAGGTGCAGGTCGCGATGATGACGCAGCGCATCAAGGACCTCACCGAGCACCTCAAGATCCACAAGCACGACCACCACTCGCGCCGTGGACTCTTCCTGCTCGTCGGTCAGCGCCGTCGCCTGCTGGGTTACCTGCAGGATGTCGACATCAACCGTTACCGCTCGCTCATCGAGCGTCTCGGTCTGCGTCGCTAATCGCACCAGCGTTCAATCGCGCAAAACATTCTTGGAAGGCCGCCCCACGCTGTGGGGCGGCCTTCGTCATTCCCGGCGACGTTGCGGCGGAGTGCGCGTGCGCGGTGCACGCGCGGGGGCGCCGGGCCATGGCATCCATCGATAAACGCCCTACCTCCCGAGACACGCTGTGTGAAAGCGTTTCTGGGGAGGGAGGGCGTTTATCGGTGAGGTGGAGGCTCAGGATGCCGCGCGTGCGGCGACGAGGTCGGGATGCCAGCGCTCGGCGACGTCGGGGTGGGCGCGCAGGCGCGACTTGAGGGCGTTCTCGCCGTAGGTGGCGTGGATCGGGTTCGTCGGGTCGTCCTCGACGCCGCGGGCCTCGGCCGCCAGCTCGGCGGGGAGGTCGATGATCGGCAGCACCGCTTCCAGCGCGGGGTTGAAGAAGAACGGTACCGAGATGCGCTCGTCGGGGAACCGCGGCGAGATGACACGGTGCTTCGTCGCCGTGAGGTAGCCCTGGGTGGCGTACTCCAGCAGCTCGCCGATGTTGACGACGAACGCGCCGGGCACCGGGGGAGCGTCGACCCACTCGCCGTCGCGGAGCACCTGCAGCCCGCCCTTGCCGGGCTCGACCCACAGCAGCGTCAGAACGCCGGAGTCCTTGTGCGCGCCGACACCCTGGGCCCACGCGGCCGGAGGCTCCGCGTCGCGCCCTGGCGCGACGTGGAGGGGTCGTGGGGATTGGGGCGTCGGGTCGTCCTTACCGGGGTATCGCACGATCTTGATGAGGGTCTGCGGGTCGCCGAAGTGGCGGTCGAAGTACTCCTCCTCCGCGCCGAGGGAGAGCGCCCACGCGCGGAGCAGCGTTCGGGCGATCTCGGTCAGGCGGTCGTGCCACTCGGTCACGACGTCGCGGAGCTCGGGCTGTGCGGCGGGCCACAGGTTCGGGCCGACGAGGCGGTTGTAGCCGGGGCCGTCGGGGTCGTCGATCGCCTCCCGCTCGGGGCCGATGTCGATCTGCTCCCGCCAGTCGACGCGGCCCTGCGTCAGCTCTCCACCGACCCGCGTGTAACCGCGGAAGTGGGGGCTGGTGACGTTCTCGATCGCGAGCTTCTCCTCCTCCGGCAGGGCGAAGAAGTCCTTCGCGGCCTGCAGGAGCCGCGCCTCGAGTTCGGGGCTGATCCCGGTGCCCGTGAGGTAGAAGAAGCCGACATCGCGCGTGGCGGTGCGCAGCTCGTCGCGGAAGCGGGCGGCGGCCTCCGGTCCCTGGTCGAGGAGCGAGAGGTCGAGGATCGGCAGGTTCAGCTCGGACATGAACCGAGGCTAAGTCGGGCGGCCGAGGCGACGGCGAATGTTGCCGAGGGTTACCGCGGCGTGTGCCCGGACCGGTTTGTCCCCACCGATCGGCGGGGGTGATCCGCCGATCGGTGGGGTGCGCGCGCGGCGGAGACCTGCGTAATGTTTCTGAGTCAGGTAAGGTTGCCCTTATCGACCCGCAGTGCCGCGGCATCCCTCCGAGATCCCGAAAGTCGGTCCGCCCGTGCTCGCCTCCTTCTTCGCCCCTTTCCTCATCGGGCTGCGCGAGGGACTCGAGGCCGCTCTCGTCGTCGGCATCCTGGTCGCGTACCTCACCAAGCTCGGCCGGCGAGACGCGCTGCCCCGGCTCTGGGCCGGCGTCGGCCTCGCCATCGCGCTGGCCGCGGCGATCGGCGCGGTCTTCACCTTCGGCGCGTACGCCCTCACGTTCGAGGCGCAGGAGCTCATCGGGGGCGGTCTCTCGCTGCTCGCGGTGGCGATGGTGACCTGGATGATCTTCTGGATGCAACGCGCCGGGCGCTCGCTCAAAGAAGGGCTCGAAGGCGGCATCGACCGCGCCCTTCGCGGCGGCGTGTGGGCGCTCGTCGCCGTCGGATTCGTCTCGGTCGCCCGCGAGGGCGTGGAGACGACACTGCTGCTGTGGTCCATGGTCCAGGGGTTCGGGAACAGGCCCACGGCGCTGCTCGGAGCTCTCGTCGGAATCCTCACCGCGGCGCTGCTGGGCTGGCTCATCGCGCGCGGCATGCTGCGTCTCAACCTCGGCCGCTTCTTCACCTGGACCGGCGGATTCCTCGTCGTCGTCGCGGCGGGTGTCCTGGCGTACGCCATCCACGACCTCCAGGAGGGCGGTGCTCTTCCGGGGCCGTTCGGTGCGTCGGCGACCGTCGATCCCGCGACGGGCCTCGCCGCCGTCGGCTGGGCGGGGTTCCCGTTCGGCTGGGCCTTCGACGTGTCGAGCACCGTGGCCCCCGACAGCACGATCGCGGTGCTCCTGCAGGCCACGGTCGGCTTCATGCCCGCCATGACGTGGCTGCAGGTCATCGCCTGGGTCTCCTACGTCGCCATCGTGGTCCCCCTGTTCCTCCGCGGGGTGCGGGCGAACCGCCGCCCCGTGCCCGCGGCCGCCGCGGCACCCCCGACTCCGGATGCCGCTCCCGCGGCGGCCTCCGCCACCCACCCGAACGGAGCATCATGAACCCGACTCGCCTCCTCGCGGCCACGGCCGCGGCCGGTGCGGCCGTCCTCGTCCTCTCGGGCTGCGTCGCCAAGACCGACGCCGCCGCCGGGGGAGCCCTCACCGTCACCTCGACGGCGGACGGCTGCGAGGTTTCCGCGGCGACCGCGACGAGCGGCACCCTCGCATTCGACGTGGTGAACGACGGCGACCAGGTCACCGAGTTCTACCTGCTCGCCTCGGACGGGCTGCGCATCGTCGGCGAGGTCGAGAACATCGCCCCGGGCGCCTCTCGGAGCCTCACGGTCACCGCTCAGCCGGGCGACTACTTCACGCTGTGCAAGCCCGGCATGGTCGGCGAGGGTGTGGGGCGCGCGGCGTTCTCGGTCAGCGGCGACGCGGTGGCCGTCGACGGAGAGGATGCGGAGCAGAAGCAGCAGGCGATCGACCTCTACGCCGCCTTCGTCGAGGACCAGGTCGGACAACTGCTGCCGGCCGTCCAGATCTTCACGTCGGTATACGCGTCGGGCGACGACGCGACGGCGCGGGAGCAGTACCCCCGTGTGCGGGCCTACTACGAGCGCATCGAACCCATCGCCGAAGCGCTCGGCGACCTCGACCCGCGCATCGACTATCGCGAGGTCGACGCCGTCGCCGAGGGGCTGACATGGACGGGCTTCCACCGGATCGAAAAAGACCTATGGGTTCCCGCGCAGGACGCCCTCAACGCCGACGGTGAGACCCCGGCCTGGAAGGACTGGGCGCCGTCCACTCCCGCCGAGCGCGCGTCCTACGGCGACACCCTCGTCACGGACACGCAGGAGCTGTACGACTACGTCCACTCCGACGCCTTCGAGCAGGCGCTCACCGATCAGGGTGTCGCCGGCATCTCCAACGGCGCGATCGCGCTGCTCGACGAGGTGGCCACGGGCAAGATCAGCGGGGAGGAGGACTGGTGGTCGGGCACCGACCTCTACGACTTCGCCGCGAACGTCGAGGGGTCGAAGATGGCGTTCTCGCTGGTGCGCGACTTCGCCGAGTCCAAGGGCGACAAGGGGGCGTCGCTCGTGACCCGCATCGACGCCGGCTACGCCGACCTCGAGGCGGCGCTCGCCGTCCATGGCTCCGCCGATGCCGGTTTCGTGGCCTACTCGCAGCTCACCGAGGACGACAAGCGCCAGCTCACCGACCTCATCAACGCGCTCGCCGAGCCGCTCTCGCAGCTCACCGTGACCGTCCTGGAGTGACGGTGGAGGAAGAGCAGACCGAGCACGGTGCCGGCGGCCTGTCCCGCCGGGGCCTCATGGGCCTCGCCGTCGGCGCCGGTGCCGCCGGCCTCGCGATCGGGGCGGGTGGGGGAGTCTCGGGCGGGGTCGCCCTGGGGCGCGCGCGTGAGCGGAGAATCCAGGATGCCGCGGCGGCGGGGGATGGCATCCACCAGCCGGGCATCACCACCCCGGTGCAGGACCACCTGCATTTCGCGGCGTTCGACATGATGGTCCGCACGTCGCGCGACGACGTCGCGTCGTTGCTCGCCGACTGGACGTACGCCGCGACGCGGATGACGCAGGGCCTCGAGGTGAGCGCCACCGGGGCCGTGGGCGGATCGCCCGAGGCTCCGCCGGACGACACCGGCGAGGCGCTGGGGCTGCCCGCGAGCAACCTCACCCTCACGTTCGGGTTCGGTCCGTCGCTGTTCGACGACCGTTTCGGCCTCGCCTCGCAGCGTCCGGACGGACTCGAGCGGCTCCCGGCATTCCTCGGCGACGACCTCGATCCCGAGCGCTCCGACGGCGACTTCTGCATCCAGGCGTGTGCTGACGACCCCCAGGTGGCGGTTCACGCCATTCGCAATCTCAGCCGCATCGCGTTCGGGCGCGCCCGGATCCGGTGGTCGCAGCTGGGATTCGGTCGCACGTCGAAGACCACCAGCGACCAGTCGACCCCGCGCAACCTCTTCGGGTTCAAGGACGGCACCGCCAACATCCTCGCGGACGATGCCGCCGCCCTGGACGAGAACGTGTGGGTCCCGGCATCCGAGGGGCCGGCGTGGCTCGCGGGCGGGTCGTACCTCGTCGCCCGCCGCATCGCGATGCTCATCGAGACGTGGGACCGCACCCGCCTGGCCGAGCAGGATCGCGTGGTGGGTCGCGACAAAGCACAGGGCGCGCCGCTGTCGGGTGGGGATGAGTTCGCGGCGCCCGACTTCGCGGCGACGGATGCGGCCGGCGCCCCCCGCATCGACGCACGCAGCCACGTCCGGCTCGCGCACCCCGACACGAACGGCGGCATCCGCCTCCTCCGCCGCGGGTACAACTTCGTCGACGGCACGACCGACCTCGGCCGCCTGAACGCGGGCCTGTTCTTCCTGTCGTTCCAGCGCAGCCCCGAGCGTTACATCACCGTGCAGCGGTCTCTGTCCACCGACGCCATGGGGGAGTACCTGAAGCACGTCGGGTCGGGGCTGTGGGCCGTGCCGCCCGCTCCGAAGGCCGGGCAGTCCATCGGGGCAGTTCTGCTCGGCGGCTGAGGCGGGCGCCGGGAATAGATCTCGCGGCGTTGCGTTTGCACATGTATATTCAGATGCATACAAACAGGAGGGGCATCGTGAACGAGACGACCAACTGGCCCGGGATGCAGTTCGGTGTCATGACGGTGAGCGACATCACCCAGGACCCGACCACCGGCAAGACCCCGAGCGAAGCCCAGCGCATCAAGGACACGCTCACGATCGCGAAGCACACCGAAGAGGTGGGGCTGGACGTCTTCGCCCTCGGCGAGCACCACAACCCGCCGTTCTGGTCGTCGTCGCCGACCACGACGCTCGCGTACATCGCCGCCCAGACCGAGCGGCTCATCCTCACGACCTCCACGACCCTCATCACCACGAACGACCCGGTGAAGATCGCCGAGGACTTCGCGATGCTGCAGCACGTGTCCGGCGGGCGTGCCGACCTCATGCTCGGCCGCGGCAACACCGGTCCCGTGTACCCCTGGTTCGGCAAGGACATCCGACAGGGCCTCCCGCTGACCATCGAGAACTACGACCTCCTCCACAAGCTGTGGCGCGAGGACGTCGTCGACTGGGAGGGGAAGTTCCGGACGCCCCTGCAGGGCTTCACCTCGACGCCCCGGCCCCTCGACGGTGTGCCCCCGTTCGTGTGGCACGGTTCGATCCGCACGCCCGAGATCGCCGAGCAGGCCGCGTACTACGGCAACGGCTTCTTCGCGAACAACATCTTCTGGCCCAAGGAGCACTACCAGCGCCTCATCACGCTTTACCGCGAGCGCTTCGCCCACTACGGCCACGGCACGCCCCAGCAGGCGATCGTCGGCCTCGGCGGGCAGGTCTTCATGCGGTCCAACTCGCAGGACGCGGTCAAGGAGTTCCGCCCGTACTTCGACAACGCCCCGGTCTACGGCCATGGCCCGAGCCTGGAGGACTTCAGCGAGATGACCCCGCTGACCGTGGGCTCGCCGCAGCAGATCATCGACCGGTACGCCGCCATGCGCGAGACGTTCGGCGACTACCAGCGTCAGCTGTTCCTCATCGACCACGCCGGTCTCCCGACGAAGACGGTGCTCGAGCAGCTCGACATCCTCGGCGGCGAGGTCGTCCCCGTCCTGCGCAAGGAGCTGCAGAAGAACCGTCCGGCCGAGGTGCCCGACGCTCCGACGCACGCGAACCTCGTCGAGAAGATCTACGCCGGCGCCGCACCGCGCCAGGCCGTTCCCGGTGCGAACCGCGGTGACAACCTCACCGCGGGAAGCCCGTACCAGGATGCCGCGAAGAAGGCCGGCAGCGCCTTCGGTGCCGCCGCGACGAAGGTGGGGGTCTGACGTGACCGCCCGCCGTATCGCGGTCGTGACCGCGGGGCTGTCGACGCCCTCCTCGACGCGCATGCTGGGTGACCGGCTGGCGCACGCCGCGCTCGCCGAGCTCCGCGGGCGCGGAATAGACGCCACCAGCGACGTCTTCGAGCTGCGCGACTACGCGCACGAGCTGACCGACAACCTGCTGACCGGCTTCGCCCCGCCCGCGCTCGAGCGGATGATCAACACCGTGGTCTCGGCCGACGGCATCATCGCGGTGACGCCGATCTTCTCGACGAGCTACTCCGGTCTGTTCAAGTCGTTCATCGACGTGCTCGACCCGCAGGCCCTGACCGGCACCCCCGTACTGATCGGCGCGAACGCCGGTACGGCCCGCCACTCGCTCGCGATCGACTACGCCATCCGGCCGCTGTTCACCTACCTGCACGCCAACCCCGTTCCCACGGGCGTGTTCGCGGCATCCAGCGACTGGGGGTCGAACGCCGACGAGGTCGCGCCTCTCGGCGCCCGCGTCGACCGCGCCGCGCGCGAGTTCGCCGACGCGATCGCCGCGCGCGAGCCCGTGCGGGACACCGACCCGTACGACCCGGCCTCGTACCTCGGCGCCGGCACGTCCTTCGGTCACCTGCTCGGCGGTCTCTCCGGCGAGTGATCCGCTCCAAGCCCCGTTGTCCTCGCGGACGGCGGGGCTTCGTGCTGTGCTGCACCCGCTCAGCGATCCCCGCATGCTCAGCGCCATCGCGGGGATCCGCGTGGATACCGTGCGGATCAATGAGGTCGGGCGGGCGGCTCTAGGGTGAGGGCATGGATGCCGAGCAGTGGGACGCGCGCTATCGGGCCTCGGCCGGAGGGGTGTGGGCGAACGAGCCACCGGCGGTGGTCCGGGAGATCGCCGAACCGTTGACCCCGGCATCGGCCATCGATGTCGCGACGGGCGACGGACGCACGGCCCGGTGGCTCGCGGCCCGCGGGTGGGCGGTCACGGGAGTCGACTTCTCGGCCGAGGCGCTCGCGATCGCGGCCGCCCGTCCCGGCGGCGACGCCGTCGCGTGGGAGCGTGCCGACGTCCACGCCTGGGAGCCCGCGGCATCCGCGGATCTCGTGGTGTCGTGCTACCTGCACCTCGACGACAACGCCGCCGCGATCACCCGCCTCGCCGGGTGGGTCGCGGTCGGGGGCACGCTCGTCGTCCTCGGACACGATGTCGAGAACATCGCCGCCGGAGGACACGGGCCGCAGAATCCGGCGATCCTCTACACGCCCGCGATGCTCCGGGGCGCCCTCGACGACCGGTTCCGCCTCGAGCGGTGCGAGCGCGTGATCCGCGGCACCGCCGACGCCGAGCTGCGCGACGGCCACACGCACGCCGCGATCGACACGCTGCTGCACGCCGTGCGCGTGCGCTGAGGCGAGACCGCCGGGTTCAGAGCACGATGTCGCCGGCGTCCCGCAGCTCGCGGACGCCGGCCGGACGAACGCCCGGCCGCGCGAGGACATCGGCTGCCGCCAGTGCTCCCACGTCGATGCGTGCCTCCGCGGCGATGTCGCCGATGGGAGCCTGGAACGTCCGGAACGCGCTGAGGGGCGGAACCCGCAGCCCCTGCCGGGTGTCGACCAACGCGCTCTGGTCGAGCACGAAGCCGGCAGCAGCGAGACCGGAGACCGAACGCCACGCCGCGATCTTCCAGAAGCGCAGAGGAACGCGGATGCCGCGGTACGGCGGATCGGCCTCGCCCAGCACCGGCGCGGTGAAGACCGCGATCCGCTGGTCGGTGCTCTCGGCGTAGGCGAGCACGTGGTCCTCCAGCCCGAGCCACAGCTCTTTCGACTGGTTGAAGCCGGCGGCCTGCGGCGCGGCATTCGTGTAGAAGAACGTGGCGGCCGTGGCATCCCGAGCATCGGATGCGCTGCCCCACCCGGGATCGCGACGGCGCACGAGGTGGCCGCGATCGAGGTCGTTGCGGCTGTAGATCTCGGGACCGGCCTGCGCCGACGCTGGGGCGCGCGGATCGAGCCGCCAGTCGCCCTGCCTCGGCAGGTCGAGGAGGGTCGCTCCATCGATGACGACGCCCGTCACCGCCGCGAAGCGCCGCACGGGGTCGAGCAGCACGGAGAACCGGGGGTAGTCGAGCCGTACCGTCTCAACGGCGGGGGAGGGAAGGGGCAGGGGGATGCCGAGGAACTCGGGGTCGAAGCCGTCGCTCATCGTTCCATCGTGCCCGGGCCCTCCGACATCGCGACAGACTGGGACGATGGAACGGCTGGTGAAGACCCGGGACGACGCCCCCGCGGGGTTCTTCGCGGCGGAGGCCGCGGGACTCGCGTGGCTGGCTGCCGCGGGCGGAGCTCGGACCGTCCAGGTGCTCGAGACCGCACCGAGGCGCATCGTCCTCGAGCGGGTGGAGACCGTGCGCCCTACCCCGGCCGCCGCCGAGGAGTTCGGCGCCGCGCTCGCCGCGACCCACGACGCCGGTGCCCCGGCCTTCGGCGCTCCGCCGCCGGGATGGACGGGCGACATCTTCATCGGACGGCGGACGCAGCCGGCGCATCCCGAGCCGACGTGGGGCGCGTTCTACGCGGCCCAGCGCGTCGAGCCGTTCCTCGCCCCCGCCGTCGCGGCTGGGAACCTCACGGCATCCGGAGCAGGCGTCGTCCGACGGGCATGCGCGCTGATCGCCACCGGAGCCTTCGACGACACGGACGCCCCCGCGCGCCTGCACGGCGACCTGTGGTCCGGGAACGTGCTGTGGTCGGCCGCAGGCGTCGTGCTCATCGATCCCGCCGCCCACGGCGGCCACCGCGAGACCGACCTGGCGATGCTCGCGCTGTTCGGCTGCCCGTTCCTCGACCACGTCATCGCGGCCTACGACCGGCGGCATCCCCTCCGCCCCGGTTGGCGCGAGCGCGTGCCGCTGCACCAGTTGCACCCGCTCGCGGTGCACGCGGCGGGACACGGACCCGCGTACGGCGACGAGCTCGTGGATGCCGCGGAACGGACGCTCGCGCTCGGCTGAGCGGGCGTCCCCGCTCCGCTAGGCCGACACGTCCCGTCCGGCCCGGCGCCGGGCGCGCCGCGCCAGCACGAGGTCGATGCCCACCCCGATCCCCACGGCCACCACGATCGACACGACCACCGCCACCACCGGGCCGCCCGGGACGAGGGCGGCGACCACGGCGCCGATGACGGCCTGGTACGCCGCCCACGCCAGCGCGGCGATCGCCGCGATGCCGAGGTAGCGGGCGGGGTTCACCCGTGCTGCCCCCGCCGCCAGATTCACCGCGAGCCGCGCGAACGGCACGAACCTCGCGGTGAAGAGCACGACGGCGGCGTTGCGTTCCAGACGCGCCCGCGCCCACTCGAGTGCCGCGGTGACGCGGGGCCCTCGCATCCACGCCCACCGTTCGACGCCGACGGCGCGGCCGACGAGGTAGCAGCACAGGTCGCCGCAGAACGCGGCTGCCCCCGCGACGAGGATGACGGCGAAGAGGGGAGGAGTGCCGTGGGCGACGGCGAGCGCACCGAAGGCCGTGACGGCCGCCTCACCCGGGATGACCACGAGGAACGCGTCGGCGAACACGAGCGCGGCCATCGCCGGCAGCGCCCACGGGCTCGCCGCGATCACTCCGAGCCACGCGTCGATCCCGTCCACCCGGTCACTCTCCGCCGCGGATCGAGACGCGCCGCCCACGTGCCGGTGACGAGGCGCGGAGCATCCGGTGAACATCGCGAACGTCGGGCCGGTATGCGCGCCCAGAGCCCCGCGGGGGTTCCACGCTGGATGCGTGAGAGTCGCGCTGCTGGCCGAGTCCTTCCTCCCGCACATGAACGGGGTCACCGGGTCCGTTCTCCATGTCCTGCGCCATCTGGCGGAGGCGGGCCACGAGACCCTCGTGATCGCCCCCAAATCCGGAGACGTCACCGCCGATCTGCACGGCGCCCGCGCCGAGCTGCTGCGCTCCGTCCCGTTGCCGTCCTACCCCGAGGTCCGCGTGGTGTTCGCCCGCGCGGCACGCC
Organism: Microbacterium enclense; assembly: GCF_004022425.1. GTDB lineage: Bacteria > Actinomycetota > Actinomycetes > Actinomycetales > Microbacteriaceae > Microbacterium > Microbacterium enclense_A. The sequence goes on along the minus strand of NZ_RBZY01000050.1, from coordinate 8,904 downwards.
TCGGTTCGCTCCTCCGGGAGTTCGATCCGGACGTCGTGCACCTGGCATCCCCCTTCGTTCTCGGCTGGCAGGGGCTCGCGGCCGCTGAGGCGCTCAAGATCCCCTCGGTCGCGGTGTACCAGACCGACGTCATCGCGTATGCGCAGAAGTATGGCCTGCCGCACGCCACCGCGCTCGTCGCCGGCCACGTGACGCGACTGCATCGCCGCGCGACGCTCACGCTCGCGCCGTCGTCCGCCTCGACGCGTCAGCTCGAAGAGCTCGGCGTCGACCGCATCCGCCGGTGGGGACGGGGAGTGGATGCCGTCCGCTTCGCACCCGAGCACCGTGACGAGGCGTGGCGCGCCTCCGTTGCTGCCCACGGCGAACGCATCATCGGCTACGTCGGCCGACTCGCCCCCGAGAAGCAGGTCGACGACCTGCGCGCGCTCGCCGACCTGCCCGACACCCGGTTGGTCATCGTGGGCGATGGTCCCTCGCGCGCGGCTCTGGAGAGGGCGATCCCGGATGCCGTGTTCACGGGGCACCTGTCGGGTGCGGCGCTGGCGAGCACGATGGCGGGATTCGATGTCTTCGTCCACCCCGGCGAGAGCGAGACGTTCGGGCAGACGATCCAGGAAGCGCTCGCCAGCGGTGTGCCCGTCGTCGCGACCGGCGTCGGCGGTCCGCTCGACCTCGTGCGCTCCAGCGTCGACGGCTGGCTGTACAAGCCGGGCGATCTCGAGGATCTCCGCGCTCGCGTCTCCGACCTCGTCGGCGACGAGTCCAAGCGGCAGGCGTTCGCCCGCGCGGCTCGGGATGCCGTCGCGGGACGCACGTGGGAGGCGCTGACGCGCGACCTCGTCGGGCACTATCGCGAGGCGGCGGCGCTGCGGGCGATGGACGAAGGCATGCTCGTGCGCGGGGGGGAGCGGCCCGAAGTGCCCGCGCCCCGCACGCGCGGCCGCTGGACGCGGTACGTCGCGCTCGGCGACTCCCTGACCGAGGGGCTGTGCGACGCGTCGCGCATGCCGTCGGGGCAGTTCCGCGGATGGGCGGACCGCCTCGCCGAGCTGCTGGCCCACACGAGCGACGACGGGCCGTTCCGCTACGCGAACCTCGCGGTGCGCAGCCGCCGTGTGCGCCACCTCATCGACGAGCAGATCCCCGCGGCCCTCGCGCTGCAGCCCGACCTCGTCTCGATCCTCATCGGCGCGAACGATCTCGTCGGCCCGGCGCCCGTGATTCCCGCGCTCATCGCCGAAGTCGAATCCGCCGTCCGCGCGGTGCGGCGCACGGGAGCGGACGTTCTGCTGGTGACGACGTTCCTCCCGCGCCGGGCCGCGGCGCGGATCTTCGCCCGCCGTTTCGCCGCCTACAACGTCGAGCTGCGTCGCATCGCCCGCACCCACGGCGCGATCCTGCTCGACCTCGAGGCCGTGGCCGAGATCGGCGACCTGCCGCTCTGGGCCGACGATCTGGTGCACCTGCGCTCACGGGGGCACCGGCTCGTGGCGTACCGCGCCGCGGAGGCGCTGGGCGTGCCCGACGCCGGGGAACTGTCCGGCCTCGACGAAGCGCTGCACGCCGACGACGACGTGCCGCAGGGCGGCTGGCTCACGCGCGACGCGCTCCCTTGGGTGTGGCGCCGCGTGCGCGGGCGCACCGCGGGCGACGGCATCCTGCCCAAGCACGAGGGCTACGTCGAACTGCCCACCCGCGGCGATCGCCAGCGCGAGCGTGCGTCGTCCTGACCGCTGTCGAGCGCACACGATCCGGTCGAGCGCTCACGCTCCGGCCGCACGGATCGTGTGCGCTCGCACGGATCGTGTGCGTTGGGCGGCGCTCAGTACCAGCCGGTCGCCTCGGAGTGCGCCCACGCCCCGCACGGCGAGCCGTAGCGGGAGCGGATGTACGACAGGCCCCACGCGATCTGCGTCGCGGCGTTCGTCCGCCAATCGGGACCGGCCGCGGCCATCTTCTCCCCGGGAAGAGCCTGAGGGATGCCGTAGGCACCGCTCCACGGATTGAGGGCGTCGGCGCGCCAACCGGATTCCCGGTTCCACAGCGACACCAGGCACGAGAACTGGTCGTCTCCCCAGCCGTAGGCGCCGATCGCCCCGCGTGCGTGGTCGCGCGCCTGGCCGGGGCTCATCGTGGGCCCCGCGGGCGCCGTGGTGCCCCCCGAGCCGCCGCCGGAGCCTGACCCGCCGCCGACGCCCGACCCGCCGCCGACGCCCGACCCGCCACCGGAGCTCGACTCGCCACCGGAGCTCGACCCGCCGCCGGAGCCTGAGCCGCTACCGGAACTCGACCCGCCACCGGGACTCGAGCCGCCGCCCGAGCCCGATCCGCCGGAACTCGATCCGCCGCCCGAGCCCGATCCGCCGGAACCCGATCCGCCGGAGCCGCCCGCCGAACCCGACCCGCCACCCGGTGCGCCGCCCCCGACAGCGCCGGATCCCGAGCCCGAGGATGATCCTCCGCCGGCGGCTCCGCCCGGCTGGGCGGCCTGGGCCGCGGTCTGCTGCGCCAGCCGCGCCGCGCGTTCCTGGGCGACCGTCGTCTCGCGCAGGGCGGCGAGCCGGGCGAACAGGTCGTCGAGCTGGGCTTGAGTGGCGGCGACGGTGTCCGCCTCGGCATCCGCCTGCGTCTTCGCCTCGGCCGCGGTGGTGGCCGCCTCGCTCGCGAGGCGCGCGGCCTCCGTGCGCACCGCCTCGGCCTGCGCGCGGAGGGACTCGGCGACGTCCGCGGTGCTGCGCGCGTCTCCGGCGGTCCGCGCGGCCATCGCCGTCACCCGATCCAGGATGCCGAGACGGTCCAGCAGCGAATCAGGGTCGGCCGAGGTCAGCAGACGGGCCACGAGGGGGCCGCCCGAGGTCGTGCGGTACATTCTCGCGGCGCTGGTGCCGGCGCGTGTGCTCGCCGCAGCCAGCGCCGCGTCGGCTTCGGCGCTCTGCGCCGCGAGCGTCTCCGCACGGGCGGCCGTGGCCTCGGCCGTCAGCCGCGTGCGCTCGGCAGTCGCGGACGTGTCGAGCGCGCGTCGCGAGGCGGCCGCGGCCGCAGCCTCGGCGGCATCCAGGCTGCTCTGCACCTCGCGAACAGCGGGGTCATCGTCCCCGATCGCCGCGACACGGCCGGACGCGGCCATCAGCGGCGCCGCGGCCGCGGGGGCCGCCGAGACGGCGACGAGGGTCGCGCAGACGAGTACGCACACGAGACGCCTGTGACGCGTGTGACGTCTGGGACCCATGAGGCGAGGGTACGGCACGGGCCCGCGCCGAACCACCGGGAGATTGCGGGTCCCTGCTAGGCTCACAGAGGGTGCCGCCATGGCATCCGCTCAATTACACATGAGCTCACGGAGCAGGCCGGCAGACGCTGGTCCCCTGTGGTGGACTCCCCGTCACGATGCCGGGTGGTCGTCTACTGGTGGCCAGTCGCCGGGATTCCCGTGCCGACCAGTCGGCGCGCCCTTTCTGCCTGTTCCTGCTCCTTCGCATGTCAGCTCGTCGCCCACACGGGGCGGCGAGCCTAAACAAAGAAGGAGGGACCTCTTGGAAGGTCCGGAAATCACCGCCGCTGAGGCCGTTCTCGACAACGGCCGTTTCGGTACTCGCACGGTTCGCTTCGAAACCGGTCGTCTTGCGCAGCAGGCGCAGGGCGCGGTCGCCGCGTACCTCGACGAAGAGACCATGCTTCTCTCGGCCACCAGCGCCGGCAAGCACCCGCGTGAAGGCTTCGACTTCTTCCCGCTGACCGTCGACGTGGAAGAGCGCTCGTACGCCGCGGGCAAGATCCCCGGCTCGTTCTTCCGTCGCGAGGGTCGCCCCTCGACCGAGGCCATCCTCGTGTGCCGCCTCATCGACCGCCCGCTGCGCCCGTCGTTCGTCGACGGCCTCCGCAACGAGGTGCAGATCGTCGTGACCGTGCTCTCGATCGCCCCCGGTGAGTTCTACGACGCCCTCGCGATCAACGCCGCGTCGCTGTCGACCCAGATCTCGGGTCTGCCCTTCTCGGGCCCCATCGCGGGTGTCCGTCTCGCGCTCGTCCCCGGCCACGGCGAGCACGCCGACCAGTGGGTCGCGTTCCCGACCGTCACCCAGCTCGAGGATGCCGTCTTCGATCTGATCGTCGCGGGCCGCGTGCTCGACGACGGCGACGTCGCCATCATGATGGTGGAGGCCGAGGCGACCGAGGGCAGCTGGAACCTCATCAAGGGCGGCGCCACCAAGCCGAACGAGCAGGTCGTGGCCGAGGGCCTCGAGGCCGCCAAGCCGTTCCTGCGTCAGCTGGTCGACGCGCAGAACCAGGTCGCCCGCACCGCGGCCAAGGAGATCCAGTCGTTCCCCGTCTTCCCGGCGTACAGCCAGGAGACCTACGACTTCGTCGCCGGTCGTGCGTACGACCGCCTCGTGCCGGTCTATCAGATCGCCGACAAGCAGGAGCGTCAGAACGCCGACGACGAGGTCAAGTCCTCGGTCAAGGAGCAGCTGCTCGCCGCCGTCGAGTCGGGGGAGCTCCCGGCCGTCGCGACGCTCGAGTTTAACGCGGCGTACAAGTCGGTGACGAAGACGATCGTTCGCGGTCGCATCCTCGCCGAGGGTGTGCGTATGGACGGACGCGGCCTGGCCGACATCCGTCCGCTCGACGCCGAGGTGCAGGTCATCCCGCGCGTCCACGGCTCGGCGATCTTCCAGCGCGGCGAGACCCAGATCCTGGGTGTGACCACGCTGAACATGCTCAAGATGGAGCAGCAGATCGACTCGCTGTCGCCCATCACGAGCAAGCGCTACCTGCACCACTACAACTTCCCGCCGTACTCGACCGGTGAGACCGGTCGCGTGGGCAGCCCGAAGCGTCGCGAGATCGGGCACGGCTTCCTCGCCGAGCGCGCGCTCGTGCCGGTGCTCCCCGGCCGCGAGGAGTTCCCGTACGCCATCCGTCAGGTCTCCGAGGCCCTGGGCTCCAACGGCTCGACCTCGATGGGGTCCGTGTGCGCCTCGACCCTGTCGCTGCTGAACGCGGGTGTGCCGCTGCGCGCCCCCGTCGCCGGTATCGCCATGGGCCTGGTCACCGACGAGGTCGACGGCCAGACGCGCTACGCCGCGCTGACCGACATCCTGGGCGCCGAAGACGCCCTGGGTGACATGGACTTCAAGGTGGCCGGTACGAGCGAGTTCATCACCGCGATCCAGCTCGACACCAAGCTCGACGGCATCCCGTCGTCGGTCCTGGCCGCGGCGCTGACCCAGGCGAAGGAGGCTCGTCTGACGATCCTCAACGTCCTGAACGCCGCGATCGACGCGCCCGACGAGATGGCGCCCACCGCGCCGCGCGTCATCAGCGTGCAGATCCCCGTCGACAAGATCGGCGAGCTGATCGGCCCCAAGGGCAAGACGATCAACGCGATCCAGGACGAGACCGGCGCCGACATCTCCATCGAGGAGGACGGCACCGTCTACATCGGCGCGACGGACGGTCCTTCGGCCGAGGCCGCACGGGCCCAGGTCAACGCGATCGCCAACCCGACCAACCCCGAGGTCGGCGAGCAGTTCCTCGGAACGGTCGTGAAGATCGCGACCTTCGGTGCGTTCATCTCGCTGCTCCCCGGCAAGGACGGACTGCTGCACGTCAGCGAGGTCCGCAAGCTCGCCGGTGGCAAGCGCGTCGAGAACGTCGAGGACGTGCTGTCCGTCGGCCGGAAGATCCTGGTGCGCATCACCAAGATCGACGACCGCGGCAAGCTCTCGCTCGAGCCCGTGCTCGACGAGGCCGCCACGACGCCCGAGCCCGCGGACACGCAGAGCTCGGCCGCCGCGAGCGAGGGCCCCGAGGCTCCCGCCGAGGGCTGATCCCCCTTCACCGGATGCCCGTCCCGTCTTGCGCGGGGCGGGCATCGGTGTGTGCGGACGGAGTGCGGTCGACCGCAAGCGTTACGCAATGTTTATCGCCGGACCGGGTGAAACGGCGGAGCCGGTCCGGGGAGGCCCTACCCTCGAACTACGCGTCGGGGGCGAGGCGGGCGCCGTCGGTGTCCGGTCTCCGGCGCACCGAGGGGTGGCCCATGAGCGGCTCGGGCGTCGACGAGACGGCCCAACCGCCCCTGCGCCGGAGTCGGCAGCCGCACCCCTCGGCCCCGGTCACCCTGCAAGGTCCGGGCCTCGGGTCGCACGTGCGCGTTCCGCTCGGCGAGACGGGCTTCGACGTCTTCCCTCTGTTTCTCGGCGGGGGCGAGTTCGGCTGGAACGTCGACGCGCAGGCGAGCCACGAGATCCTCGACACGTACGTCGAGCTCGGCGGCAATGCGATCCACACCGCCGACAGCTATGCGGCCGGGCGCAGTGAGCACATCATCGGCGCCTGGATGCGATCGCGCGGGACGCGCGACGACACCGTTCTCACCGTGCGTGTCGGCCGGCATCCCGACAATCCGGGTCTGGGCGCGGTGAACCTCGTGCGGGCCGTCGAGGCGTCGTTGAGCAGGCTCGGCACCGACCGGATCGACGTGCTGTCCTTGGATGCCGCCCGCGGTGACAGCGCGGTCCTCGAGGACACGCTCGCCACCTGCGAATGGCTCGTCGAGAGCGGCAAGGTGCGTGCGATCGGCGCGTACGGATACTCCGCCTCGCAGCTCGTCGAGGCCCGCATCCTGTCGTCGGCCGGTTACCCCCGCGTGACCGTGCTGGACGTCCCCTACAACGTGCTGCGGCGCGACGAGTTCGACGGCGATCTGCGGCTCATCGCCTCGGCGCAGGGCATCGCGGTGACCCCGTCGCATCCGCTCGCCCACGGCTTCCTCGCCGGCGAGACGCGTACCCGCGGCCAGCAGACCAGCTCCGTCCGCGGATCGCAGCTCGCGGCTCACCTCAACCGCCGCGGCTCGCGGGTGCTGCGCGCGCTCGACGCGATCGGGGTCGAGCTCGGGATCCCCGATGCCGCGGTCGCCGTGGCGTGGCTGCTGGCGCAGAAGGTGGTGACGGCTCCCATCGTCAATGCGTTCGCACCCCGCCACGTCGTCGAGTGCATGCGTGGGGTGGGCGTGCGGCTCAGCCGCGCTCACCTGTCCGAGGTCGCCCGCGCCGCCGAGTGATCGGCCCCGTGTCGGGGGTGTGACGTAGGCTGGAGGTGTTCTGCGGGGGGCCCGCACACTGACGACGAGGTGAGCTGACGTGACGCACTACATCTACCTGGTGCGCCATGGCGAGCATCAGGATGCCGAGCACGGACTCACCGACGGACCCCTGTCCCCGCGGGGTCAGCGTCAAGCCGCGTTGCTCGCCGACCGACTGTCCGGGCTGCCCCTCGACGCCGTCTGGCATTCGCCCCTCGAGCGTGCCGCGCAGACCGCCCGCGCCGTCGCCGAACGCTTGCCGTCGGTGTCGCCCGAGGCATCCGCTCTGCTCTTCGACTGTGTCCCGACGGGTATGACCCCCGAGACGCCGGCGGCGTACGAGCCGTTCTTCGGTTCTGTGACCGAGGCCGAGATCGACGCCGGCCGCGCGCAGATGGCCGACGCGACCGCAGAGTTCCTGGCGCGCAAGACGGGCGAGGTGCACGAGCTTCTGATCACGCACAACTTCGTGATCGCCTGGTTCGTCCGCGAAGTCCTGCAGGCCCCGGACTGGCGTTGGATGACGATCAACCAGGCCTTCTGCGGCCTGACGGTCATCGCCCAGAAAAAGGGTCGTCCGTGGGCGGTGCTGTCGCACAACGACCTGGCGCACCTGCCGGTGGAGCTGCGCACCGGGCTGGTCGACCCGCTCCCGGTCTGAGCACGCGCGGAGTTCGCCGTATTCCGTGGGGGTCGCCGGGTTCGGCCCGCGTTGTGCGAGGGTCGGGCGGATCCGCGACCTTCCGTGTCAGGCGAGAACTTTCCCGTACCACCTCGTCGCGTTCGCGTTGTCGTTGTAGGCCGGGATCGCCGTGAACCCCGAGCGGGCGTACAGGCCCCCGGCGGCGTCGAGCGTGTGGTGGGTGTCGAGGACGAGCTCGGCGGCGCCCCGGTCGCGAGCACGGCGCTCGAGATCGTCGAGGATCAGGCGGCCCCACCCGCGCCCCCGTCCGGTATCCCGGACGAACAGGTGCTTGACCTCGTCGCGGGGACCGAGCGGACCATCGTCGATTCGACGGATGCCGCCGCACCCGGAGGGGCGACCCTCGTCGTCGTCCAGGACGACGAAGACGCCGGCCGGTTCGACGAACGTCGCCGGGGAGGGGAGCACCGTGCGGTACCCGCCGCCGGGGAAGATCGAGGCGCGTAGCGCGAAGTACTCTTCGAGGAGCGCGTGCGCGTCGGGGGCGTCGACGGGGGAGATGCGAATCGAGACCACGCTTCGATGCTAGGCGAGGGCGGAACCGGCGCGTTCCGGGCGGGCCCCCGCCCGCGAGTCGCTCCGCCGCCTAGGCTGGCAGCATGACCACACGCGTTGCCATCGTGGGCGGAACCGGCAAGCTCGGCGGAGTCATCCGCGAGGTCGTCGAGGGCGAAGACGGGTACGAGGTTTCGTCGGTGCTCGGGTCGGGTTCCGACCTCGCCGAACTCGACGGCGCCGACCTCGTCATCGACGCGTCGACGCCGGCGGTGTCGATCGATGTGGTGCGTGCGGCCATCGAACGCGGCATCAACGTCCTGGTCGGAACGTCGGGCTGGTCGAACGAACGCATCGCCCTGGTGCGCCCCCTCGTGGATGCCGCGGGCACCGGAGCCGTCTTCATCCCCAACTTCTCGCTCGGATCCGTGGTCGGCAGCGCCCTCGCGGCCGCGGCGGCCCCGTTCTTCCCCTCGATCGAGATCGTCGAGGCCCACCGCGAGACCAAGGTGGACTCGCCGAGCGGCACCGCGGTCCGGACGGCCGAACTCATCGCCGCTGCCCGCGAGAAGGTCGGACCCGTGCAGTCGCCCCACGTGGACCAGCGCGCGCG